>DATLQP010000371.1:0-3209 GCA_035535155.1 Propionibacteriaceae bacterium
CATGCTCGACCGGATCGAAGAGCTGGGGGGCGGCTCGACCCGGCGACATGCGATCGGCCCGATCACCTCGGGGCTGCTGCTCGGCATTGAGGAGGGTTGGTTCACCGGACAGATCGCGGACTCGGCGTTTCGCTATCAGACCCAACTGGAAAAGGGCGACAAGAAGATCGTCGGCGTGAACGTACACACCGGAACCGGGACGAAGCCACTGGAGATTTTGCGGGTCAGCCACGAGATCGAGATCGAGCAGAGTGCGACCCTGAACGCCCGTCGGGCCGCCCGCGACAATGCGGCGGTCGAGGCCGCCATCGGCGAGATGATCAAGATTGCCCGGTCGGACGGCAACATGATGGAACCGATGCTGGCGGCTGCGCGAGCTGAAGCCACGCTCGGCGAAGTCTGCAACGCATTGCGTGCCGAGTGGGGGGAGTACGTCGAGCCCGCGCGCTTCTGAGCACATCGACCCGGCCCAATCACGACATGTCGGTGTTTCGGCTGGCCAGAACGCGCTGAAACACTGACAAGTCGGGTATGAAGAGATCGCACGAGACGAAGTGCTTAGGAGGTCCACGTGCCGACCGGGGCTTGGGTGCTGATCGGAATTGGGTGTGCGCTGCTGATCGGCACGCTGCTGGTGGTAGCTGTCATTCCGTCCGAGCGGCGTCGCCGTCCCCCTCTTTTCACCCCACCACGCCTGACGATGCCGAGTTTCAGGATTGCTTCCGGCTCACCGGTGGGCGCGCTGCTGAAGGGATTCAGCTATCTGTACGCGCCGCTCAACTATCCGCACGTTCGCCACAACGTGGCGGGCCGGCTGGGGGATGCCGTCTCTCGCATTGATGCAGTCGATCCGTCAGCTGCACCGGAACGAGTCGGCCAGGCGCTGCAGCAGATGGTGGAACTCGTCGGTCCGGACGAGCTGGCCCCAGCACCAGGCGGCGAGCCGGCCGCCAACATTTTCGATCAGCCGCGACGTGAGGAGCAGATATGACTGAGCTGCCAGCTCGATTCGAGCGTTATCAGGACCCGCTGCAGGTATACGCAGACGCCGATGCCCAGACGCGAGCGGTGATCGAGAAGGAGCTCGATCGCATCGCCGCTCTGGACCAGCGCGAGGTGCGGCTCAATGGGCGGGGTCTCAACTATGGCGTCGTCATCACACTGGCATTCCTGGCCGCATGCGTCTATCTGATCGCAAACGGGCATGGAGTAGAGGGCACTGTTCTCGGCGTGATCTTCATCATCGGCCTGGTCGCTGTGATTGCCGCCGGTCGGCGGCGCTGATCTTGGTTGGACTCAGGACGGCAAGGCGTCCCGCGCATCGAACCAGCTCGCAAGATCTCTCGGGCTCGCGGCCAGCTCCAGGTTGGAAGCAATCTGATCAATGACGGCCAGCGCGCCTCGTTGCGACGCGACGTCAATCGAACCAGGGGTACTGAGGTCGCCTCGTACACAGACATGGCTGTCCCCGAAAGGCCGGCAGACGGCTGCATGTCTGCCGCTGGCGTAGCGCAAGACGAAAGCGGAATTGTTGACGCTGGACATTGGCAAGCCCGCTGGATAGCGAATGCTGATCTGAGTGATCCCCTCGGGGTAGTCATTGCGAGTGAGAAAAGCCACAGTCGAATTGCTCACCAGACCTCTGGTGACCGAGGTGACCTCATAGTGCCGGGGGAGTGAGCGGACCCGGTATGGCAGCCGGAGCGATTCGGCTGCCAGGGTCACGTGGCCGGCCAGCTCAGGGAGCGTCTTGCGAGGATCGCTGACGCTTCCGCACTCGATGATCACCCAAGCCTCGGCGGCGTATTCCCACCACAGCAGTGTTCCACCACCATTGGGCCAGACCCGTTCCGCGTAGTACGCCGAGCGAGTGCCGACTCGGACCCGTGCCGGTTTTCGCGGCAGCTGGCGCACCCAGGTAGCACCCGCAGCACCGACCGCCACGGAGCATCGGCCGTCGCTGGGCTGCTTGGCGCGCAAAATGGTCGTCTCCCAGTCCCGTTCGACGGTTTGGCTCTGGATGGACCAACCGGGCGTGGGTCGAACGGTGTGGGAGAACGTCCATGCTCCAGATCGCCGCGGCTCCACATTCGGCCGATACACCGCGCCGATCGTCACCAGCACGCCCAGCATGGTGCCCGCCGCTATCCCAACGAGCCCGATCCGACGTCGGCGGCGCGTCCGGCTCTTGGCGTAACGGCGCAGTGCCCGGGAAACCTCCGCTGGACTTGGCGGACGCCAGGTGGTGATGTCGAGTGCGGCCCGTACCGCGTACGGATCGGCGTTGATCATGTCGAGCGCTCGATCGAGTTCGATGCCGACACGTGCCACCGAGCGATCGACGATTCCGGCAATCTCGGCGTAAGTGACCATCTCGAGGCAGCTGAGCATCACCACGGCGCGTTGCAGCTTTGGCAGTCCGTCGTAGGCGACGACGACGACGCGGAGCTCCTCAGGGATGTGTTCCATCTCTTGTCTGGAGATTGACTCAGCTGGCTCGGCTGCGCGCAGGAACGTACGCACGGTGAGCTCCCGAAGGTCTGGTGGTGAGTCGACCAGCTGGGACCAACGCGGGCCCGCAGCAAGCACCACGGCACCAGCCAGATCCGCTGGATCAGGGCTCAGCGCCGCGCACCAGCGAAGCAGATCCGCCAGCTCGTCGGCGTGCACCTTTCCATTGTGGCCTTGCTGCTCGCGCAGTGTTGATTGCTCGCTCCGCTCGCTGCGGATCGCGCTGGGCAGCCGCCTACTTCGTCGTCACTCGCAGACGATGAAAGCGTGTCTGCTCGCTCCTCCTCAACCCGGCGGCGCGCGATCCGGGCCCGCTGGGGAGGAACTCTCAACTGTCTAATGCCGCGGAGACGACGGCGCGGGCCGCTTCCTGCACCTCAGCCAGGTGCTCGGCACCTTTGAACGATTCGGCGTAGATCTTGTAGACGTCTTCGGTGCCCGAGGGCCGAGCCGCGAACCAGGCCGATTCGGTCACAACTTTCAGGCCGCCGATGGGAGCGTCGTTGCCCGGCGCTCTCGTCAAGATCGCGGTGATCGGCTCCCCGGCCAGCTCGGTGGCGGTAACCGAAGAGGCATCGAGCTTGGACAGCTTGGCTTTCTGCTCACGGTTGGCGGGCGCATCGATGCGGGCGTACGCCGGCGCACCGTGCTCGGCGGTGAGCTCAGCGTAGAGCTCGCTGGGGGACTTGCCGGTGACG
>DATLQP010000372.1:0-2190 GCA_035535155.1 Propionibacteriaceae bacterium
CGGACCGAGCCGGCCGACACGACTGACGCCTTCGAGGTGGCGACGCGGGTCCGCCGTACCGGAGGGCGCCTGGTCGCAACGGGCGGCTGCTTCGACCTGCTGCACCGCGGTCACATCAGCCTGCTCAACCAGGCACGGGCACTGGGCGATGCGCTGGTGGTCTGTCTCAACTCCGACGAGTCCGTACGCCGCGCGAAAGGTCCTGGCCGGCCGGTGGTGCCGCAGCAGGACCGGGCGGCGGTGCTCAACGCGCTGGCAGCAGTGGACGGCGTGGCGATCTTCGAGGAGAAGACGCCAGCTGCGCTGCTGGCTCGGCTGGAGCCCGACATCTGGGTAAAGGGCGAAGATTACGCCGACCGCATACTGCCCGAAGCCGATGTGGTTGAGCGGGTTGGTGGCCGAGTAGTGCTGCTGCCCGTCATGCCCGGCTACTCGACGACCCATCTGGTCCGCACCGCGCGTACGGACCACCATCCCAGCGACGATCTCTCACAGGAGGTTTCATGAGCGTCACCACTGTGGCACCCTTCTCCCGCACCGGCAATGTTGCGCCCCAGGCGCTCGGCACGATCTTGATCACGGGCGGGTCCTCCGGGCTCGGCGCCGCAACGGCAGCCGCCGTGCAGGCTGGTGGCGGAACGCCGCTGGTGCTTGATCGCGTCGCACCGGAGTCCGACGTTGCATACGAGCACGTCGACCTCGCTGACACGGCTGCGACAGCGGCCGCCGTGGATGCTGTGGTCAAGGACTCGGGCGGACAACTGGACGGTGTCTTCACCGCGGCCGGCATCGACTCCTGTGGGCCGCTCGAGCAGGTCCCGGTCGAGGAGTGGGAACGGGTGATCCGGGTGAATCTGTTCGGTACCGCAGCTGTGGTCCGGGCGGCGCTGCCCTACCTGCGCCGCAGCCATGGGCGGGTGGTGACATGTGCGTCCACCCTCGGCATCAAGGCGGTGGGTGATGCAACCGCGTACTGCGCGTCGAAGTTCGGGGTCGTCGGCTTCACCCGCGCCCTGGCGGCCGAGACAGCGGGTGAGGTGGGCGTCACGCTGCTCATTCCGGGCGGCATGCACACCCACTTCTTTGACAATCGGACTGAGCAGTACAAGCCGCCGCCCGACGCCGTACTCAACGCTCCGGCCGATGTCGCCGCGGCGGTTGTCTTTGCCCTGAGTCAGCCGGCCGGTTGCGAGCTGCGCGAGTTGGTGATCTGCAGCTCAACCGAAAGCTCCTGGCCGTAGACCTTCTGTCGTGTCAGACAGGTTTGGTCGTGTTTCGACAGTCTTGATCCTCAGGGCGATCGGGCTCGGAGATTTCCTGACCGCAGTGCCGGCGTACCGCGGGCTGCGGCAAGCCTTTCCGGAAGCGACGATCACTCTCGCTGCGCCGGCTGTGCTGGAGCCGTTGGCCCGGCTGACTGGGGCGATCGACCGTGTCCTGCCGGTGAACGGCTTAGGTGAGCTGGTTGCGCTGTTTCCGCCGCCGGAACTTGCGGTCAACCTGCATGGCGCCGGACCGCAGAGCATTCGCGATCTGCTCGCGACCGGCGCGCGCCGGTTGGTTACTCATTGGCATCCAGATCATCCGTCTATCGCCGGCCCGACGTGGCGCGACGAGATGCACGAGGTGGCGCGCTGGACCCGGCTGCTCACACTGGAAGGGATTCCGGCGGACCAGAGCGAGCTGGGCTTGGCTCGGCCGGATCAGCCGCCGGCGATCCCTGATGCGGTGATTGTGCATCCCGGCGCCGCGGCGGAGGCTCGCCGCTGGCCGATCGAACGTTTCGGGGCAGTGGCGAGAGCCTTGGCAGCCGCCGGCCACTCTGTCGTGGTCACCGGATCCGTCGCGGAACGCCCCCGTTGTCTTGCCGTCGCACGCTCTGCTGGCCTCGGTCGGGACTCGGTTGTAGCCGGCGAGCTCGATCTGGCCGGGCTGGCTGCGCTGGTGGCTGGCGCTCGACTGCTGGTCAGCGGAGACACCGGAGTTGCCCACCTGGCAAGTGGCTATGCCACTCCGTCCGTGATCTTGTTTGGGCCGACGTCGCCGGCGCGTTGGGGCCCACCGACGGGAGGACCATTTACCGTGATTTGGCGGGGAGCCACAGGGGACCCGCACGGCCGGTGGGTCGATTCAGCACTTCGCGATATTGGCAGCGACGAAGTATTGAAGGCAGCCGAGGTCCGGCTTGGG
>DATLQP010000373.1:0-2502 GCA_035535155.1 Propionibacteriaceae bacterium
CGAATCCCTCGTCCTCCTCGGCCGCACAATCGGTGAGGTCCGATCCAACACACCGATCAACCCCGCATGGGGCCTGCCGGCTCCGGCCGGATCGCACCAGTGCCTCGACTTAGGCGAGGAGGAGTACACCCGGGGGCGCCCACACCCGATGATCGACCCCGAGGCGCGGATCGAGCTGCTGCGCGAGCACGGTGCGGATCCTGAAGTCGCGGTGATCATCCTGGACCTGGTTCTCGGGTACGGCGCCCATCCGGACCCAGCCGGGATCCTCGCGCCGGAATGTGCATCGGTGATGGCCGGGGGCGGTCCGCAGATCATTGCCTACGTCCTCGGAACCGACCAGGACCCGCAGTGCTACTCCGCCCAGCGCGAGAGGCTCGTCAAGGCCGGCTGCATTGTCACCGAGACTGCGGCCAGGTCCTCGCTGGTGGCCGCCGCAATCGCGACAGACAACCCCGGTCTGCTCAGGACGCCACTGTGAATGAACCGTTCTCAGCTGCGAGCGTCGGCGTGCGCGAGCAGCGCAAAGAGACCGTCCGGCCGGGTCAGCGCGGCGTTGCCCTCGTCACCTACTCGACCAAGCCACGCGGCGGTGTGGTGCACACGCTGTCGCTGGCCGAGGCGATGGTGGATCAGGGGATGGACGTTCGCATCGTAGGACTCGGCAATCCCAACGAGGGCTTCTTCCGGCCAGTACGAGCGCCCTACATCCTGGTCCCGAACTCTCCACCGGCAGACACCTTGGAGGAGCGAGTATTCGCGTCGATCAACGACCTAGAGGCGGGGCTCTCCGCGGTCGCCGGCGACGTGGACATCCTCCACACCCAGGACTGCATCTCAGCACGTGCCGCCGCTCGGGTCCGGGACACCGGCGCCCGCGTAAGCGTCGTCCGCACCGTCCACCACGTCGACGACTTCACCACTGCTGCCTTGATCGAGTGTCAGCGGAAGGCCATCGAGGAGCCTGATGAAGTGGTCGTCGTTAGCGAGGACTGGCGCAGCCGGCTGAGGGCGGAGTTCGGCGTCGACGCCAGGGTCATCCACAACGGGGTTGATGCCGCCCGCTTTGGTCCGATCGAGGAGAGTCGGCGAGTCGCTTTGCGCAAGAAAGCAGGACTGGATGACCGATTCGTGTTCTTGTCCGTGGGCGGCATCGAGCCGCGCAAGGGCAGTACCTATCTCTTCGAAGCGATGTCGATCCTCGCCAAAGCGCTCGATCCAGCGCCCGCCCTCGTCGTCGTCGGTGGGCACTCGTTCCAGGACTACGCCCGCTATCGCGAGGACGCGCTCGCGATGCTGCCCCGTCTCGGGCTTGAGTTGGGCCGCGACGTCGTCCTGGCCGGCACCCTCAGCGACGCCGAGCTGCACGCGTGGTACCGGAGTGCGGACGCGCTGGCCTTCCCGTCGACCAAGGAGGGATGGGGGCTGGCAGTTCTCGAGGCCATGGCGGCCGACCTGCCAGTGGTATCCAGCGACATCGCTGTGCTGCGCGAGTACCTCACACCCGATGAGTCCGCGGTGATGACGCGGGTCGCAGACCCGACATCCCTCGCAGAGGGCATGCGTCGTGTCGTCACAGATGACGCGCTCCGGGAGACGCTCGTCCGCGGCGGCCGCAGCGTGGTGCCGGCCTTCAGTTGGGCGCGTACAGCCGAGGAACACGCTCGGCTGTACGCCGAGATGACGCTCTGACGACGACCCCATCGGCCCGGGCGTAACGGTCTGCGAGCGTCGGTATCGCGCGGCCGCAGTGCGGAGGAGGAGAGGGCCGAGGCGTTCTTTCCTCGAGGAGCCACGACGACGCCGGCCCTCCAAAGCGCGATGCGCGAGCAGACCCAGATACGACGCGTGCCGCCGCCCAAGCGAGCGGCGGCCCATGCCGTCGAGGACCTTCAGACCGTCCAGGTCTGCATGATCAGCGCGCCGCTACGGCGAGCTGTCAACACCGCGTCGAGCACGTCGAGCGGGTTGATCGGCTTGACCCCTTCCATCATGTCGATCTCGCGCATGCCATAGAGGGCAGCGGCGGAAAACCTGCAGGCGTAGACATGGCCGCCCTCGTCCATGAACGTCTGCAGCTGCTTGTTGTAGCCGAGTGCGCCCGGGAACGCCTCGTCTCCGACCTTGGGGTAGCCGCGGGTGGCGGATGCCATCAGCGAGCCGGGACCGTAGAGCACCAAGTGGGTGTCGAAGCCCTTCCGGTTGATGCGGGTTGCCGTGAGCATGTTGACCAGGCCTACCGAGCCCTCGAAAGGCACGGTGTGCATGAGGATGAAGGCCTTTTCCCCCGGTTCCGCCTGGATGTCTTCGAAGACCTTGTCCTCGTAGTCGACGATGGCGTCACCTTTGCTGACGCGCTCACCCACGATCTGTGCCATAGCCAGAGTTCCTCTCTTGTTGTGTTGAACTTCCCAAAACAAAGGGCTGCACGGCCGAGCCGTGCGGTTGTGGAGGTGGCGCCCACTGCCGCCGATGACTTCCAGGCATCGCCCGCATCACCTT
>DATLQP010000374.1:0-7136 GCA_035535155.1 Propionibacteriaceae bacterium
GGCGATCGTCGAGAGCTCCTCCGGGGCGGCCTCGGCCGCCTCGATGAAGCCGGTGATCACGTCCGGCGTGCCCGGCAGCATCAGCATCCCGCCAACGATCTCCGAGATCTCGTGCAAGCGCAGCCGGAGGCGGGTGGCGACGCCGAAGTTGCCCTCGCCCCCGCGGATCGCCCAGAAGAGGTCTGGCTCGCTCTCCTCGCTCGCCTGCACAATCTCCCCGCCGGCAGTGACCACCTCGGCCGCGAGCAGGTTGTCGATCGTCAGCCCGTTCTTCCGGACCAGGAATCCGATCCCGCCCGCGAGCGTAATCCCGCCGATGCCGACCGAGCCGGTGTCGCCCAGGCCTGTGGCACGCCCGCGCTCGCTGACGGCGTTGGTGTACTCGCCTGCCGTCATCCCGGTCTCAACCCAGGCGGTTTTCGCGTCGGCATCGATCTCGAGGGCGCGCATGCCAGAGAGGTCGATCACTATCCCGCCTTCGCTGGTGCCGTAGCCCGCGCGGCTGTGGCCGCCGCTGCGAACGGCCAGCTCGAGGCCGCTCTCGCGGGCGAGCGTGACGACGCGAGCGACGTCATCCGCCCCGGCGACCCGCGCCACCGCGGCCGGCCGGCGGTCGACGCCCTTGAAGAAGACCTGGCGCGCCTCGTCGTACGCGGCGTCCTCTGGGCCGATCACCTCGCCGTTTAGGTCGGAGCGGAGATCAGGGATCGAGATGTCCTGGGACTGCTGCGGCGTTGACGACACGGCAATTCCTTTCTTCGTGTAAAGACCCGACTCTACGAAATGACGATCTTCGGCCCGAAAACTCATCGGTCGGGATGGCGGGGATCGAAGGGGCTTCAACCGCTTGCAAAGACCATGAGCGGATCGCGTATGGTGCCTGGCAAGTCGCGCGGAGCCGCCGGAATCAGACTATTACGCGCGCATAGTCCCCGACCCAGGCCCACTTTGCCGACGAGGTGTTCGGGCTGACATCGCCGCAGGGGCGACTGCCGTTCGACACCGCCGACCCCTTGTTCCGCTTCGGCGACGGGACCGGCTTCCGCAGTTAGGCCGCAACGATCCAAGGCCTTGCGGTCGGAGACGATCGACGGTCTCCTGGCGAATCTAGGCCGTGGTGACCTCGAACGTCGTGGTCAGCTGTGCGGTGGAGTCGCTGCCGACCCAGACGTCGAAGGTCGAGGCATCGGTCACCCATTCACGGTGTGCGGCGTTCCAGTATCCCCGCTCGTTCGGTCCCACGTGGAATTGGAGCGTGCGTGATTCCCCTGGCGCGAGGGTGAGCCGCTGGAACCCCTTGAGCTCGCGTACCGGGCGCGACGCCGAGCCGTAGCGCTGGTGGAGGTAGAGCTGGACGACCTCGTCGGCTTCTCGATCCGCTGTGTTTGTGACGTTGACCGACACGGTGACAGTTCCGCCAACGGCGACGGAGGCCTGATCGACGGTGAGGTCTGCGTACTCGAAACGGCCGTAGCTCAATCCGTACCCGAACGGGAACAGTGGCGTGCTCGCCTCATCCCAGTAACGGCGCGCCTGGTTCTCAGGTTCGTGCGAGCGGATGTGTGAGTACACGATCGGCACCTGACCGACCGTACGCGGCCAGCTGAATGGAAGCTTGCCGCCTGGTGAGGCGTCACCGAAGAGCAGGTTCGCCGTGGCCGCGCCGCCTTGTGTGCCGGGATACCAGATGTCGAGGATGGCTGGTACGTGCTCGGCGGGCCAGCGCAGGTCCAGGGGGCGCCCGTTCATGACCAGCAGCACGACCGGCGTACCGGTCTCAACCACCGCCTGAAGTAGCTCGAGCTGGCGTCCCGGGAAATCCAGCGACGACCGCGAGGCCGCCTCACCGATCATGTTCTGCCATTCACCCGCCACGACGACCGCGACATCGGCGTCGGCGGCCAGCTCGACGGCGTGTTGGAATTCGAGCTCCTCGTCGAACCCCTCCGGATCGGTTGGCCTGTTCCCTCCGAACATGTCGAACATCGACGGAAACACGCGCTGCGCAACACGCACACCGGGGGCGTGACCAACCCGAACTCCTTCCCCAACTTTGGCGCGGATGCCTTCGAGCACGGTCACCGTCTCGTCCAGGTCATAGTCGAAGACCCAGGGTCCGATGGTGTCGCGCTTGGAGTCGGCCAACGGCCCGATGACCGCGATCGAGGACAGGGTGGCGGTATCCAGCGGGAGGAGGGCACCCTCGTTGCGAAGCAGCACCGCGGCGCGTTCCGCGGCTATCCGGGCCACCTCGCGGTGGGTTGGGTCGGCCAGGACCTCGCGGGCGCGATCCTCGTCGACGTACGGTGCGTCGAAGAGGCCCATCCTGATCTTCGCCTCCAAGACGCGCCGCACGCTCGCGTCCACAGTCTGCTGGTTTGCCGCACCCGACTCCAGCGCATCCGGCAGATGCGCATAGCCGGGGTCGGAGATCGCCATCTCCATATCCACTCCGGCGCTGACCGCGCGGGTGGCGGCATCGCCCAGGTCAGTCGCGAAGCCATGAGTCACAAGGTTCCGGACGACGTTGGCGTCACTCACCACGAAGCCCTCGAATCCCCAGGTATCACGCAGCACCTCGGTGAACAGCCACCCCCTGCCGGCCGCCGGGACACCATTGAGGCCCATGTAGGCGGTCATCACATTGCCGGCACCAGCCTCGACCGCCGCCCGGAACGGCGGGAAGTACACGTTCCACAGCTCAGAATCGGAAAGATTGACCTCGTCATAGTCGCGGCCGCCAAGAGCGCCCCCGTATCCGGCGAAGTGCTTCGGGCCGGCGATAACGCGTTCAGGTGTCCCCAACTCGCCGCCCTGGAAGCCACGCACCTGCGCCACGGCCACGGCAGCTCCGAGGTAGGGATCTTCTCCCGCGCCCTCGACGATCCGGCCCCAACGCGGATCCCGCGCGATATCGACCATCGGCGCGAACGCCCAGTGGATGCCCACAGCGCGCGCCTCACGGGCGGCGACCGCCTGGCCACGCTCAATGATCGCGGGATCCCAGGACGCCGCCATCGCAATGGGCACCGGCAGAATCGTGCGGAGCCCGTGAATCACGTCGAAACCGAACAGTACGGGGATGCCGAGGCGGTTACCGTCGACCGCGAGCCGCTGGAGGCGGTTGATCTCGGCCGGATCCGTGACGAACAGCAAAGAACCCGCAACACCGTTCCGCAAAGCCGACTCGACCATCTGCGGCTGCTCGTCGGCGTCGAAGTCAAGACCGGGCTCGGCACCCTCCGGCAGGCGGAAGTAGAAGTATTGGGTCAGTTGCCCGGCCTTCTCGACCGGTGTCATCTGGGCGATGAGCTCATCCACCTGCGACTTGATGGTCTCCATCTTGCTTCTCCTTCTGGCGACACTCACTCCGGTGACCCGCGGCCCCATTATCGATCGCCCTGAGCTGGTGCGCCGAGACTGTCGCATACGAGTCGTCACCACCGGCTCGCGTTCGGTCGTCAGCGGGCGAAGGGATTCGGCGTAAGCGTGTATTTGGTCGATAGGTACTCCTGAATCCCCTCGAAGCCACCCTCACGCCCGATCCCGGACTGCTTCACCCCGCCGAAGGGAGCTGCCGCGTTTGACACCACGCCGACATTGAGGCCGAGCATTCCGGTTTCCAGCGACTCGATGAGGCGCTGGCCGCGCGCCAGATCCTTGGTGAAGGCGTACCCCACCAGGCCATATTCGGTGTCATTCGCGATCCGCACCGCTTCGTCCTCATCACCGAACGTCACGATGCTCAACACGGGCCCGAAGATTTCCTCGCGAAGGATGTCGCTGCCGGGGCGTACGCCGGCGACGACGGTCGGCTCGTAGAACGTGCCTGGCCGATCGATCGGGTGACCCCCGATGAGCACCTTCGCGCCGCGCTCGGTCGCGTCTCGCACCAGGCCATCGGCCTTTTGCACCGCGTCGTCGTTGATCAGTGGGCCGATCTGGACGCCCTCCTCCGTGCCGCGACCGACCTTGAACGCCTGCACCCGCTCGGTGACGCGAGCTGCGAACTCATCAGCAACTGCCTCGTGCACGATGAACCGGTTTGCCGCTGTACAGGCCTGTCCAATGTTGCGGAACTTTGCCAGCATCGCGCCCTCAACGGCTGCACCAAGATCAGCGTCATCGAAGATCAAGAACGGTGCGTTGCCGCCCAACTCCATGGAAGTCCGCAGGATGCCGTCGGCGGCTTGTTGCAGCAGCTTGCGACCGACCTCGGTGGACCCGGTGAAGCTGAGCTTGCGCAATCGCGGATCGGCGATGATCGGCGCCGACACCTTGCCCGACGTCGAGGTAGTGATCACATTGACCACGCCCGGTGGGAGACCGGCCTCCGCCAAGATCTTGACGAAGTACAGAGTGGTCAACGGAGTCAGCTCCGGCGGCTTGATCACCACCGTGCAGCCGGCGGCCAGCGCCGGTGCGGTCTTGCGCGTCGCCATCGCCAGAGGGAAGTTCCACGGGGTGATCAGGAAGCATGGCCCGACCGGAAGTTGGTTCACGATCATCCGCCCGGTTCCTTCGGGGTTGATGCCGTAGCGGCCGAAGATGCGCACCGCCTCCTCAGAGAACCAGCGCAGAAACTCGCCGCCGTAGGTGACCTCGGCTTTCGACTCGGCGAGCGGTTTGCCCATCTCCAGGGTCATCAGCAGTGCGACCTCGTCCTGGCGCTCTCGCACCATGTCGAACGCGCGCCTCAGTAGCTCGGCGCGTTCCCGGGGCGGCGTCCTGGCCCAGCCGGCAGCGGCTTCCGCCGCAGCGTCCATCGCAGCGGCACCATCGTCGACGCCCCCATCAGCGATTGTTTTGATCACGTCACCGGTCGCAGGGTCGGACACCTGCAACGTGGCACCCGAGGCGGCCGAACGCCACTCACCGCCGATGAACAACCCGTCCGGTACCGAGTCCAGCAACGTCGTTTCCGCCGTGTCCACCATCGACAACCTCCCTGGCCTACCCGTTATCTATCCGTCCAAATGGAGCCTAACTCTCGGCTCTGGCGGCCATTCGGGCCTACGGGGTAAGCGGCTGCGACTAGGGTCTGGTTATGCCATCCGCCTGGAAAGCCGACCGGATCGGCTCGGCCACAACCACGATTTTCGCCGAGATGTCCGCGCTCGCGTTGGCAACCCAGTCGGTCAATCTGGGACAGGGCTTCCCGGACACCGACGGCCCTGCCTTCATGCTCGAGGCGGCGCGGACGGCGATTGCCGGCGGCATGAACCAATATCCTCCGGGTCGCGGCATCCTGCCACTGCGGCAGGCGATCGCTGCGCACAGCAGCCGGAATTATGGCCTCAGTTACGACCCCGAGACAGAAGTCCTGGTCACCACCGGTGCCACCGAAGCACTAGCGGCCTCGATCATGGCCTTCGTCAACCCGGGCGACGAAGTGATCGCGATCGAGCCGTTCTACGACTCATACGCAGCCTCCATCCAGCTCGCCGGCGGGCGTCGGGTCGGCGTGGCACTGTTCGGCCCGGACTTTCGGCTCGACCACGCCGAGCTTGCGGCGGCATTCACTCCCAAGACCAAGGCGCTGTTGATCAACTCGCCGCACAACCCGACCGGAGCGGTGCTGGATCGTGCCGATCTCGCCACGATCGCGCAACTGGCGGTGCAGCACGACGTCCTCGTCCTATGCGACGAGGTGTATGAGCACTTGATCTTCGACGGCGCCGAACACCTGCCATTGGCAACGTTGCCCGGCATGCGAGAGCGCACAGTACGAATCTCCTCGGCCGGCAAGACCTTTTCGGCCACCGGCTGGAAGATCGGCTGGGCGCTTGGCACGCCAGAGTTGATCAATGAAATCACTGCTGTGAAACAGTTCCTGAGCTACGTCTCCGGCGCCCCCTTCCAGCCTGCCGTTGCGCGCGCTCTCGACGAGGGGGACGAATGGGTGGAGAAGGCCCGGCTCGATCTGCAGGACAGGCGCGATCAGTTCGCTGCTGGCCTACGGTCGGTCGGGCTGGAGCCGGTCCTGCCGCGGGGCACCTATTTCATGAGCACCGATGTGCGGCCGCTCGGTTACAGCGATGGTGTGGAGTTCTGCCGAGAGTTGCCGGGCCGCTGCGGAGTCGTCGCGATTCCGCATCAGGTGTTCTACGACCGTGCAGAGGCGGGCAAGCCGTACGTGCGATGGGCCTTCTGTAAGCAGGAGCAGGTACTCGACGAAGCGATCCGCAGGCTAGGAGCCTTGCGTAAGCCGGTCTGAGGTGCCCTTCGACAAGCTCACGGCACATAGAGACAAGCTCACACATAGAGACAAGCTCAGGGCACAAAGAGCCTGGCTCAGGGCACAACGAGACTGGCTCGGGCACATCCTTCAGCGGGTATGCAACACGCCGCGGGGCGGGTCTGGTGATTCCTCCGCATCCTCCGCGCTGAACGGCTTCGAATCGGCCAGCAGCTGATTCAGTCGGGCACCACGCAGTACGCGATACGGGAACGGCGACAGTCCGGCGCGTTCCGCGATCGCGGCGTAAGGCAGCGGTCTGACACCACCGGCGACGATCACATTGCCGAAGCGCCGGCCCTTCAGCGTCGATGACTCGGCAGACAGCAGCACGTGAGGAAAGACCACGCGTACGCCAGCCACGACCCGGCGAGCGTAGCCGAGCGGGCCGCGATCGGTGAGGTTGATGATGATCACTCCATGATCAGAAAGGGCACGCCTAGCATCGGCGAGTAATTCGGCGGTGCCGAGCTCGGCCGGCACTCGGGCACCGACGAAGGCGTCGATGATCACCAGGTCGGCATACCCATCGCGCAGCGCCGCAATGCCACAGCGGCCATCGTTGCCGCGTACCTTGATCCCACTGTGAGCCGGCAGCGGCAGGTGCCGACGGACGAAGGCAGTGAGCTCGATATCCGGTTCGAGCACGACCTGAGCAGAGTTCGGCCGGGTCGCGGCCACGTAGCGCGGCAGGGTCATCGCAGCGCCACCGACATGCACCACCCGTATCCGCCGCCCCGGCTCTGCGACGTTGTCGAGGACATCGACCAGCCGCTGCACATAGTCGAACTCCAGCCGCAGCGGATCGTCAAGATCGACATAAGACTGATCGGTTCGGCCGACCCGCAGAGTGAATGCTCGCGGATATGCCAGATCTGGCACCAAATAGGCACCATCA
>DATLQP010000375.1:0-5537 GCA_035535155.1 Propionibacteriaceae bacterium
CACCTCCCTGGAGCAGCACCTCCGCGACGCGCTGGGGGTGCGGTTCGCGGCGCGTCCCGGCTCCGATCCGGGCAAGCGGCCGATCCGCGAGATCATCGGAGTCGACCCGCGGTTGAACCAGCGGTGGTCGACCCGCCGGGCCCATATCAACGTCCGCCGTGGCGAGCTCGCCATCCAGTTCCAACATGATCATGGCCGACCACCCACACCGGTCGAAGCGCTCCACCTGGCCCAGCAGGCAACGTTGGAGACCCGCGACGCCAAACACGAACCTCGATCACTTGCCGAGCAGCGCACCACCTGGATGAACGAAGCCTCAGCGGTCCTCGGTGGCCACAGCGCCGTCGCCTCAATGGTCGCGACGACACTGACCCCCGCCGCAGAACCCCCGCGCATGGCCGACGCCCACTGGGTCGCACAAACCGCCGACCGGGTGCTGGCTGCCATGGAGGAGACCCGGTCGACCTGGCAGAGCTGGCACGTCCGTGCCGAAGCCCAACGCCACCTTCGGACCGTCGACGTGCCTGCCGAGCAGGCGAACACGCTGGTGGATCTCCTCGTTCATGAGGTCCTCGAGCACCGCTCGGTAGCTCTGGCCGCACCACCGGACAGCATTGAAGAACCGGGCGCGCTGCGGCGGGTCGACGGGTCGTCGGTTTACACCATCGCCGGCGCCGACCTCTACACCTCCCAGCGCATCCTCGATGCCGAGCAGCGGCTCGTTGCCGCTGCCGGACGCCGCGACGGCCCAGTGGTCGATGATTCGGCGGTGGATCTGGCTCTGCTGGAGCTGGCAGCGAACGGCACGGCGCTGGATGCTGGGCAGGCTTCGCTGGTCCGGCAGATGTGCAGCTCCGGGGCACGTCTGCAGCTTGCGATCGCCCAGGCATGGACCCAAGACGGCGGCCAGATCATCGGCCTCGCCCCGTCCGCGGCCGCGGCCGCTGTTCTTGGCGAGCAGACCGGAATCCGCACCGACACCCTCGCCAAACTCACCTGGTCCCTTGACCATGGCGAGCTGCTGGACTGGGCGGCCGCGGCCGGCCCGTCGACACTGGTGATCATCGATGAAGCCGGCATGGCCGACACCCTCACCCTCGACACCGCCGTGCAGTTCGCTATTGGTCGTGGTGCGAATGTCCGGCTGGTCGGTGATGATCAACAGCTCGCCGCGATCGGCGCCGGCGGCGTCCTCCGCGACATCAAAGAGACCCACGGTGCGCTCCACTTGACCGAGCTGCACCGCTTCGCCGGCGCGGCCGAGGCGGCGGCATCTCTCATGCTCCGCGAAGGTAAACCTGAGGCACTCAAGTTCTACCTTGATCACGGCCGTGTTCATGTCGGCGACATAGCCGCCACCACCGAGGATGCGTTCAAGGCTTGGGTATCGGATCGGGCGGCGGGTCTCGACGCGATCATGATCGCCCCCACCCGCGAACTGGTCGCGCGACTCAATAGCCGTGCCAGGGAGCATCGTCTCGATCACTCTGCTACAACAGCCGAAGTCGAAGTGCCGTTGGCCGATGGGAACTGGGCCAGTGTCGGGGATGTGATCATCACCCGCACCAACGATCGTCGACTCCGCCTCACCGCCACCGACTGGGTGAAAAACGGTGACCGCTGGATGATCACCCACGTCGCCAAACACGGTGACCTGACCGTGCGACACACCCGCAGCCACCTGACCGTCCGGCTCCCTACCGATTACGTTCAAGCGTCGACCGGTCTTGGCTATGCCACCACCATCCACACCGCTCAAGGCGTCTCCGCCGATACCATGCATGTGAACCGCCCCGGGTTCAGTGGAGGCGGGTTTCTGCCATCTGAAGGATTTCAGACGGTGTTGTTGTGAGGTAGTGGTGGGCTTCGGCTTCGACCGGTGGAATGTTGCCGATGGCGGAGAAGAGCCGCCGATTGTTGAACCAGTCAACCCATTCCAACGTGGCCATCTCGACAGTGTCCAGGCCGCGCCATGGCCCCTTGCGGCGGATCAGTTCGGTTTTGAACAAACCGATGATCGACTCGGCTAGGGCGTTGTCGTAGGAGTCTCCGACCGATCCGATGGAGGGTCGGGCGCCGGCTTCGGCGAGTCGTTCGGTGTAGCGGATCGAGGTGTACTGGCTGCCCGCGTCGGAGTGATGCACCAGTCCCCGCAGGTCATGTCCGGTGCGGCGGCGCTGCCAGATCCCCATCTCCAAGGCGTCCAACACCAGGTCGGTGGTCATCGATTTGGCCGCCCGCCAGCCGGTGATGATCCGGGAGAACACGTCGACGCAGAACGCCACGTAGACGAATCCGGCCCAGGTGGCGACGTAGGTGAAGTCGACCACCCACAGCTGGTTGGGCCGTTGCGCACTGAACCGCCGCTCCACCAGATCCTCCGGCCGCGCCACAGCCGGATCCGGCTTGGTGGTACGGATCTGGGCGCCGCGGACCACACCGCGCAGCCCGTCGGCCTTCATGAGCCGTTCCACGGTGCAGCGGGCCGCCTGGATGCCTTCCTGGTGCAGCTGATGCCACACCTTGCGGGCCCCATACACCCCGTAGTTGTCTACATGCACCCGCCGGATCTGGACCAAAAGCTCCGCGTCGCGGATCACCCGGTCACACGGTGGGCGGCTCTTGGCCGCGTAGTAGGTGCTCGGGGCGATCGGGCAGCCGTGCTCAGACAGCACCCTGCAGATCGGCTCGACCCCGAACTGCCGACCATCGATCATGTCGTGACGATGCTCGTCGATGAACCTCACGAGCGTGGCAATGGGCGGTCGAGCTCCGCCGCAAAGAAAGCCGACGCGGTCTTTAAGATCGCATTCGCTCGACGCAGCTCCCGGTTCTCCCGTTCCAGCTCGACCAGCCGACGTCGATCATCCCTGGAGACCCCCGGCCTAGCGCCGGCATCGATCTGGGCCTGCTTCACCCAGCCGCGCAGCGTGTCACGGTTGATGCCCAACTGTTCACCGACCCGACGACAAGCGCCGGTCACCGACAATTGCAGCTGATCATCGGCCAAAAGATCATCGACCAAACGGACCGCCCGATCACGAACCTCGGGCGGATGCTTCATCGGTGCTGACATGACTCCACCTTTCCGTGGGATCAATGTCTCCACCAAAGCCGGGGCGGTTCAGACAGCGACGGCAAACTCACCCTCCGCCACGCAGGCCGACTCCACCACATCGGCGTCGGCCGAACCCACGCCCGAACCCCCATCCTGATGCTGATCAACGGCCGCGACATCCGCATCATCCACGCCCACACCGGTGAGCTCATCCGCGAGCTAACCCTCAACCCAGCCGTCGATTACCAAACCCGAGGCGTCCGCAAACCACGACCAAAGCCGAGTTAGGGGTTCAAGGTGTCGCCTATGTCTTGCGACATCACAGGGCGCACCCGGAGGTATTCGAACCCCAACCTTCTGATTCTTAGTTCGCGACCATACGTCCAACGTCGTCCGACAAGTGATCGGGCGGAGCGGTCCCGCTGCGCACAGCGTCCGAGTGAGTACGGATAGGTGCACGCAGGTGGATGGCGTCTGGCTCCCAGATTGGCTCCCGATCGCACATAGGTCTTCGGCGGGCGCTTGACGGAGTAAGGAAATTCCTCACCACCCGGCATCCCGGGCCGGCCATGTCGGGGCCAGGTTCGCCACGCTGCGGCAAGCCGTGACCAACCACAGGTGGTCGTATGCTCTTGGCAACCGGGTGGCTCCACCACCGTGGAGTGCGAGCGCACGAGCCCAGGGCCACCTTAATGGAGTGGGGAATCTACATGCGCGATGGATCGTCCATGGCCGAAGACACGAAATCGGCTGGCCCGTCCTCGTTGCGTCTACGGGTGGGCGTGTTTCTCATCCTCTTGTGGATTGTGCCGTTCTGGGCGTTGGCGCCCCGCATCGCGGATTCCCTCAGCGGGCTCAGTAACCCTCCATCAGTTGCTGCTGTGACGACAGCCATCGTCGTCGCGCAGACAATCATCGGGCTGCTCGGGTTCTGGGTCGCCGGAGCGGCAGTCAAGTCGATCATCAAGGGCTCCACGATGAGGCATGCGCTCGTGGCCATCTGGTCGATGCTCATTCATGGGGAGATCCGAGGTCAGGGCGAGGTCGGCAATGATCCGAATGAAGGGCGACCACCACGCGGGGACGCCTAGCTGCTTCGCTGTCGCGGATCGCCTGCCGTACCCGAATGCCATACAGCCTGCGAGCTTGGCCGTGGTTGCCGGCGCCTACGTGAAATCCGTGCAGCAGTGTGCTCGGCCACGCCTCCGCAGTGGATGCATGCAACGACGCGTTGACATAACTCACGGAAGGGTCAAGTGATCATCACCAAGACCAAGAGCAGGTGGTAACGCGTACGCGATCCTCTATCGGCTAGACAGGCTCACGTCAGTGAACGAAGAGGGAGTGAATGACCACGAGGGTCGCCTCCGCCTCGGCTCCCGAGCGCGACGCGTCATAGGACTCGAAGGAGGAAGGGCGTCTTCGGTGTGCTGGCCAGCGGTTTCGCAATACTCCTGGGTTTCATGATCTGGTGCGTCGGCGAGCCCCTGAAGGGAGCTACTTCAGCGACGGTGAGCGCGCCTCGGTGTGGTTCGTTCAGCCACCACGGCGATTCCGTCCAGATCGCTGCAAACCAGGCGCTGCGACTTTGCGCCGGGTCGGCTCAGCGGCGACGGTCCCTGCGGTCGTCTCGCCGGTCTCCCCGATCGTCTCGCCGGTCTTCGCGGCGGTCTGAGCGGCGGTTGACACCGTGCGCTACCACCGCGACAGTACCGACGGCGGCAGCGGTCCGAGCCACAGGTCTAGGCCCAACCACACCAGGGCGGCCCATACGTCGTGCTGCTAGGGGCATGTCAGATATCTCCTTCTGCGGTTGCTAGCTGCTCGGTGCCCTCTTCGGCTGCATCTTCCTTCTCATCAGCTTCGATGGCGGCGAGCAGGGCCTGAATGGGGATGCGTCCACTGGCCACCAGCTGACCGCCCGACCGGCGCACAGCAGAGGCAAACGGTGCGGCCCAGGTGTTCTCCCACACCAGCACCGCAGCCGAGCTGCCGGGCTCGATCGCGGCGGCGAGCGAGGTCACGTCCTCCTCGCTGAGCAGCATCGCCAGCTCCGACTCGTATTCCCGGAACCCTCCGATCTCTCCCTCATCCAGGTCGGAGAGCTCAAACGCCTCAAGCGACCCGTCGTCATCCTTCTTCAACACCAGGAGGTCGAGTACACGGACGAGATCACGCTCGACCAGATCGAGGAGCGCGGGCGCAATCTGCCCGTTGAACCTGCTACCCGGGAACTCGACCACAATCCAGTCGACCGGTCCCAGCTCATCGACTTCATCGACTTCGTCCATAGACATTCTCCTATTTGGGTGAAAGACGCGGACGGTCGGACCACTCCCTGGGCGCCCACGTCATGCCGGTATCTGAAGCCATCGTTGCATCCAACGCTCCGGGGCTCGCATCACCCCTACCGGGTGAGGACCTGCTCGACCTTCCCGGTTCACCTCAGCCACTCGCCGAGGCGACTCGGGCGTACGGC
>DATLQP010000376.1:0-3178 GCA_035535155.1 Propionibacteriaceae bacterium
GCTGGAAGTTCCTCGGGCCGGGTGACCTTGCTACAACCCAGCGCTGAGCCGCAACGCGATGGCTTGATCATCATGGGGAACCCGATCTGATCGCCCAGGGCATCGACGAGAAGATGCGCTCCCAGCTCGCGGAAGGTCTCATGTGGCAGCGCCACTTGGGTCGGCGTTCGAATGCCTCTGGCACCGACGACGGTGGTAGCGATCGATTTGTCGAATGCCACCCGGCACGCTGAGCCGACGGAGCCGACGAAGGGCACTCCCAGCAGCTCGAACACCTCGCGCAACGCGCCATCCTCGCCCGCCTCACCATGCAGCAGGGGAAAGACCACTGAGCCGGTGAGTTCAGCGAGGCGAGAGAGCAACGTGGAATCGACATCGGCTTCCACGACTTCGACGCCGCGAGATCGCAGCGCCTGGCTGACGCGACGCCCGGAGCGCAATGACACGTCGCGCTCGTGTGACAGACCGCCCGAAAGTACGATCACCGTTTGCAGGTATTCGTTGTCGGTCACCCGGCGCCTTCTTCCATGATCAACAAGTCATGATCAACATCAACCAAGATCAACTTTCGTCGGAACGCCATGATCATCAGGTTTGGTTGGGACCTGGTGCTTCACGCGGTCCGAGTGCGCGGCGGCCGCCCTCTGACTCGACGGCGGTACCGAAGATCTCGAGCATCCTCGCCTCGTATTCCAGCACCTCACCGAGCCGGCGGGTGCCTTCGATGATGCGCTCTGGCGTGGGGAAACAGTACGACAACCGCATGTGCCGGCTGCCGAAGCCATCCGCATAGAACGCAGTGCCTGGCACGTAGGCTACGCGGGCAGTGACCGCGCGGGGCAGCATTGCGTGAGAATCGATCCCCGGAGGCAGCGTCAACCACACGAAGAAGCCGCCCTCGGGATAGGTCCAGGTGGTGCCGGCAGGCATGTGACTGGTCAACCCGGTGATCATCGCATCGCGCCGTTCCCGGTACATCTCGCGGAAGAGTTTGATCTGGCCGCGCCAATCGTGGTTGGCCAGGTACGCCGCGACCGCGAACTGGGAGAAGACGGGTGGGCACAGTGTTGCCGCTTCCTGAGCAAGCACCAGCTTCTCGCGCACGGCGTGTGGTGCGAGTACCCAGCCGACCCGGAATCCGGGTGCGAAGGTCTTGGAAAACGACCCAAGGTAGATCACCTGACGCTCGTTCATCGATCGCAGAGCTGGGATCGGTTCGCCGTCGAAGCCGAGCAGCCCGTACGGGTTGTCCTCCAGCACCAGCAGGTCTGCGCGCTCGGCAAGGTTGAGCAGTTCCAGCCGTCGGTCCAGCGACTGGGTGACGCCGGCGGGATTGTGGTAGTTCGGGATGGTGTAGAGGAACTTGACCGTACGCCCCGCGCGGCGCAGCGCCCTCAACGCATCGGCTAGCGCGCTGGGATTCAGACCCTGCTCGTCCATGGCAACATGAACGACCTCGCACTGATAGGAGCGGAAGACCCCAAGTGCCCCCACGTAGCTGGGTGCCTCACACAGCACGACATCGCCCGGATTGCAGAAGATGCGTGTGAGCAGGTCAAGACCCTGTTGCGATCCGACGGAGACCATTACATCGTCGGGGTGGGCGGAGATGTTCTCCAGCCGCATCACGTCGCAAATCGCTTCCCGAACGGCCGGCTCACCCTGACCAGAGCCGTACTGCATCGCCCGCCGACCATCGTTGAGCACCAGGTCGTTGAGGACTGAACCGACCGCATCGAGGGGAAGGTCGGTGATATTCGGCATACCGCCGGCAAGCGAGACGACTTCTGGCCGGTTGGCGACGGCGAAGAGAGACCGGATCGCCGATGCCGTCATCCCATGCGCGCGGTCGGCATACCGGTCGATGTAGTGATCGAGGCGGGTGTCTTGGCGCCGCAGCCGCTCCAAGACTGGTTCGTCAGGCTCGGGGGAAGACTCACTCACAGAACAAGGGTGCCCTATTTCTGGAGCGCACGATTTCCCGACGCTCGCACCCGAGCGCCAGCCGGTGATTTCCAGCCATCGGCCCCGCCGCATACGATGAATCCATGGCAGAGCCGACTGGCCGTCCCGCGGTGCGGTGGTCGTTGTGGCTTGCCGCCGGGGTGTCGTTCGGTCTCGTCCTCGGCTTCGCGTTCGGACTCGCTAGACCGCGCGCCAGGAATTAGCTCCCATGGGATCCCGCCGTCTGCGTCCGATGACTGCCGCCGACCTGCCGCTGCTGCCGGGAGCTTGCGCGCGGTGCACCTTTTGGGAGGCCAGCCTCATCGATCTTGCGGCGCCGGCTGATCATGCGAATCGACAGGCGATCAAAGCGGAGTGGGCCGAGTCCGTCACCCGGCATTGGGGCTACTGCGGGGTGATCGCCTTCGCCGACGACCAGCCGATCGGACACCTGACGCTGGCTCCGGCAATGTATGTCCCGCGGCTGGGCGCATTTGCCACGACCCCGGTTGGGGCTGACGCCGCTGTGGTGATGTCGGCCCACGTTGCGGCCGAGCTACGTGGCAAGGGAATCGGCAAGCAGCTCGTCCAGTCGGCAGCGGCGCTGGTCGCGCGACGCGACATTCGGGCTCTGGAAGCGGTGGGTACCTACCATGACGGCCCGTCGTGCATGTTGCCGATTGGCTGGCTGGAGGCAGTTGGCTTCCAGGTGGTACGTCCGCACCCGATCACCCCACGGCTACGGATGGATCTTCAGAACACCGTGCGCTGGCGACCTGGTCTGGGCGCCGCTTGGAATCGCCTCACGAGCCTGGTGCGCCAGCCAGAATCCCCCGAACCAGCCACCTACACCCATCGCGAAGCGGGTTAGGCGCTCTCTCATTGTGAGCTGCTCGACGCTCGCAGCTCGAGTTACTCGCTGAGCGCCGCTGGCTGGCCAGTTGCGTGGTGTGGCGGACCGCGATCAACCCGGTCGTCGCACTCGAGTTGCTGGTGGCGGGTACGTGGTCAGGGGTTGGCGTACTCTGCCCGGAGGCCTTTGACGCCGTACCGTTCCTGGACCGGCTCGGCGGCGAGTACAACTCGCCCTGGGGACTCACCGAGATGTCCTGACTGTCTGCAAGAGTGGGCGCATGAGTGGGAACTCGCACCGTGCGGTCACGTTGTCCCGGCTGAGCCGGCTTCACTTCCAGGCAACGAATTCCCGCGGCGGCACGCTCTCGTTCGGCGACTC
>DATLQP010000377.1:0-19874 GCA_035535155.1 Propionibacteriaceae bacterium
CGCTCAGCTTTCGCGACAACCGGCCGCTCCTTACGCGGTGGTGCATCCCTGGTGTTGGGAGGCGCCCACTCCCCCGCCGATTCCCCTGTTGGCTCGGGTGTTGCCGACGGTGCCGGCGCGAGCTGGGTCGACAGGCTGAGCGCGGCTAGTTGATCACGGAACTGGGCGGCCGTGGGTCGGTCTTCGGGCTCCTCAGCCATGGCGTTCAGCAATACATCCATGAACGCCTTGTCGACCCCGGGGATGCGTCTGATCGGCGCCCGCTGCCGCTGGATGATCTCCGGAATACTCGGCATTTCGGTGGTCTCGGACCAACGTGGCGGGTGGCTACTCAAGATCGCGTACAGCGTGGCAGCCAAGGAATAGACATCGGCGTACTCGGTAAGCGGCTTCTTGGCGAAGACCTCGGGCGGCGCGTACGCGGGAGTGATCGCCTCGACCGTCTCGCTGAGCGGCATATCCGGATCGATCAGTGTGGCAAGTCCGAAGTCAGCCAAGCCGGCGTTGTTGTACGCGTCGATCAAGATGTTGGCCGGCTTGACGTCGCGATGCAGTACGCCGAGCAGATGCGCCGCAGCTAGCGCATCCGCAATCCGCACGCCGACCTCCCGAACTCGGCGCTGGCTCGGCCGCGGATCGGCGGTCAGCCACCGCGTCAACGAGCCGCCGGGACAGAGCTCCATGACCAGAAAGGGCCGATCATCGATGAGCAGGCCGGCGTCGTGCACCGTGACGATTCCTGGGTGGCCCGACATTCTGCCCGCTGCACCCGCTTCGCGCAGAAAGCGCCGCTGCTCGACTTCGGTGTCCAACTTGCGTTCGTCCACCTTGACGGCCACGAGCCGGTTCAACGACTCCTGCCGAGCTTCCCACACGATCGCGAAGCCGCCCCGAGCAATAGCGCGCCAATCCGCCATACCGGGAATCTCCGGTGGAACGAGGGCGGCCACGCGAACCAAGATAGTTGTGAGAACGGCCCATGGCGGCTTAGGCCACTAGGGGAGTTGGAAGATAACGTCGGATGCGTGAGTCGCAGCGTATACATCGCATCGCCTGAAGGTTTCACTGGAAAGTCAGCTGTAGCGCTCGGTTTGCTCGACGCGCTCACCCGTGAAGTGGGCTCGGTCGGCGTGTTCCGACCGCTCACCACAACCGGCTCCGATAGCGACGACCTCGACCTCATTGTTGATCTTCTGGTCAATCAACCTGGCATCTCCCAGATCTACGACGAAGCCATCGGTGTGACCTACGACGCCGCGCGCGAGAATGCCGACGAGGCATTGCACGTGATCGTCGAGCGTTTTGGTCAGCTCAATGATCGCTTTGATGTGATCTTGGTCATCGGCTCGGACTATACAGACGTGGCGACCGGCACAGAGCTGTCCTTCAATGCCAAGATCGCGGCCAATCTCGGCTCGCCCGTCGTGCTTGTGGTGCACGGCAGAGAGCGGACTCCGGAACAAATTCGGGCTGCCGCCGAGAGTGCGATCGCCGAGTTACGGGCCAATCATGCGCATACCGTCGCCGTGATCGCGAACCGCGTTGATCATGACGCTGCGGAGGTGATTCGTGCCACCCTCAAGGAGTTGCCCGACGTGGTGACGGCCGCCATCCCGGAAAGCCCGCTGCTATCGGCACCAACGTTCCGGGCACTCGCCGAAGCCGCCGAGGCCCAGCTGGTGCTTGGCAGCGAGACCTGGATGGATCGGGAAGTACTCGGCGTGATCGTCGCGGCAATGAGCCTGCCCCATGTCTTGGATCGACTGGTCGCCGATGCCGCGGTGATCGCGCCTAGCGACCGTACTGACCTGATACCTGGTCTCATGCTGGCCCACCAGTCGGGGACATTTCCGCCACTGGCTGGGATTCTGCTGACCGGCGGATATCAGTTCCCCGACAGTATCCGGCGGCTGTCCGAAGGCGTTCAGCAGAGCTTGCCGATCGCGCTAACTGATCTTGGCACCTTCACGACCGCCGAGCGGTTGATGCGGGTCCGAGGGCCGATCACCAAGGACTCGAGTCGCAAGATCGAGAACGCGCATCGGGTGTTTGCTGAACAGGTTGATCAAGCCGCGCTGCTTGCGGCCATTGACGTCTCAGCCTCTGATGTGCGTACGCCGTTGATGTTTGAGTATCAGCTCATGGAACGGGCCCGCGCCGACCGGCAACGGATCGTGCTGCCGGAGAGCGAGGATGATCGGATTCTGGAGGCGGCCGCGATCTTGTTGCGCCGGGGCGTCGCGGATCTGATCTTGCTCGGTGATGAGACCCAGGTGCGTGCCCGGGCGTCGACGCTCGGGCTCGATCTGGACGAAGCATCGATCGTCTCGCCCCTAGATACTGAGCTGGTCGAGAAGTTCGCCGCCGCGTACGCGGAAGCTCGGGCGCACAAGGGCATGACGGTGGAGCGGGCTCGGGAGATCGTCACGGACATCTCCTACTTCGGCACGATGATGGTTCACCTCGGACTTGCCGACGGCATGGTGTCAGGTGCGGTGAACACAACTGCGCACACCATTCGGCCGGCATTGGAGTTCGTCAAGACCAAGCCGGGTGTCAGCACCGTCTCGAGCGTCTTCTTGATGTGTCTGGCGGATCGGGTGCTGGTCTACGGCGATTGTGCGGTCATTCCTGAGCCGACGACCGAGCAGCTCGCCGATATCGCGGTGTCCTCATCCGACACCGCGCAGCAATTCGGGATCGAGCCCCGCGTGGCGATGTTGTCCTATTCCACCGGAACATCCGGATCTGGCGCGGATGTGGAAAAAGTGCGGGCCGCGACGGCGCTGGTTGCCGAGCGTGCTCCTCATCTACTGCTCGAAGGTCCGATCCAATATGACGCCGCCGTCGATCCGGACGTGGCGCGTACCAAGCTGCCGAATTCAGCAGTTGCAGGACGGGCGACGGTGTTCATCTTCCCGGACCTGAATACCGGCAATAACACCTACAAGGCAGTGCAGCGCAGCGCACACGCGATTGCTATCGGGCCGGTGCTACAGGGACTTCGCAAGCCGGTCAACGACCTGTCGCGAGGGGCGCTGGTCTCCGACATCGTGAGTACCGTGGCGATCACGGCCGTACAGGCGCAAGCGTTGAATCAGACTGAACCGGCAGGAAGCCCAGCATGAGCAAGATGCCTGTGCTGGTCATGAACGCCGGCTCCTCCTCGTTGAAGTACCAGCTCGTGGTTCCCGAAACGGCGGAAGTGCAGGCCAAGGGCGTCGTCGAGCGGATCGGCGAGCCGGGTAGCCCGATTGCTGATCATGCCGCGGCCATGCAGGCTATGGGAAAAGATCTTGCTGCTGCCGGTGTCGATCTTGACGAGATAGGGCTGCGCGCGGTTGGCCACCGGGTGGTCCATGGCGGGCCGAACTTCTCAGATCCCACCATCATCGATGACGAGGTGCTCAAGGAGATCAAGGATCTGATTCCCCTTGCGCCGCTGCACAATCCGGGTGCAGTCTCGGGCATCGAGGCCGCGCGGGCCGAGTTCGACGTGCCGCATGTTGCGATCTTCGATACCGCCTTCTTCAGCACCTTGCCGGCCGCGGCCGCGACATACGCAATCCCTCGTGATCTTGCTCAAACCTATCGGATCCGACGCTATGGCTTCCATGGCACGTCGCATCGCTATGTGTCACGGGCGGCTGCCGAGCTGGTAGGGCGGGATCCAGCTGAGCTGAATCAGATCGTGCTGCATCTCGGCAACGGCTGCTCGGCGTCCGCCGTACGCGGCGGCGTGGCGGTCGAGACGTCGATGGGACTGACACCACTGCAGGGCCTGGTGATGGGTACCCGCTCCGGCGACGTTGATCCGGGGCTGCACACTTTCTTGCACAACGAACTCGGGATGACCATCGCCGGAATCGACACGCTGCTGAACAAGCAGTCCGGCCTCAAGGGCATGGCCGGCGTCAACGACTTTCGCGAACTCGAGCAGCGCCGGGCGGCCGACGACGAGGCCGCGCAGCTGGCGTTCGAGGTCTACGTCCATCGGCTCAAGCACTACCTCGGCGCGTACCTGGCACTCCTCGGTCGGCTCGATGTGCTGAGCTTCACCGCCGGCGTTGGCGAGAACAACCCTGCGCTACGGGCGGCGGTGGTGGAGGGACTTGATGCCCTCGGGTTCGGAGTGGATCCGGAGCTGAACGGCGTGCGATCAACGGACGCCCGCGTGATCTCACCCGAGAACTCACCGATCACCGTCGCGGTAGTTCCCACCAACGAGGAGCTGGCGATAGCCCGAGAAACCGCCGCTTTGCTTCTATCCCACTCCGATTGACGACAGGTCGGCGGCAGCCGGCTACGCATAGGGTGAGCGCATGGCAACTGCGCTGATCACCGGGGGGACGTCGGGCATCGGCGCCGCGTTCGCGCGGGCGCTTGCGGCGCGCGGCGATGATCTTGTGCTGGTGGCGCGAAACGCCGACCGGCTCTCCGACATGGCGACCGGATTGAAGGAGCGGTATGCGGTCAGCGTGGAGCCGATCGCGGCAGACCTGGGCGTACGCAGCGACGTGCTCAGGATCGCCGAGCGGCTGACGAGCACCGAGCGGCCGATCGACATGCTGATCAACAACGCCGGCTTCGGAATCGGTGCGAAGCTCACCGACGCCGACACGGCACCACACGAGCGCGGGATCGATGTCATGATCACGGCAGTATTGCTGCTCTGCGCGGCCGCCGGACGGACCATGCGCGAGCGGGGAGCCGGCACAATCATCAACGTCTCGAGCACCGCGGGCTACGTGGCCATGGGCAGCTACTCGGCGATCAAGACCTGGGTGACCGCGTACACCGAGAGCCTTGCGAACGAGCTGCACGGCACCGGAGTCAAGGTGACGGCGCTATGTCCCGGCTGGGTGCGTACGGAGTTTCATGAGCGCGCCAATATCAACATCAGTTCCATTCCTTCCGCGCTCTGGCTGGACGCCGACAGGTTGGTCGCCGACGCTCTGGAGGATGCCGCCGACGGCAAGGTGATCTCCATCCCGTCCAAGCGCTACAAGGTGCTGATGACAATCTGCGAGCATCTTCCGCACCGCGCGCTGCGAGCGGTATCGCGCAATCTGACCTCCGGCCGCCACTAGGGTCGGCTTTGCGGCTGTGCTGCGAAACGGCCCCACGGACGCGACCAGCGCCGGTCGGCTTAACGCTTGTGCGGCGAAACGTCCCGCGTATGGGTTTGAACAAGAGATGTCGCCCTTGACAGGAAACCATTTGGTTTCCTATTCTGGTGGTCATGGAGACAGTGTTCCGAGCGCTTGCCGATCCCACTCGGCGAGCCCTGCTCGACACACTGTTCGAGCGGGACGGCCAAACACTCGTCGCCCTGACCGCAGGCCACGACATGACGCGGATCGCCGTGGCCAAGCACCTCCGACTCCTCGAGGAGGCAGGCCTCGTCGTGAGCCGGCGCCACGGGCGGGAGAAGTTGCACTTCCTCAATGCCGTCCCGATCCGTCTCATCCATGACCGGTGGGTGAGCAAGTACACCGAGCCGTGGGCCGCCGGTCTGGCCAGCCTCAAAACCGAACTGGAGCAGCTCATGGAAAAGATCTTCGAGATCTACATCCGTACGACGCCGGAGCGACTGTGGGAAGCGATCACCGATCCGGCGATCCGGGCCAAGTATCACTTCGGCACCAGCGTCGAATCTGACTGGACGCCAGGCTCGCACTACACGCAGCTCCATCCGGGCAACGACGGTCCCCTTGCCGAGGGCGAGAACATCGTCGTCGACCCGCCACGCCGACTCGTGCAGACCATGCGCATTCTGTGGAGCGAGGAAGCCGAGCGCGCCGGCACGTCGCGAGTCACCTGGGAGATCGAACCGATTGGAGACTCGTGCCGACTCACCGTCATTCATGATCAGCTGAGCGCTGAGGCCCCGCCCGAGCTGTACGGCGGGTGGCCGATGATCCTCTCCGGCTTGAAGACCTGGCTCGAGACGGGTCAGACCCTCACCACCCCCGGCTCGCTGATGTACGGCGAGAACTGAACACCCAAAACACCAAGGAGATTCATCATGCCCGCAACCACCATCACCGACGTACGCACCATCGGGATCAACGTCACGAACCAGGACGACGCGCTCGCCTTCTTCGTCGGCACCCTCGGCTTCGAGAAGCGGCTCGACGCGGCGATCAGTCCCACCATGCGATGGGTCGAGGTTGCCCCGCCCGGCGCCGGAACGTCGATCGCCCTGACTATGTCCGAGGGCACGGCTGATGTCGGCGCCGACACCGGCGTACGCTTCACCGTTCCCGATGCCGCCGCGGAATATGCCGCTCTTCACGAGCGCGGCGTGGACGTCGGCGAGCTGCTGCGCTGGGGCGACGTACCGCCAATGTTCAGCTTCGACGATCCTGACGGCAACCGCTTCTACATCGTCGAGGAGATGTCCTGACTGAAGCTGGTAACACAGGCTCAGGCCACAAGGTCGCGGGCGGCTCCGAACTCTGAGCATGAACGTTCGGCCAGCGTTCGCCCACTGCGGCTCGGGTTAGGCTAAGCCCATGTCAAGCCGGAGCCGCTACACCTCGCCGGTGCATGCCGGGGCGCGGTTCGTTGCGCAGCGAGGCTTGCTCAAGCCGCTGGTCTGGCGCCTGGTGACGGTGACCGTACTGGGCGAGGAGCATCTCAAGGGCCTCGACCGACCGTTCGTCATCGTGTCCAATCATGCGAGCCACCTCGATGCTCCCTTGATCCTTGGATCGCTGCCGCGCCGGCTCGCCCGCTATGTCGCAGCCGGAGCAGCCGCTGACTACTTCTTCGACGTGTGGTGGCGCAGGGGCTTGACCTCGCTGTTTTTCAATGCGTTCCCCGTTGATCGCACGGGACTGCGCGGCCGCCATGGTCTGGCCACCGGCCTGCTCGACGACGGCGTGCCACTCTTGCTCTTTCCCGAGGGCACTCGGTCTCGGACCGGCGACATGGGAGCGTTCAAGCCTGGCGCAGCAGCGCTGTGCATCAGCCGAGATGTGCCGTGCCTGCCTCTGGCAATTGTTGGTGCAGCCGAGGCTATGCCTTACGGCCAGAACTGGCCGAGCCGCGGACGCCCGCCTGTCTACGTCACGTTTGGGGAACCGATGCGGGCCGAGGACGGCGAGACAGTCGCCCAATTCGCCGAGCGCATTGCCAAAGAGGTAAGCGGGCTCGTGGACTACGCCACCACCTATCGCGCCGGCCAGGCCTAGAGCTGCGCCACCGCAGGGATCGAAGGAGAACGAGAGGATGCCCGACGTCAAACACATGAAGTGGTGGGGCTGGGGAGTCGAAGGGGTGAGTTTCCACCACGAGGACAAGCCGGGCTTTCGGCCATTCGTCATCAACGCGATCGATCTTGATGTGAACACCACACCGACCGCCCCGATGTCGCTCGACGAGCTACCCATCCCAGCGCCAGTGATCAGTGCCCAACTGCTGAACGAGCTGGCCGAGGCAGTCGGTGCCGACTACGCCAGACAAGATGATCTTGAACGGATTGTGCACACCTACGGCAAGAGCGTGCGCGACCTGTTGCGGCTACGGGCCGGGGACATTCCGCGGATTCCCGACGTTGTGGTCTATCCGGCGAACGAGGCTGAAGTTCAGCTGATCGTTGATCACGCCGTCGCGGCGGACGCCGTGATCATTCCCTACGGCGGTGGCAGCAACATCGCCGGCAGCCTGCACGCTCCCGAGGACGAGACTCGGCCGGTCATCTCCGTTGATCTTGGTCGGATGAACCAGGTGATCGAGATCGACGAGGAGTCAGGTCTGGCACGCATCCAGTCCGGCGCTCAGGGCCCGGACCTGGAGAAACAGCTGATTGACCAGGGCTGGACTCTGGGGCACTACCCGGACAGCTTCACGCACAGCACGTTGGGCGGCTGGGTTGCCACTCGCTCCTCGGGCATGCAGTCGGACAAGTACGGCGACATCGCTGACATTGCGCGTGGCATGCGAGTCGTGATGCCGGGCAAGGTACTCGAGGTGCGGCCCTTGCCTCATACCTCGACGGGCCCGAGCGTACGCGAGATGGTGCTCGGCTCCGAAGGCCGACTCGGAGTGATCACCGAGGTGACGGTGCAGGTGCATCGCATCCCTGAGGTGCGAGTGATCTTGGGATATCTCTTCCCGTCCTGGGAGGCTGGGCTTGCGGCCATGCAGGAGATCTCCACCAGCGATGCGCATCCGTCGATCACCCGAGTCTCTGACGCCAAGGAGACGAGGTTCTCTTTTGCTACCAGGAAGAAGTCCAGCAAGATCTCGATCTCGTCGTTGATCAGCAAGGGACTGATGAAGGTCCTCGAGCGACGCGGCTGGAACCTCGACGAGGTCTGCCTCTCCTTCATCGGCTACGAAGGCGGCAAGGCACACGTCGCCAGACAGAAGAAGATCGTCAAGGACATCGTGAGCGAGCACGGTGGGATCTTGCTCGGCAAGGGTCCGGGCGAGCTCTACGACCAGAAGAAGTTCGATACCCCCTACATCCGCGACTTCCTCCTTGATCGGGGCGCGATCGGTGACGTCTCGGAGACCGCAGCTCCCTGGTCGAAGCTGCTTCCGCTGTATCGGAATGTGATGACGGCCGCGGAGAAGGTGTATGCCCAACTCGGCGTCACCGGCTGGATCATGTGCCACCTCTCGCACTCCTACCACTCCGGCGCGTGCCTCTACTTCACCTTTGCGTTCAAGCACGACGGCGTCGACCCGCTCAGTCAATACGAGCCGCTCAAGAACGCCATCCAGCAGGCATTCGTCGACTCGGACGGGACGCTGTCGCATCATCATGCTGTTGGCACCGAGCACGCGGCGTGGCTGGAGCAAGACATCTCAGCTCCTGGCGTACACATGATCGACGGACTGTTCACTGCAATGGATCCCGGCCGGAACTTCAACCCGGGCAAGATCGTCGCCAAGTAATCGCTCGCGCCTGTGATCATCCTGTGATCATTTTCTGCACGTCTGATAACGACTGAGCCACTGACAAGTTGATCTTTTAGGGATAATGTGCTGTGCCGTGCTTCCCCACATGATCAACACCCGGCGCCGATGGCCGCTGCCGGTGATCTTGGGCAGCGTGGTACTGCTGCTGGCAGGGACGGGTCTCTTCCTGATCGTGCGGCCCGCCGCACGTGCAACCACGCCGCTCGCAGGTCCGTCCATGGAGTCGCCACCCACAACGCCGTCGGAGAGCGGCCCTCGATGGAGTGAGTGGGATGATCTTGGCGGTTCCTTCGACGCGGGACCAACCGTAGCCTCCTGGAGCCCGAACAGGCTGGACGTCTTCGCGCGAGCAGCCGGCCAGACCATGCTGCACCGGGCGTACAACGGGACGAGATGGCACCCATCTGAGGATCTCGGCGCCGCCATTGTCGGCGGGCCCGGAGCCGTGGCGCGAGGGCGGGACCGGCTCGACATCTTCGTACGCGGCGCTGACAACCAGCTGTGGCAGAAGTCCTGGAACGGAGGGTGGATGGGCTATTACCCGCTGGGTGGAATCCTCACATCGAGCCCGGCAGTGTCTTCCTGGGCACCGAATCGGCTAGATGTGTTCGTCCGGGGCAGCGACAACGCCCTGTACCACAAGTCGTGGAACGGTATCGAGTGGAGCGCGTACGAGCGGCTCGGCGGCAACCTGGAAGGGGCCCCTGCAGCTATCTCACGAGGACCGAACTTAATCGACGTCTTCTTCCGTGGTCGTGACAACCACCTCTACCAAATGCGGTACAAAGGCTCGACGTGGCGAGACGCTGTCGACCTCGGCGGGGAACTGCACTCCGATGTCGCCGTGTCCTCATGGGGTCGGAAGCGGCTTGATCTTTTCTGCAAAGGAGACGACACGACCCTGCAACACCGGTGGTGGGACGGCAAGAGCTGGACCAGCTGGGCGAAGATCGGCGCCGGTATCAGTGACACTCCGTCAGCGGTCTCGTGGGGCGAGAACCGGATCGATCTACTTGCGCTCGGCACCGATGGGCAGCTGCTGCACAAGCACTTTTCGTCCAAAGACTCTTCTTGATCATTGTGTGACTTAAGTCTCTTCATGCGGACGACAGCTTGAACCCGGAATAGGCGTCCGCACAGGGGATGGGACCTACCCGCGTGGGGAAACGCGGGGGCCGATGCGTTGGGCCTATTCCGGGTAGCCCGAGAACTTAAGGTCACGGTACTCGCCCGTTGGGCATATGGAGGCTCCTTCGAGGACGAGCCGCGCGAGAATGTCGGCCCCAGACTCCGTAACCCCACCTCGACTGCTCAGCGGGGGTATTACATTCACACCTGTGGCTTTTTCGGTACGGACCATCGAGGCAGACCGGCATCGCGAGTTCAACGCCAGCCAACCATCGGTGAGCTTCCTTCAGACGCCAGCCTGGGGGCAGGTCAAGAGTGAGTGGCGCAGCGAGTCGGTCGGCTGGTTCAACGGCCAGGACGGTCCGGTCGGCGCCGGGCTGGTGCTCTACCGGCAACTGCCCAAGATCAAGAAGTACCTCGCTTACTTACCTGAAGGTCCGGTGATCGACTGGACTGCTCCCGACATCGGGGAATGGCTGAGGCCACTGGCCGACCACCTACGCGCGGCCGGTGCTTTCGGCGTACGCATCGGCGCGCCCGTCATTGCCCGGCGCTGGAGTGCGGAGACGATCAAGGCGGCGATTGCCGACGAACGCGTGACCCGGCTCAGTGAGGCGATCCCTGACCTGGTCAATCACGAGACGACCCGAACACGTAACCAATTGCGCGAGATGGGGTGGCGGCCGCCGGAGGATGACGAAGGCTTCGCCGCCGGCCAACCACGATTCGTGTTCCAGCTGCCGATCGAGGGCCAAACACCCGAACAACTGCTCACCGGCATGAATCAGCTGTGGCGGCGCAACATCAAGAAGGCGGCCAAGGCAGGCGTAGCGGTGCGACGCGGGACAGCTGATCAATTGCCCGAGTTTCATAAGCTCTACGTCGAGACCGCCGAGCGTGATCATTTCCGACCTCGTCCGCTGTCCTACTTCCAAACCATGTTCGATGCTCTGCTGGCCGAGGATCCTGATCGAATCCGGCTCTATCTGGCCCACCATGAAGATGATCTCGTGGCCGCCACCACGTGGGTACGGGTCGGCCAGCACACCTGGTACTCCTACGGCGCGAGCTCAACCGCAAAACGGGAGGTACGCGGATCCAATGCCATCCAGTGGCAGATGATCACCGATGCGCTGGACGCCGGCGCGACCATTTATGATCTCCGTGGGATCACCGAAGGACTGGAGGCTGACGATCCCCATCTTGGTCTGATCCAGTTCAAGGTCGGCACCGGCGGTGAAGCGGTGGAGTACCTCGGCGAATGGGACCTCCCCCTCAACCCCCTGCTCTACAAGGCTTTCGACCTCTATATGAAGCGTCGGTGAGAAGTGGCGTGGTTGTGACATGAGCGGTGTAACCCTACGGCTTGACGCGGAACGCTGGCGAGAACACCTGCATACGGTGGCCGGCGCCACACCCGGCATCGTTCCGGTCATCAAAGGCAATGGATATGGCTTCGGCCTGAGCCGGCTCGCTGAGGAGTCGATGAAACTCGGCGTCGACACGATCGCGGTCGGCATACCGTCTGAGGTCGCCGTGGTCCGCGAAGCATTCCCCGACGAGATAGTGATCTTGAATCCGTGGGATGCATCCAGCAAGCTCGCCACGGAGCTGACCCGCGAGCCGTCGGTGATCACGACGGTGTCGCGGCTGCGCGACCTGGAACTGCTGGCTGCGCGCGGTGATCGTCCGCGAGTACTCGTCGAGGTGTTGACCTCCATGCAACGACACGGGATCCCGGCGGATGATCTTGGCCGGGTTGCCGCCCTACTCCCTGGCGTCCGGTTCGAAGGCTGGACTATCCACCTGCCGCTGCACGCCGACGGTCGTTACGCAGAGGCCGAGCGGCTGGGCTACTCGGCCCTTGCCACCGCCTCCGGAAGGCTGTGGTTCTCCCATCTGCCGCCAGAGGAGACGGTCACGCTCGCGCGCCAGCTCGGTGGCGCGGACGGGGAGCCTGTTCCGGTTCGACAGCGGGTCGGCACCCGGCTTTGGCTGGGTGACAAAGGCGTTCGGAGCACGACGGCGACAGTTTTGGATGTGCATGAGGTCAAGCGCGGCGAACGGGCGGGCTACCGGCAGCGGGTGTGCCCGGCTGACGGCTGGATCGTGGTCGTCTCCGGCGGCACGTCGCATGGCATCGGGATGGAGGCACCGACCTCAGCCAAGACCATCCGGCATCGGGCTATTGCCTTTGCCACCGGTTCGCTCGCAGCCGCTGGGCTTGCCCTCAGCCCGTACACGATCAACGGCAAAAAGCGCTGGTTCTTGGAGCCTCCGCATATGCAGTCGAGCCAGGTCTTCCTGCCGCGCAAAGAAAAGCCGCCGCGGATCGGGCAGGAGGTTCCGGTCGAGCTGCGACTGACGACCGCGACTGTCGACTACATCAGCTGGGACTGACCGCAATCAAATCGAACACTGCGAGCGCAGCAATCTAATTGCGCAGCTTGGTGCGCAGTTGATCGTTCTCCTCAGCGGTCCAGCCCATCTTGATCAACATCCGCGGCACACTCCCGAAGGTCTCGTCAATGTGGCGTAGCAGACTGATCATGGTTTCTGGATGGCTCAGGTGTGAGGACAAGTCCCGACCTTCGAGGTTTTCCGCGTACGTCGGAGAGGACTTCAAGCGAGCCACGACCTCGGCCACGCGCTCAGAACTTGCCGCGTAGTCATCGATGATCGCCTGGCGATCGGCATCGGCCACCGATAGGGCGAGCGCGACGATGGTTCCAGTCCGGTCCTTGCCTGCAGCACAATGCACCAGCGCCACACCCGGTGCCTGTGCAACTGTCCGCAAGGCAGCCACCACTGAGTCGGGGCGATCCACCAAGTAGGAGAAATAGACCGAAGCGACAGCGTTATCGAGCTGGACGCTGGGTTCGAGGTCGACCCAAGGCAAGGCCTCTTCGGGCAGCACTTCAGGACGTACGTCGGGCTTGTCCTCGCCTACACCGACTTCCCATTCGCGGAAAAGCGAGTACTGATGAATCCGTACGCCGGAGGTGGCCAGTGGATTAGGCCCCTCTTGTTTGACCTCATAATCGCTGCGCATGTCGATGACGTCGGTAAGGCCGAGGCCGAGCAGCTGATCGACATCAGATGTGCTGAGTGTCTGGAGATTGTCCGACCGCAGCAGCCGACCGGGAATGATTTTGCCGCCGTCAACGGTCGGAATCCCGCCGACATCGCGTAGGTTTGCCAGGCCCTGGAGGTCAATCCACATCCGTTCCACTTAGTCAGGGTAGTAGGCCCTTGCAGCCTGTCTGAGCGGCAATCAGATGGGTTGTTAGCGAGAACTCGTGAGTGTCTTGATGTTAAGCGGCAGACAGGCAAGTCTCGTTGACGACTCATTGGAGTGGATCACGATTGAGCGGGAGCCACCCTCCGGCGCCACCGTCGGGACGAATGGGACGCGCACGACGACGCGCGCAGTGCCTTCCGCTCTAACGGTGAAATCAAGGTGGACCTCGGTCTTGTCGCTGACCTCTGGTGAAGCACTCCCGGCGATTATGTCGGTGTTGTAGTGGCCTCCCGCGGCGCCTGGATCGTTGGCATCGCATGTCCCGACGTGAAGATGCGCTGGGTACTCGTTGCCAATAGCGCTCTCATCGATTCCCCTGATATTGAGCGTGAAGGTGCTCTCATCATTGAGCCCCATCATCATGGCTGTTGCTCTCGCGCCCTTGAAAATATTCGGAGTCGTTGCCGTGTAGTAGGTCAGGCCACCACGGAAATATGCCCAGCTCATGCTCGACGCTTTGAAGGCCTCGCCGGCAACGTCGTTCAGTTTGACCTCCCGCGCAGAGGCCGCACTGGTAGTCAGGACGAGTGCGGATGCGGCCAGGGCAGCAATTGCCGTCTTGCGGTAGCGGGCCACGATTTCCCCTTTGAGGAAGTTGAATTTGATCAAACTCCCGGCTGGGGTACCCCCACAGGCCACTTGTCCCCCGACCGAGTCACCTCGGTTCAGCCTATGTGATCTGACACCGACCCACCGGAAATTCAGTGATCTCAGACACACATTCAGCTGGCCCAGTGGCCGGTAAAGAACAACCAGCTCCACCACAGCATGAGCACTATCTCCACAACGAAGGCAGCCGCCACCAGCACGCGATGCAAGCTCGGAGAACCGCTGCTACGTAAGCCTTCGGCAGCCACCTCATCCGTAGGGCCTGCCACCCAGCGTCCAATCATGATCCACAGCGGGAACCACAGCAATGTGGCGCGGTTGACTGAGAAGAACCAATACGACAAGGAGAAGGCCACTACCTGCACGCCGACCCAGCTGGCCTCGCCCCACATTGTGCGAGCCGACCCTGGGGAGGACTTTCGCACCCGTACGCTCACCACAATGCACCAGACGGTCACGCCAATGCCGACGGCCATCGAGATCATCTCGCCCCGGAAGACCGCAGCCCACCATGGATGATCGGCATACGCGTCGGGCAAGGTCGCCGGAATCGTGTTGAGGAAGGAGTCCCACGGCCAGGTCAGCTCCCGTACCCAACCGGTGGACTGGGCGCGATACCAGGCCGTCCAGGTTCCAGTGAGGGCGTAGAGATAGGTCGCGAAAGCCATGATCACCGCGGCGGGGATCAGCATCAAGGCGGCGCGTCGCAGCTTGGCCGCGGCTGGACTCCAGCTGGTGATGATCATGACTAGCAGTGCGCCAACGAGGAACAGCCCCGATACCCGTACGGTGCATGCGAGGGCGGTGAGCACTGTGACAGCTGGCCATCGATCGGCACGGGCCCGTTCCCAAGCCCAAAACGCCAAGGCGCAGAACAGCGATTCGGTGTAGGGCACCACGGTGAAGACGGCGGTTGGCGCGAACAGCCACGCGACGGCCGCCCAGGGGCCACCCAACCGGTACAGCGCCGCAGCTGCGACGGCGGAGCAGGCGGTGGAGATGATCATGCCGCTGATCGCAATCGGCACGCCCAATTGATCGAACACCCACAAGATCGCCGGCCAGCCCGGGAAGAACGCCATCAAGGTGCCGTCAGCCTCGGCAAGATATCCGCCGGCGGCCAGATTGCCGAAGTGCTGCACATCCCAGTTGCTCACCATGTTGCTCAGTGTTCGGTGTTGCACGACAGCCAGCACCAGAGCGACGGCGAAGATCAGGCCGCGGCTAGCCAGCCAGGCCTGAACGACGACCCGCCCTGGTGAGGAGTTCTCGCTCCAGGCAGCGGCTGCGTCGGTTCGCTGGGGCAGCACATGCTGCACCATCACGCGTTCCGCCTCGGCACAGTGGTGCCAGCGAATACGCGGTACCAGCGGGCGTCCAGCGCCTCATCGAGGACGCCGCCGGTCGGGTCGTCGACGCCCTCCCGGCGTACCGGATCATGCTCCGGTCGCAGCGCATCACGGATCACCATGATCACGACCCAGCCTTGGGTGCAGAGCCTGATGACGACCGAGAGCCAGTAGATCCGATCGGGTGAGCTGTCCCCGGGTGTAAGGAAACCGCCGAGGTGCCACCAGATGGCAACGAAGTAGATCAGCTCGCCGGTGGTGAAGATCAACCAATCCCGCCACTTTGGCCGTGCCAAGATCATTAACGGCAGCAGCCAGAGTACGTATTGCGGCGAGTAGACCTTATTGGTCATCAAGAATGCGGCAATCACCAGAAAAGCCATGGCACCGAAGCGTGGCCGGCGAGGCGCGTACAACGTCAAGATCAAAATGCCGACGCAGCAAAGCAGGAACAAGCCTCCGCTGACCCAGTTGAGATAGGGCACAGGGTAGCCAGCGAGCGACAGCACGTACCAGATCGAGCCGAAGTCACCGCCGCGATCCCTGTTGTATTGCCAAAAGCTGAACCAGGCATCCGGCGCGAGCAGCAGGACCGGCAGATTGACGAGGCCCAAGCTCACCAGGAAGGTCGACATCGTCATCACGAAGTCAGCCATCTTCTTGGCTCGCATGCAGAGCAGGAAGAGCGGACCCAGCAAAAGTGCGGGATAGAGCTTCGCCGCAGCGCCCAGCCCGAGCATGACACCTGTCAGTCCGGGTCTACGTGCGGACCAGAAGGCCATGGCAAGCGCAGTAAGTGCCACCGGCAGCATGTCCCAGTTGATCAAAGCGGCGGCAGCGACACAAGGCGAGACCGCCATCATCATGGCATCCCACGGTCGCCCTACCGGGGTACGCAGCAAGGCCCAGAGCGCGATCAAGAACAAGGCGCCGAGCAGCACCGTGTTCACATCGACGAAGATCAACGTCGAGTTGATCTGTTGCTGATCGGTTAGCCCGGATCCCTGCAGACCGCCCAGCACTCGAGTGATTAGGCGCTCCAGCTCGAGAAACCAACCGGTGAGTACCGGATACTCCAAGACCGGGTAGTCACCGGAGTCCAGGTAGGGAGTATTGCCCTGCAGCAGCCCGCGACCGGCGTACAGCAGCCCGATGTCGGAGTAGCAGAGGTATTTGAAGTGATCCGGCGGGGGTTGCCCGGCTTCGGTAATCCGGCAGGGCAGGCGGAACAGCACGCCTGTCAGGTAGACCAAGGTCCCGACCAGCAGCGTGACGCGCAGCGGATTCCACCAGGTCCTACCGGCGGCCGCGTAGCGACCCAGCGGCCCGCCGATTCGCTGGCTGACCCTACTGACAAAATCGTCAGTCGCCGATGGCAGGGTGTGAGCCGATCGGGCCTCAATCACGGCTGGGACTCTGCTCAACCTCGCCCGCCGGTCGGATTCCCGCTCGGGACGAGCCGCCTCCAACGGGGGGATGATGTCTTGCCGCCTCCCGGACCTTGCTTGGGCTTCGTGGCCGTTGCGTTAGGAGGTGTCGGCCAGGTTGAGGGCCACTTCCACGTCTGCTGTGGCTGTGGCTTGGGAGCCTCGGTCGTGGGCTCGTCGGTCGGCTGCAGCGTCTCCTGCGCCGTCTGGCTCGGCTGCGGGACCTCGTCCCTATTCACGTACGCCGGTTTGGGGAACTCCTTGACAGCTTGACCCTTGGTCGCGACCTTCATGTAGTCGGCCCAGGTCAGCGCGGGATAGGTGCCGCCGAAGAATGTGCTGTCGCCGGGTCGGGCGTAGTTGTCCAGATCGCCGGTGCCACTGTTACCTGCGACGTACATGACCGCGGTCGAGATTTGTCGTGTGTAAGCCACAAACCAGGCCGAGACGATGTCGCTCGATCCGTCGGCGTTCTTCCGATCTTTGGTGCCCGTCTTGCCCGCTATAGGGCGGTCTAAGGTCTGCACCGCACTACCGGTCCCTTCCTGGACCACATTGGAGAGTGCGAACGTGACGTCGTGCGCGATGTCTTCGCTGACCACACGCTTCTTCTCTGGATTCGCCTCGTAGATGACTCTTCCCTTGCGGTCCCGCACCTCGCGCACGACGTGGTCGGGCACGACGACGCCATCATTGGCGAACGTCGCGTACGCGCTGGCCTGGGCGAGCGGACTCACCTCCGCGGTTCCGAGCGGAATACGTGAGGTCTTGTCCCAGCCGGCACCCTTCGGGGCACCAACGGCCTGCGCCATCTTCATGATCTTGCGCGGTCCGTTGTCCATCTGGCTAGTCAGATCGACGAACGCGGTGTTGATCGAGTCTTTGGTCGCCGTGATCAGGTCCACCGATTGGCCGTACTGGTGGCTGAACTCATTACGGACCGGCTTGGATTCGCCGGGTGGGGTGAAGGTATTACCACTGAACCTATTGAGCAGGCTGTAACCGTCCTTGAGGCCGGCGGCCAGCGCGTAGGTCTTGAACGTCGAGGCGGTTGGACGCGGCGTGGTGGCCCAGTTGCGGGAGTTCTTGACAAAGTCCGGTCCACCGTAGAGGGCGATCACCTCGCCGCTGTTCACATCAACCGACGCTATCGCGGCATGCAGCTTCGATGACTTTCGCCCGACGGCTCTTGCCGATTGCTTGGTGTACTTCTGCGCTGACTCGACCGCGGCCTGCTGGGCATCCTTGTCAAAAGTGGTAATGATCTTGAGGCCGCCGCCGCTGATCTGGGACGAGTCGAAACCGGCCGCGCCGAGCTCACGTTCGACCATCTTCATCAAGAAGCCCTTAGGTCCGCCGTAACGCTGGTTCGCCGGGACCTTGGGGAACTTGGGCAGCTTCTGGGAGTACGTGGTCGCCTGGGCTGGTGTGATGAAGTTCATCTCGGCCATGGAGTTGATCACATAGCGGTAGCGACTCAGGATGCGGGCGTGATTGTCCTTGTCTTCCGGGTCGTACATGCTCGGGTTGTTGACTACGGTGGCGAGGAAAGCCGCTTGCGGGACGCTCAGCCTTTTGGCGTCGATGTCGAAGTATTCCTTGCTGGCCGCCTGAACGCCGTACGCGCCGTGCCCGAAATAGATCGTGTTGAGGTAGCCGGCGAGGATGTCCTCCTTGCTCATCTTCTTACTGATCTTGTAGGCGAGGAAAAGCTCCCGAAACTTGCGTTTCATGGTGCGCTCGGAGTTCAGGTACAAGATCTTGATGTACTGCTGGGTGATCGTTGAACCGCCCTGGACGTCCTGGCCCCGAGCGATCTTCCAGGCAGCACGGATCATGCCGCGGATCGAGATGCCCTTGTCGGTCCAGAAGGTGCGGTTTTCCGCGGCGACCGAGGCTTGCTTTATCGTTTCCGGCATCTTGGCGAAGCTGAGCGGCGTGCGGTTTTGAATGGCGAAGTTGCCTAGCTCGCTCTTGCCGTCGTTGTAGTAGACGAAGGTGGTCGCAGTGTTGAACTCGGCGTTTGCGGCCGGGAGCTTTGTGGTGCTGTAGCCGTAGACGACGACGGCCATGGCGCTGATCATCCCGAGGATGGTCAGCCCGCCGATGGTCAGCAAGATGCCGCGAGCCCAGCGTCGGCCAGACTTGGTCGTTTTCTGGCGCGCATCAGTACCTTGGGGCCGCCAGTCGACGGGTCCCCAATGGGGATCAGCCATAGATATCCTCAACCGTCTGCTGTCGGCGGGGAGGCTTGCGCTTCACCCCGTCACCCAGAAGATAGGAAAGGATCATGTGGTTCCAGCCGCAGGCTGGGCAAACTTCGACGACCACGACCTTGAACTCCCCGAATTCGTGTGCCATCTCTTCTAGTTCAGTGGTCCGCTTGATCCGCCCTGAGTACTGCCCTAGCTGATCGCCGAACACGTACTGCAAGTTGACCAGCTCGTCCGATTCACATACCGGGCAATCCAGGCTGGATGGCTCACCGTGGTGCTTGGCCGCACGGATCAGCATGGGGTCGGCGTCACAGGCCTCCTGCAGCGCGAGCCTGCGTCCTGGACGCCGCAGCGCCTGGAGTGTGGAGCGTCGCTGCAGCGCGTAGTCGATAACTTCGCGCTGGGACCACATGGGCAACAGCGTACGTGGACTCGGCGGTGAGGGCGACCCGATGTGATCTTTCGTGGAATCGGTGCTGGGCGGGAACTTCTGACTCGGTTTGGGCGTGCTGCGGCGGCTTGGGGGCGTTTTTGGCTTGAGCCACTCCGCATCAATTACTTGAGATCTCCTGGGTCGAGGTGGCCTCCTCGCTTCACTCCGCTACACATACTCCATCTCCGCACCATGTACAGATGATGCGGAGATGGAGTACCCGATGCGGAGTAGGACTGTGGCGGTTCTGAGATTGGTTCATAACGGTGGACGGGCGTACCATCGTGCGTCGGCCGGGCCGCTCTCGGGGATGGGGCTCGGCTAACGGGGCCATGGCGCAATTGGTAGCGCACTTGCTTTGCAAGCAAGGGGTTAGGGGTTCGAGTCCCCTTGGCTCCACTATCTCACCTTGTCAGAGGCACTTTTCGCCACCCGAAGAAACTCTCAAAGGCTCAAGTACAGCAGCAAAGTACAGCA
>DATLQP010000378.1:0-3076 GCA_035535155.1 Propionibacteriaceae bacterium
TTAGAGGTTGTGGATCTCAAGGTGCACTTTCCGACCGATGACGGGCTGGTGAAGTCGGTCGATGGGCTGAGCTTCGCTCTCGACCGCGGCCGCACCCTCGGCATCGTGGGTGAGTCCGGATCGGGCAAGAGCGTCACCAGCTTGGCGGTCATGGGCCTGCACACGCGGCCGTCTTCAGAGCGGACGCGGCCGGGGGCGCAGCTAAGCGGCGAGATCTATCTCGACGGCGACGAGCTGCTCAGCAAGACTCCGGAATACGTCCGAAGCCTGCGCGGAAAGCGGATGGCCATGATCTTTCAGGACCCGCTGTCGGCGATGAACCCCTACCACACGGTGGGTCAGCAGATCATCGAGGCCTACCGAATCCACAATCCGGTGAATAAGAAGGTGGCGCGTAAGCATGCCATCGACATGCTCGGCAGGGTAGGGATTCCGGAGCCGAGCCGCCGAATCGAGTCCTACCCGCACCAGTTCTCGGGCGGAATGCGGCAGCGGGCCATGATCGCCATGTCGCTCTCCTGTGATCCCGATCTGCTCATCGCCGACGAACCCACCACGGCTCTCGACGTGACTGTTCAGGCACAAATCCTGGACCTGATCCGTGATCTGCAATCGGAATTCAACTCCTCCGTCGTGTTGATCACTCACGACCTGGGCGTCGTTGCCGAGCTGGCCGACGACGTGCTCGTGATGTATGCGGGCCGCGCGATGGAATATGGCAGCGCTGAGCAGCTGTTCAACCGGCCCGCCCACCCCTACACCTGGGGGCTGCTCGGATCGATCCCGCGTTTCGATCGGGAAGGAGCTGAGCGGCTGCTCGCGATCCAAGGCACGCCGCCCAGCCTGATCAATGTGCCCTCCGGCTGCCCGTTTCACCCTCGCTGTGGGTACGCCGCGCGGAACGGCGGTCTTAGCGAGGACGTGCGCCCCGAGCTCGCTCCCGTCGAACCCGGCCACACCGTGGCCTGCCACCTTTCCCCGACCGAGCGCGAGCAGATCTGGGAGCACGAGATTGCGCCGAAACTGTGACCTCGCCGAGGCATAAGCCTGTCGCCCCGACCCCCGACCAGGACTCGGACCTGATCATCGTCGAGGGATTGGTCAAGCACTTTCCGATCCGGGGCGGGCTGCTGCGCCGGCAGGTGGGGGCGGTGCAGGCAGTGGATGGCGTGAACTTCGCGGTCAAACGCGGTGAGACGTTCTCTATCGTCGGCGAATCGGGATGTGGCAAGTCGACGACGGCTCGCCTGCTGACCCGTCTCCTCGAGCCGACCGCAGGGAAAGTCACCTTAGAGGGCCGCGACATCACTCACCTGAAGGACAGCCAGCTGCGGCCGCTGCGACGCGACATGCAGATGATCTTTCAAGATCCCTACTCGTCGCTGAATCCACGGCACACGGTCGGCAAGATCGTTGGCGCCCCGTACCGCATCCAAGGCGTGTCGCCGGAGGGCGGGGTCAAGAAAGCGGTCCAAGATCTGCTTGCCGCGGTGGGGCTCAATCCCGAGCACTACAACCGCTACCCGCACGAGTTCTCCGGGGGCCAACGACAGCGCATCGGGATCGCCCGCACCCTCGCGCTGAAGCCGCGGCTGATTGTGGCCGACGAGCCGGTCTCGGCTCTGGACGTTTCGATTCAGGCGCAGATCCTCAACCTGCTGGAGGACCTACAGGAGGACTTCGCCCTGACGTATGTGATCATCGCCCATGACCTGTCGGTGGTGCGCTATGTCTCGGATCGAGTAGCGGTGATGTATCTCGGGAAGATCGTCGAGCTGGCCGACGCGGAAGCGTTGTACGGCGGGCCGATGCATCCCTACACCGTGGCGTTGATGTCAGCCGTGCCTGTCCCGGACACCAGGCGCCGCCAAGAGCGTGAGCGGATCTTGCTGACCGGGGACGTGCCCAGCCCCATCTCACCCCCGCCGGCGTGCCGGTTTCACACCCGGTGCTGGAAGGCGCAAGAAATCTGCCGAACCCAGGAGCCTCCGCTGGTCGAGCTGCTACCGCGTCATCGAGTGGCGTGCCACTTTCCGGAGAACTATCCGGATGAGGCCGTACGCGAATCCGCTACTGAGGCAAGCACGGGCGAGGATTATCGATGAGTGGCGAGGGGGACGTGCGAGATGGCGTCTCGCTGACCCACCTTGATGAGGAGCTCTTCGACGGCGCTGGTGCAACCAAGCGCGACTTGATCGACTACTTTGACGCGGTCTCGGCCTGCATCCTGCCCTGTTTAGCCGACCGGCCGCTGTCGGTCATCCGAATTCGACCTGGTCAGCCGCCCTTCATGCAGAAGAACCTGCCCAAGTACACCCCTGACTGGGTGCCCAGAGTGCGGATCTGGGCCGAGGCGTCGCGCCGAGAAGTGACCTACGCGCTGTGCAACGACCCCCGTACGCTGCTCTGGTTCGGCAACCAGCGGGCCGTGGAATATCACGTGACCCTCTTCACTATGACCGATCCGGCCCATCCGGACTATCTGGTCCTTGATCTGGATCCCCCGGAAGGAGCAGCCTTCCCCGTAGTCGTGCAGGCTGCTTACCTGATCCGCCAAACGCTGAATGATGCGGGTATGGCCGGTGCCGTGAAGACCAGCGGTGCCAAGGGCTTGCATGTGTTCGTGCCTCTCGCGGCCGGGACGGCACCTGAAGACGTGGCCGCGGCGACGCGCGCTGTGGCCGTACGGGCCGAGCGGATCGACCCAGATCTGGCGACGACGGCTTTCGTCAAGGATGAGCGCCACGGCAAGGTTTTCCTCGACTCGACACGTGTCGGTGGCGCGACCGTAGTATCCGCGTACAGCCCGCGGATCCGGCCCGGCGTACCCGTCTCATTTCCGATTGCCTGGGAGGATCTCGATCAGGTTGCCCCGGCCGACTTCACGGTTCGCAACGCGGCCGGACTGCTGGCTGGGACCGATCCGTGGGCGGATCAGATGCCGACGGCCCAGCCGTTGGATGTCGACCTGGTAGCCGAGGGGCACACCATCCCTGTCGCACGTGTCCAAGCCATGCACGAAGGCAAACGACGGGCTCGTTCGCGTCGCGATTCACATTAGATTGCTCCGCTCGCT
>DATLQP010000379.1:0-25064 GCA_035535155.1 Propionibacteriaceae bacterium
CGGCTACGCCTGGGCCACCAAGCGGTACCGCAGTTTCTGGATGGGCGTGATCGTGCACGGAGTCGAGGGCTACTTCATCGTCCTCGTTGTGGCGATCCTCGCCGGCTGGTATCCGTGAGTCTAAGTGATCAACTTCCGAGCCGCCGCGGCGATGCCTTCTGGGGACATCCGGTAGCGATCAAGCAGGAAGCCGGCCGAGCCGGTTGGTGCGAACTCTGGAACGCCCAAGATCTTCACCTTGGTCGGATGGTTCTGCACCACCGCCTCGGCCACCGCGCCGCCCAGGGCACCGGCGACGGTGGCTTCCTCAGCGGTGACGATGCCACGCGTTTCCCGGGCAGCCTGCACAACCGCCTCCGTGTCCAGCGGTTTTACCGTGGGCATGGAAATCACCCGGGCATTGATGCCTTCGTCTTCAAGCTGCTCCGCGGCGACCAAAGCACGCCACAGGACGGTGCCATTGCTGATCAAGGTCACGTCATCGCCGTCCCGGAGCGTCACCGCCTTACCGGGCACAAATCTGTAATCCTCGGCATAGACCTCCGGCACGCTCATCCGGCTGACCCGGATGAACACCGGCCCCTCGATTTCAGCCGCCCAGCGCATGGCCGCGGCCGTCTCGATCGGATCGGCCGGCACCACGATCGTGATGTTGTCGATGGCTCGGAGCCAAGCGATGTCCTCGATCGAATGATGCGTGGGGCCGAGTTCGCCGTACGCCATTCCCGGGCTCATGCCACACAACTTCACGTTGCGGTTGGAGTACGCAACGTCGGCCTTGATCTGCTCCAGCGCTCGGGCGGTCAGGAAGCAGGATGCAGCAGATACGAAGGCAATCCGGCCTCCATTGGCCAGTCCGGCTGCCACGCCGACCATGTCTTGCTCGGCGATACCGACATTGATCAATCTGTCAGGAAAGGCTCTCTTGAATGCATCGAGCTTGCTAGAGCCAACCGAGTCATTGACGACGCCGACGATGCGGTGGTTTTCGTGCGCCAGCTCGGCGAGAGTTTCGACGTACGCATTGCGGCAGTCGAAGCGCGGCCGGTCGGCTATCGAGACTTGGGAGCCTGAGATCGTGTCCGTCATGCTGGACCTCCTTGGCCATCGACTGCGGTGAGCTCGTCCAGCGCTAGCTCCAGCTGTTCGACCGACGGGACTTTGTGATGCCATGCCGCGTTGTTGCTCATGAACGAAATCGGGTGTCCCTTGTGCGTATGTGCGATCACGAACGTGGGCTTGCCCGGCCGGAACGGCACCGAGGACAACACATCGAACAGTTCGTCATGATCATGACCATTGACTTCGACCACCGCGAACCCAAACGCGGTCGCCTTCTGATCAAGCGGTTCAAGATCATTGGTCTCACGCACGGTCGCCCCCTGCTGCAGTCGGTTGCGGTCCACAATCACAGTGAGCCGATCGAGCTCGTAATGGGAGGCGGCCATCATGGCCTCCCAGTTGCTGCCCTCCTGAAGCTCGCCATCGCCGACGAGCACATAGGTACGTCGCCGGGAAACGTCCAACTTGGCTGAGAGTGCGTGGCCGACCGCTATCGGTAGCCCGTGACCGAGCGGACCAGTATTGGCTTCGACGCCCCGGACATAGTTGCGGTTCGGGTGACCGTTGAGCTTGGACAGCGGCTTCAGGAAGGTGGCCAGATCCTCTACCGGCAGGAAACCAAAGGCAGCCAGGGTGACGTAGAGAGCGCCAGCGATGTGGCCCTTGGAGAGGACGAATCGGTCCCGCTCGGGATCGTCGACCGTCTCGGGCGTGACATTCAAGACCGCGCCATAGAGCGTCGCGAGGATGTCAACCGCGGAGAGGTCACCACCAATGTGGCCGGCACCTGCGTAGTGGACCAATTTCAGGTCCTGGATGCGGATTTGCTTCGCCGCCTCTGCGATGTGCGCGATCTGCTCGTCGCGATGCGCATCTGGTAGCCGGTGGAAGACCGGCATGGTGATGTGTTCGGAAGCTAATGCGGTCATGCGTTCTGGCTCTCGTTGGTACGCGCCATGGAGCTCAGCAGCACATCCTGCACGAGCCGTTGAGCGGCGAGCGCGTCATGGGAGGCCTGCGCCTCGCGAAGCGCCTCCACATCTAGGGCGTCCAGCGCACCATGCAGGGCCTTGAGGAAGCGGATCGCAACCTTCGCCGCCGTTACGCTGTCCTCCCGGAACGGGAATTGATCAAGCTGCCAGACGCCATCCCAGCTGTTCTTGCGCAGTGTGTAGAAGAACTCGAAGGTCTCAACGAGGTGGACCGAGCCGACCACCATGTCGTCGTCCCAGCCGCGGAAGTTGTCGTTGACATCGATCGCGAACAATCGGCCCGCATCGATGCACAGCTGCGCGGCATCGGCCGGCGTTTCCAAACCGTACATGGAATGGCCGAAGTCGAGAAGGATGCCCAGATTATCGAGTCCGACCTGCTGGATGCCGAGCAAGGTGCGGGCTGCGTTCGGAAAGATGATCTTGTTGCGCGGCTCGCGTGGCTTGTACTCGATCACGAACTTGATCTCCGGATGGGGCGAAATAAGCTCGCGAAGCCCATCGACCGCCAGTTTCCAGATGTCGTGGTAGTCGACCTGGAATGGATAGTCCCAGCCGTCCTGACCGAACCACAGCTTGACGTAGTCGCAGCCGAGATCCTTGGCAAGTTCAGTCGCCTCGTTGAGCACCTTCAGAGCCTGGGCACGAACGGCGGGATCCGGGTTGGTGATCGAACCCTTCACGTAGTCCCGGTTATAGATCTCCGGCGTAATGGCGACGGCGCGAAGCCGGTTCCGCTCCAGCGCCGCCTTGACGTCGTCCAGACTGCCGTCGAATCCGGCGAACGGCCAGTTCAGGTCGACAACAGAGAGGTCACCAACCGCCCCAGCCTTGTCGATCTGCTCCAACAGTCCGACGGGCGGGCCGTAGCCCTCAGTGGCGTAGCGGTCCTTGTAAGTGGCGAAGTGCCAGATACCCGCGCCAAAAACCGGCATCTCACTCATGGTTAAGACTCCAATCTCCTAGGCAGCGTTGAGATGATCATCGCTCAACCCTTGGTGGCTCCAGCGGTCAGGCCGCCGACAATCCAGCGCTGGAGGAAGATATAAGCGATCAAGATCGGCACGACGGCGATCAAGATCCCGGCGGCCAATCCCGTGTTGTTATTGGAGAACTGACCCTGGAAGTTCAACAGCCCGACTGGAATGGTCTTGTTCGCGTCAGAGCTCAGCAAGATCAGCGCAAACAAGAACTCGTTCCACGTCGCCACAGCGTCGAGGATGAACACCGTGACCAGAGCGGGAGTGGACAGCGGCAGGATGAGTGTGAAAAAGATCCGCCATGGGCCGGCGCCGTCCATCTTTGCTGCCTCGATGAGCTCGTCCGGAAGCTGCCGAAAGAATGACTGCAGAACGAGAACCTCGAACGGGATACCGAACGCCAGGTATGGCCCCACTAGACCAGGAACACTGTCAACCGCGCCCATGCTGCGCAGCAGCACAAAGACCGGCACGATCGTGATGTAGATCGGGATGGTCAGGCCCAGGAAGACCGCGAACATGATCACGGTTCCAAAACGAATCCGAAGTTTCGCCAGCGCAAAGGCCAGCATCGCTGAGATCAATACGCCAAGCGGAACCTTCAAGATCAGCAGAAACGCGCTGTTCCGGTACGTGGTAGCAAAGTTGCCAACCCCCCAAGCGTCGGCGAAGTTCTGCAGGGTCCACTCCTGAGGCCATGACAGCGGTCCGTTCGCAGTGAAGTCCGACAGCGGGCGCACAGCGGTGATCACCAGCAGCACCAGAGGCGAGATCCACAGCAAGGCGACCAGCGTAAGGACAATAGTCATCCCGATGCCGCCCTTTTTCTTGGGTTCGCGGCCCGGTTCGTCGGTCGGGGAAAGATGCGCGTCCGGCAGCGCCGCGACCGGGGCAACTTCAGCAGAACTACTCATGCTGCATGCTCCTTGGTCTGGGAACGAACGTAGGGAATGCTGACGGCAATCGCAACGACGGTGATCACTACGGCGATCGCGGTGCCGTAGCCAGCCTGGTAGTACTGGAAGACGTTGAAGTACATCCATGTCCCCATGACTTGGGTGGCTGTGCCAGGTCCGCCGTAGGTCATGGCGTAAATCAGGTCGAAGACCTTGAAGGAGTCGATCAGCGACAGCGCGATGACGATGTAGTGAGCCGGCCGCAGGCTCGGCATGGTGATGTGCCAGAACTGTTGGGATTTGGTAGCGCCGTCCACCGTCGCGGCCTCGTACATCTCCGTGTTGATGCCCTGTAGAGCGGCCAAGTACAGCAGCATCGGGAAGCCGACGCGAAGCCAAATGGCAGGCACCATGACCGCGGCCAGGGCGGTCGAGTCCTGCCCAAGCCACGGTTGAGCGAGGCTGTCCAGTCCGATCAGTCGCAGGAAGGCATTGATTGCACCGTACTGCGGGTTGTAGAGCCAGCCCCAGATTGATGCAACCGCAACCAGTGGCATGACGGCAGGTGTATAGAAGATCAGCCGCAGTACGGGCTTTGCACGCACCTTGCCGTTCAGAACCATGGCCAAGGCCAGACCGATGACGACCGGGAAGACGATGGTCACCACAGTCCAGATGATGTTGTTGATCACTGCCTGGATGACCACCGGGTCCTTTGGCATAGCACGGTAGTTCTGCAGCCCAACAACGTTGTACGTCGGGCTCAGACCGTCCCAGTCAGTGAAGCTGAACCACAACGATGAGAGCGCTGGATAAACCAGGAAGATCAGATATACAGCCAGCGCCGGCAACGCGAACAGCCAAGCGTTCAGACCGCCGTACTTCTTGCGTCGGCGCCGGACGACCGGAGTGTCGACAGCTGTCGCCTCGAGCGTTGCCGCGCCCACGGATATCAGCTCTTAGCCCAGGCCGACACCGCGTCTTGCATCTGCTTTGCAGCCTCGGCTGGGCTGGTCTTGCCTTGCAACACGTCACTCTGAATCGAGAAATACTGGTCGGCTACCTTCTTGGGGAATGCCTGATCCTGGATGGTGTAGAACGGTTGCTTTCCCGGCCCCTGCGACCATTGGTAGGACAGCGGCAACTCCTTTTGATCTGGCTCCGCACCGGTGACCGTTGATGCAGTGATCTTGAGCGCCTGCTGCGTTTCCGGCTTGACGATGAAGTCCAGCAGTTCGGCCGACTTGTCGGGATTTCCGGACTTGGCGTTGATCATGTAACCCTCAACGAAACCGGAGTGTCGATTGGGCGTTTGGTCGGTCGGCAGCTGGAAGACTCCGAAGTCGGCGGAGTCCTTCTTGGCCGACTGGATAGCCTGCGCCTCGGTCCACGGCCCCGTGATCGTGTACGCGGTTTTACCCTGTACGTACCAGAGCTCGACGTCGGCTGGATCTAGACCGAGAGCCCCGTCTGGCAGCCACTTCTTGTCCTGCCATTTCTTGAAGTTGGTGAAGGCAGTGACGACCTCAGGACGATCCCAGCTCTCCTGCCCGGTAAGGAGCTTGTCGTGTAGCTCAGGCCCTGCTGACGTCTCCAACAAGTACTCGTAAAGCCGCATGATGTCCCAGCCATATTTGCCGCCTAGTCCGGCCGGGGTTATCCCAGCGGACACCAGCTTGTCGTTGGCCTCCTCCATCTCGGCGTAACTCTTCGGTTCCCCCGCGATGCCCGCCTTCTTGAAGGCGGCCTTGTTATACCAGCAGCCGATCCCGAGCGCGATGTAGGGCAGGCCGCCCTTCACGCCATCGAAAGTCATGCCCGCAATCGCCGCCGTGTTGATCTTGGAGTCCCAACCGAACTTCTCAAAGTAGGGCGCGAGGTCCATGGCCTGCTTCGCCTTGACGAAGGGGGCTCCAATCTGTCCGCCCCAGATCCGCCACACGTCAGGACCCTTGCCACCGAGCAACTCGGTACGCAGCTTGTCGGGATACACCGCGGCACCTGAGCCTGGCAGGTTGTCGACCGTCGTAGTGGTGCCCGCTTGGGCATCGAACTTGGCGATCTGCTCCTTGAACAGGCCAATCGTGCTTTTGTCCTCGTAAGTAAAGACGCGCAGGTCGTTCGAGGCCGGTGCGGACGACCCTCCGCCACCGGCCGGAGCCGGCGCCGCGCCCCCACCGGTGCAAGCTGCGACGCTAGCCGCGACCGCCGCCGCAGAAAGGCCGAGGAACCCGCGGCGCGTGTACGTTCCAGTCATGTCAGTCTCCTTTGCCTGAAAGGGTTGGGCACGAGGGTCATGCCGACTCCCGGCCGAACTTGCGGATCTTGGCGAACATGTCTTCTAGCAGAAACCGGACGTCGACCGACTCGACGATGCGGATGGGATGCCCGGAGCCAGGGAGGTAGTGACCTTCCTGGCCGAATCGCGGGGCGGGAACAATGCGGAAATTGCCGCCGCGGGGATACAGCATCAATGAAATTGCCGGAGAGTCTCCTAAGGAACGGGACTCAATCGGCTCCGGCCAGTAGTTGCGGTTCCACTCCACCATCTGGCTGATCAAGTAGTCGGCGAGCTTGCTGCTGCCGCCGATCCTCTCCTCCAGCTCGGCGTAGCTGACCGAGACTTGGGAGTAGACGTTGCTGGGCACCTGCCACACGGTGATGCGGGAGTCATAGACGACATTGGCGGCGGCGATGTCGTTGCGCAGGTTGAACTCCACACCGGGATAGGTCTCGACGCCGCCGTAGCCGACGCCACCGATCCAGATCACGACGATGTGGCGATCGACGATGTCTGGGTCGAGCAGAATCGCAGACGCCATGTCGGTCAGGGGCCCGAGGAACGCAACGTACAGCGGATCATTCGAGGCGGCGAGTTTGCTCTCCGCAATGATCAGACGGGCTCCGTCGCTGACCAGCGGAGTCTGTTCATCGGGAATACCGGTCGGTGCGCCGTTAGCAACCGTCACCTGCTGATCAAGTTGCATCAGGTTGAGCAGCAGATCGATCTCATCCCGGGACTCTTGCATGCTGCGGCCGCTGCGCGACGCGCCGAAGTGAGCAGCGATCAGGCCCCGGATGTCAAGCGATGGTGACAAGAGCGCGTGGACGATCGCGAACTGGTCGTCCGCCTCGTTCTTGGCGTCGCTGTCGATGATCACGCGGCGCTTGCCTGGGCCATCCATGGCATCCTCGGGGTCACGTACTATCTATTCACTACTGTATATTCAATCAGGAGGTCGCCGTTGTCAACATTAAGCCGGTCAGCTGACCTGAAAGACTTGTGCGTTGACACGAGGAGGAGCAGGTGGCGGCAACATCCACAGGTGAGGTGATCTTGGCCATTGACCAGGGAACGACAAACTCGAAAGCGGCTCTGATCAGCGCAGATGGTTGTTGTGTCTCTAGTGGTACGGCGCGAGTCGGTGTCTCCTCGCCGCGTCCTGGATGGGTCGAGCAAAACGCGGAGCGCATCTGGACGAGCGTGCTTGAGGCGATGGCAGCCTGCTTGGAAAGCGCAGCTGACGCCGAGATCCGGGGCGTCGCGCTCTCGACTCAGCGGGAGTCGGTGGTTGGTTGGCGGGCCAGCACCGGGACGCCTCTAGGTCCGGTGATCGGTTGGCAGGACCGCCGTACCGCGACCTGGTGTAGTCAGTCAGTGACCGAGCAGGATCGGCAATTGGTCAATGCCCGCACGGGTTTGCGGGTCGACCCGATGTTCTCCGCACCCAAGATGCGGTGGTTGATCGACCACCTGCCGGATGGAGTGCCGGTCGAGGACGTACGACTTGGGACCGTCGACTCGTGGTTGGTGTGGCAGCTTACTGGCAGCGTCGAGCATCTCTGCGAAGCGGGCAATGCCTCCCGCACTCTGCTGTACGACATCACAGCGCTGGACTGGAACAGCGAGCTGCTGGATGTCTTCGGCATACCGGCCACTACCCTGCCCACCGCTGTCGCCTCAGACCACGGCTTCGGGACCACGAGTGGGGTGCCACTGGTGCCGGACGGCACACCGATCCTTGCCGTGATGGCAGATTCACACGCCGCGCTCTTCGGCCAGGGCTGCACGGAGGTGGGGATGGCGAAGGCCACCTACGGCACCGGATCCTCAGTCATGGCCCCAGTCGGCGACCTTTCGGCAGGCGATGCCCGGATCCCGGTAACGCTGGCCTGGGTCATCGGCGGGTCGCCAACTTATGCCCTGGAGGGGAACATCCTGTCCTCAGGCGCCACGCTCGCGTGGGGGGCGGATCTGCTCACCGATGGCAGCGTTGCCGATCTTGTGGCCCTGGCCGAGACAGTGCCGGACAGCGGCGGCGTCACGCTGGTTCCGGCCTTCGCGGGCTTGGCCGCTCCGCATTGGGACAGGAACGCCCATGCCCTAATCTCGGGCATGAGCGAGGCCACCGGCCGCGCACACCTCGCTCGCGCTGCTGTCGACTCCATCAGCCACCAGATCTGCGACATTGTCGACGTAGTCGAGGAGAGATCGGTACCGCTCCGTGTCTTCAGAGCCGACGGCGGCGCCACCGGTTCAGCGTTGGTCGTCCAAACGCAAGCCGACCTCCTCGGCCGTGAGGTCGAGTTGAGTGAGATGGCCGAGGTCTCGGCGCTCGGTGCAGCGAAACTGGCCTGGCACGCACTCGGCCAGGAATCAGCTTGGCCGACTTACAGCAGCGGAAAGATCTATCGTTCGATCCTTGACCCGACCGAACGCCGGCAACGCCGGCAGCATTGGTCCGGGGAAATCAGCCGCACTCGGTTCGTCCCGAGTTCTTAGGCAGCCTGATATGCAGCACCAGATCGCACACCAATGGGGCGAAATCGACATCGCCTTCGTCGGTCCTGAGGTCGCCAACCCCTACACCGACGTCGACGCCTGGGTGGTCTTCACCCACAGCAGTGGGCGGCAGCTCCGGCGTCCGGTGTTCTGGGACGGCGGGATCACGTACCGGGTCCGGTTTGTCTCCACTCACCCCGAGGGAGAGTGGCAGTGGAGCGTTCACTCGGACGAACCTGATCATGACTTCACGCCTGCCTCTGGCGCCTTGATCACCGGCCCACCCACGCAAGATCATCCCCATCGAGCGCTGATCCGGGGTTTTGTCTCGGCACACCCGTCCGGCCGCAGCTTCTGCTACGCCGATGGGTCGCCCGCGTTCTGGGTCTTCGATACGGCGTGGGCGATGCCCTTCCGAGCCACCGTCGCTGACGTCGCCACCTACGCTGCTGACCGCCAGGTGAGGGGCTTCAATGCCGTGCTGCTGATGACTGTTCAGCCAGATATGAACGCGCGCGGACCAGTCGGCCGCAACATCGATGAGGGCTTCGAGGTCGGCTTTCATGATTTGTCTGAGGGCCGTCTCACCAAGATCAACGTTGAGTACTTCCAGTACTTCGACAAGATCATCGAGACCTTGATCAACCACGGCATTACGCCGGTGCTGCAGCCGGTCTTCCATGGATTCGGCTGGAAAGGACTTGACGTGGCCGGGCCGGTGGTTCCGCCCGACGACTACGCGCGTTACTGCCGTTATCTAGTGGCGCGCTTTGGCGCCCGACCAGCCATCTACCTGCCCTGTGGCGACGGCGCCGGCATCGAGCCACAGGTTGAGGCCGGCGGTCGGGAAATCCAGACCTGGGACGCGTACGGCCAACCAACCGGAATCCACTATCGGCCGCATCATCGCAATGACGAGCATCAGGACGCCGACTGGCTCGACTTTCAGTCCTGCCAAACCGGACATATGGGTGATCACGTCCCGGACCGACTCGCGACCATGTGGGCACAGCGGCCGCCGAAGCCGATCATGAATGGTGAGCCGAGCTATGAGCACAACGGCCGTCGCGGAGTCGCTGAGGGATGGTGGCAGGGCCACGAGGCCTGGTGCAATGTCTGCGCCGGCGCCCTGATGGGAGTGGCGTACGGAGCGGCCAGCATGTGGCAATGGCGGCTCCATCCAAACGAGCCGGGTCACGGCTCGTACTTTTTGGCCGAAGGTGCGGGCTGGAAGGAGGCATTGGACTTCGAGGGCAGCCGCTACGTCGGTCTGGTCGGCAAGATATTGGATGATCTTCCGATCGCGGAGGCCAGGCCGTGCTGGGACGTGTCGTCGAACGCCCGTGGTCTCTTAGATCCAGGCGTGTTCTATCTCGGCTATGCCGAGCACGGCGGGCCTTGGGTGTTCTTCGACGCGGACGGCCGGGTGCCTTCGAAGTATTGGCTGATCGATCCCCGTACTGGTCGGGTGCTGAAGTTTGGGGACCGCCCGCCGAACTATGTCGCCATCGATTTCGACCGCTACGAGCCGTCGATTTTGATCTGCGCGGAAACGACCCCCAGATGGGTCACACATCAGGAGGACGCCTGATCGCAGGCGCTGCGGCAGTGCATCAATATTCGCTAGAGCCTGGCAGGATGGGCGCCAGGCCACGCTCAGGAGGTTTCGGCCATGGCGGCACCGCCCGGGAGCATTGCTCGAGCCCCGACCGACGGGCAACTCCGGCTGATCACCAAGGTCGCGCGGATGTATCACGAGCGCGGAATCCGCCAAACCGACATCGCAGACACCCTTCATCTCTCCCAAGCACGGGTCTCCCGGCTGCTCAAACGCGCTGCTGAGCTGGGCATCGTTCGTACGGTGGTGGCCGTAGCGCCGGGCATACACACCGAGGTCGAAGAAGCGCTCGAGGTGAAGCATGGCCTGGCCGAAGCAGTCGTCGTCGATGTCGAAGGCAGCGATCAAGACATCATTGCCGCACTCGGATCTGCCGGTGCCACCTATCTGGAAACCACCCTGACGGGCCGGGAACGCATCGGTGTCTCCAGTTGGAGTCAAACTCTGCTCGCCGTCGTCGATCGGATGCGACCTTTCCGGGTCGCTGGCGCCGAGAGTGTCATTCAGCTCATGGGAGGACACGGAGCGTCATCTGCACAGACCCAGGGCAACCGGCTCCTCAGCGAGCTCGCTCGACTACTCGGTGCCACCGCCACGTTCGTTCCCGCCCCAGGCCTGGTGGGCAACAAGATCATGCGCGACAGCTTGCTGAACGACCCGGCGATGGAATCAGTTGCCAGCGAATGGACCCGGCTCACTATGGCGCTGGTGGGCATCGGCGGGCTTTCGCCCTCGCCGCTTCTTCAGGCCAGCGGCAATGCCGTGGATCCCGCCATCCAGCGCAAGCTACTCGAGGCTGGCGCGGTTGGCGATGTCTGCCAACGGTTCTTCGACTCCGCGGGGAGCCTGGTGCCTAGTGATCTTGACGACCGTGTCGTCGGCATCGACCCCGACACCCTGCGGGTGATCCCACGACGGATCGGGATCGCCGGCGGCGAGAGCAAACACATCGCCATTCACGCGGCCGTTATGGGCGGATGGGTCAACGTCTTGGTTACCGACACCGGCACCGCCGCCGAGCTACTTCGGCTCTAGACACGATCATTAGTCGTGACCAGCATCTATTGCTGACGCCCGCAGTTGATCTTCGAGGTTGAACACCTCCGGGATGATCTCCCAGGCTTCATCGGGAGCACCCTCGGTCTGGAAGAGCTCTGACATGGCGGCCTGCCAGCGAGCATTGACCTCGGTGCGGGCCACCTTCTCCTGGGCTGCCGCAAGATCGTCGGCTTCCGCGTAGCCGATCAATAGGCCATCATCACGCAGAAAAAGGGAGTAGTTGCGCCAGCCGGCGTCGCGCAGTGCTTCCAATAGCTCCGGCCAGACCGCGCGGTGAATCTCGCGATACTCATCGAGGCGGCTGGCGTCCACGTGGCCGAGCAGGCAATACCGAGGCATCATTCACTCCTGTCCATGCGCCCTGAGCCTGTCGAAGGGCCCACGATGATCACCTCGAGTGTGCGCGGCCCATGTACGCCTTCCACCCGGTTCAGCTCGATGTCGCTGGTCGCACTCGGTCCGCTGACCATGGTCAGCGGCCGGGTCGCTTCGAGTCTGGCCAGCGCCTGGGGAACGTCGGGAACAATCTGGTCGCGGAACACCACGCAGAGGTGATAGTCCGGGATAAGGGTCAGGACCCGCCGACCCTGCCCCGGTGAGCCGTCCAAGATCAAGGTCCCGGTTTCGGCGATCGCCGCGGCACAGCCGGTGATGACGCCATCGGCCGCATCCAGTTCAGAAACGCTGAGTTGATCATCGGCGGATGATCCGTCGGTGAGCACCTCCGCGGAACTGCTGGCGGTCCACGAGGGATCCGAGCCGGCGGGTGCTACGACTGTTTGGGCACTACGCTCGGCGAGCGTCTCGGCGATCACCGCGGCAAGATCATCAGCCGAGCACCGCCGTACGAGTGCTCGATAATCCACTAACCGATCAATCAACAGCTCGGTCAGCGTCTCAGTTGAGGAGTCCGAGCTGGTCTGATAGTCCCGACTGATCGCGTCGTACGGAAGGCTCGGTGGTGGTGCGGCACCATGAGCGGCCGCAATCCGCGCCAGCACCTCATCCCGAGCGCTCACCGCTCTCCCCCGTGCTCCGCAGCCCACCAATCGCGGAACGTCTGTTGGGGCGGACGGGCGAAGTCACGGGCGTCGGTCCACTGCTTCGCGATCGGCAACGGCACATCACCGATCACGTCGCGCTTGCGGCCCAGAATGCGGCCCAGCCGCCCACTGCGGAGAGCGTACGTCCAGCGCTTGGGGTTGCTCATCACCCAGGCAGCCGCGCTCATCGCCGAGGCCTCAGCGCTCGGCACTCGATGCTCTGCTGCGTACGTCTCGGTGTGCTTGGCGCGCAGGTGCACCAAGATCTCTGGAATGTTGATCTTGACCGGGCAGACGTCATAGCAGGCGCCGCACAGCGACGAAGCGTACGGCAATGATGCGTTGTCCTCGATGCCGGTCAGCTGTGGGGAGAGGATGGCGCCGATCGGACCCGGATAGACCGATCCGTACGCGTGGCCTCCGGTCCGCTCGTACACCGGGCAGACGTTCAGACAGGCGCTGCACCGGATGCAGTTCAGCGCGTCCCGACCGTCCGCATCGGCAAGAACGGCGGTGCGGCCATTGTCGAGCAAGATCAGATGGAACTCTTGCGGCCCGTCGCCGGGAGTCACGCCGGTCCACATAGAGGTGTAGGGGTTCATCCGCTCGCCCGTTGATGACCGGGGCAAAAGTTGGAGAAAGACCTCTAGGTCCTGCCAGCGAGGCACGAGTTTCTCGATGCCCATGATCGTGATCAAGGTGTCGGGCAGAGTGAGGCACATCCGGCCGTTGCCCTCTGATTCCACGACACCCAGCGTTCCGGTCTCCGCAATCGCGAAGTTCGCTCCGCTGATCGCCACCTTGGCTGCGAGGAATTTGCGGCGCAAGTGCTTCCGAGCAGCACTGGCGAGCGCCGCCGGCTCGTCTGTGAGCGCTGGGTCGACGTCGACCATCTCACGCAGGAAAATCTCCCGGATCTCCGCCCTGTTCCGGTGGATCGCCGGGACCAGAATGTGCGATGGCTTGTCATGACCGAGCTGCACGATCAGCTCGGCAAGATCAGTTTCCAGCGCGGCGATGCCGACAGCTTGCAACGCTTCGTTGAGCCCGATCTCCTGTGTGGCCATGGATTTGACCTTGACGACTTCATCGACGCCCTTGCCACGAACAAGATCAATGACAATCGCATTGGCCTCGTTGGCATCGCGGGCCCAATGCACCACTCCGCCGCGGGCGATCACAGCAGATTCCAACTGGGCAAGGTAATCGGGCAGGTGTGCCATGGTGTGAACCTTGAGCTGACGACCGGCTTCGCGCAGCCCCTCCCAGTCCGGCAGTTCAGCAACGACCTGAGCCCGTTTGGCCCGGATCGTCGTCGTTGCCTTGCCCAGGTTGCGCCGCAGCTGGGTATCAGCGAGGGCTCCCCGGGCAGCGACTGGGAACTTCTCATCACCGCGAAGATTGCCAACCCCGCGTGGTGCAGGCGGCGGCATCGCGGGGAAACCGAGCATGACCTGCGTATTCACAGCACCGGATCCTTCCGAGTCGCAGCGAGGATCTGCGCGAGGTGGAGCGTCTTGGCGCCGGCACGGATCCGCGAGAGGCCGCCACCTATGTGCATCAGGCAGGAACTGTCACCCGCAGTGCAGATCTCGGCACCGGTGTCCAGCACATGGCGCATCTTGTCGGCCAGCATGGCGGTCGAGGTGTCGGCATTCTTGATCGCGAAGGTTCCGCCGAAGCCGCAGCATTGATCAGCCGCCGGCAACTCGATCAGCTCCAAGGCTTCGACGGCGTGCAGAAGCTTGATCGGCTTGTCGCCGACCCCCAGCATGCGCAGCGAATGGCAGGTTGGGTGATAGGTCACGCGGTGTGGAAAATAGGCACCGACATCGGTGACGCCAAGCACATCGACGAGATACTCAGAGAGCTCGTAGGTCTTGGCCGCCACGGCCTCGACCTGCTCCACCAGGCCCGGTGAGCCGAACCGTTTTGCGATCATCGCATGTTGATGACGTACCGAGCCGACGCACGACCCCGATGGCGCGACGACCGCGTCATAGGGCGCGAAGACTTTCGCGAACCGCTCGACCAGGGGCAATGCCTGCTTTTGGTATCCGGTGTTGACATGCATCTGCCCGCAGCAGGTCTGCTCGGAAGGAAATTCGACGTCCTGGCCGAGCCGCTCCAGAACCCGCACCGTGGCCTTGCCGACCTCGGGAAACAGGGCGTCGGCAAGGCAGGTGATGAACAGCGCAGTTCTCATCGGCACCTCATCAACTCGGCCACATCAGTTTGCTCAGCGCGGCTGGTACTCCACCGGTCGGAAGGTCCTCGCCACCAGGTTTCGGAGATCGGCAAGCTCCCCCTGCACCAGCCCAGCCGCCCTTCCCTGAACCAGCACATTACCGATGGCAGTCGCCTCTACGGGACCAGCCAGTACCCGCCGACCCGTTCGGTTTGCCGTCAGCTGGCACAGCAGCGTGTTCTGGCTGCCGCCGCCGACGATGTGCACGGTGTTGATCTTCTGTTCGCTGAGTCGCTCGGCATCATCGATCGCGGTCGCGTACGCCTCAGCGAGACTCTCCAGGATGCTGCGGGCGAACATGGCCGGTGAGTCGGGTGGCGCTGCGATGACATCAGCGCACAGCGCCGTGATCCGCCTAGGCATGTCGCCAGGTGTCAGCAGGCTGGGATGGTTCGCGTCAAAGATCGGCACCGGAGTGCTGATCGCGGCAGCCTCATCGAGCAGCGTCGTCAGCTCGATAACTAGTCCTTCCTTCTCCCACGTCCGGATGGACTCACTGAGTAGCCACATGCCCGTCACATTGCGCAAATAGCGGATCTTGCTATCGACACCGCCCTCGTTGGTGAAGTTGGCCTCCCGGCTCGCCTCGGTGAGCACCGGGTGATCAAGCTCGACACCGACCAACGACCAAGTGCCGGAGGATACGTACGCGGCACCCGACTCGATCATCGGAACACCGACCACCGCTGACGCGGTGTCATGGGACCCGACCGCGATGACATGCAACGGCGCCTGGGCGCCTACCTCACGTGCCACCTCGTCCCGCAAGGAGCCAATGTGTGACCCTGGATCGACGAGAGATGGGAATAGCGAGCGTGGCAGGTTCACCTTGTCGATCAAGGTCGCATTCCACGCTCCGCTGGTGATGTCGAGCAGGCCGGTGGTGGAGGCATTGGTACGCTCCGCGACCTGATTGCCCGTAAGCCAAAATCCCAGTAGGTCAGGCAGCAGGAGCATCCGGGTCTGCTCATCGATGATGCCGGCTTCATGATCAACGGCCAGCTGGTAGATCGAATTGAACGGCTGGAACTGCAGTCCATTTGCCACATAGAGCGTGGCATGATCGGCGATCTTGTGGACCAGCTCGACGCCTTTTGCCGTGCGCTCGTCGCGGTAGTGGAATGGATTGTTGATCAAACGATCGCCACTCAGCAGGCCATAGTCGACCGCCCAGGAGTCAATGCCGATGCCCGCCAACTCCGGCTGGACGTCGACAGCTTTGCGCAGGCCGACGAGGACGTTCCTGTAGAGCTCGAGGATGTTCCAGTGCAAGCCATCCGCGATGCGTACGGGGTCGTTGGGAAAGCGATGCACCGCCTCGACGCTCAGCTGATCTGGGCCGACATGGCCGAGCACCACTCGGCCGCTGGTAGCGCCAAGATCAACCGCGGCTACCCAGCCGCTGGTCATCGCGCACATCTGCGGGCTGAGCCTGTCGAAGCCCGCTCGCTCATCGGAGGAAAGCCGCAGCTACACCGGCATCGACGGGAATGTGCAGGCCCGTGGTGTGGCTCAGATCGGCCGAGCAGAGCACGAAGACCGCGTTGGCGACGTTCTCGGGCAAGACCTCGCGCTTCAGCAGTGTCCGGGAGGCGTAGTACTTGCCCAACTCCTCCTCCGGCACCCCGTAGACCGCGGCCCGCTTGGCCCCCCAACCTCCGGCAAAGATTCCGGAGCCGCGCACCACACCGTCGGGGTTGATGCCGTTCACCTTGACGCCATGTTCCCCAAGTTCCGCCGCGAGCAACCGCACCTGATGCGCCTGGTCGGCTTTCGTGGCGGAGTAGGCGATGTTGTTCGGGCCGGCAAAGAGTGAGTTCTTGCTGGAGATGTAGACGATGTCGCCGCCCAGCTTCTGCTCGATCAACGCCTTGGCCGCCGCCCGCGACACCAGGAAAGAACCCTTGGCCATCACGTTGTGCTGCAGATCCCAGTCAGCGACCGTGGTGTCCAGCAATGACTTGGATAGCGACAGGCCAGCGTTGTTGATCACGATGTCGATGCCGCCGAAGGCAAGCAGCGTGGCATCGACCGCCGTCTGCACAGCCTCTTCGTCCGTGACGTCGGCGGCAATGCCGACCGCGGCATCGCTGCCGCCAATCTCCGCTGCCGCGGCCTGAGCCTTTGCTGCGTCAAGATCGGCGATCACCACGCATGCACCTTCAGCGGCCAGCCGAACCGCAATCGCCTTGCCAATGCCCGAAGCGGCACCGGTAACCAGTGCGATCCGCGTGGCGAGCGGCTTCGGCTTTGGCATCCGCTGCAGCTTCGCTTCCTCCAGCGCCCAGTATTCGATCTTGAACTTCTCTGACTCATCGATCGGTGCGTACGTCGACAGGCCCTCCGCGCCGCGCATCACATTGATCGCATTCAGGTAGAACTCGCCGGCCACCCGGGCGGTCTGCTTGTCCTTGCCGTAGGAGAACATGCCGACACCCGGCACGAGAATGATCAAGGGATCCGCGCCACGGATCGGCGGCGAGTCAGGTGTGGCGTGGCGCTCGTAGTAGGCCTGGTAATCGGCGCGGTACGTCTCATGGAGTTCGCCGAGCCGGGCGATGCTGTCCTCCACCGACGCGTCTGCCGGGCGATCAAGGACCAGCGGCTTGACCTTGGTCCGTAGGAAGTGGTCGGGGCAGCTGGTGCCGAGCTCGGCCAGCCGAGGATGCTCGCTGCGGGAGAGGAACTCCAGCACCCGCTCGTCATCGGTGAAGTGCCCCACCATCGGCTTGTCGAAGGAAGCGATGGACCGCAACGTCGGTGCAAGTGCCGCCGCCTTGACTCGCCGCTGATCATCGGGCAACGCGGCGTACCCGTCCAGGGCAGCACCGAAGGGCTCCGGCTTGGAATGCTCGGCAATATAGGTGGCCGCGGCGTTGATGATCTCTAGCGAGTTTGCCTCGCTCTCTTCAGACGTATCGCCCCATGCAGTAATGCCATGGCCGCCGAGGACGCAGCCGATGGCCTGCGGGTTCGCCGTCTTGATCTTGGCAATGTCCAAGCCGAGCTGGAAGCCGGGCCGGCGCCACGGCACCCACGCAACCCTGTCGCCGAAGATCTTGGCCGTCAGCTCCTCACCGTCCACAGCCGTCGCAACCGCGATCCCGGAATCCGGATGCAGATGATCAACATGCACCGCGTCGACCAGGCCGTGCATCGCGGTATCGATCGAAGGCGCCGCACCGCCCTTGCCGTGCAGGCAATAGTCGAACGCGGCGACCATCTCGTCCTCGCGCTCGACACCGGGGTAGACGTTCACCAGCTGCCGCATCCGATCAAGCCGTAGCGCCGCGAGCCCCGACTCGGTCAGGGTCCCCAGATCGCCACCGGAACCCTTCACCCAGACGAGCTCGACCGGCTCGCCAGTCACCGGATCGGTCTCAGTGCCCTTGGCGGAGGTGTTGCCGCCGGCGTAGTTTGTGTTCTTCGGATCCGATCCCAGCCGGTTGGACCGAGCGACCAATTCCGCAACCACGTGATTCGTCATGATCATGCTCCCCAGCCCGCTTGGGTACCGCCGGCACGGTCGGACTCGATCTTGCTCTGATACCCAGACTCGGCGTATGCCTTCATCGGATCGGCCGGCAAGCCGCGGCCCTCCCGCCAGTCAGCCAGCGCGGGCCGTACGTCGGTGTAGAAGGCGTCCATCAAGATCCCGTTGCCACCGAGCACGTCGTTGGCCTCTTGCGCCGCCACCAGAGCCTCGCGATCAACCAGCAAAGCTCGCGCGGTCATCTCCTGCACGTTCAGCACCGAACGAATCTGCCCGGGAATCTTGGGCTCCACGTTGTGGCACTGGTCCAACATGAAGGCGACCTCTGAGTCGGGACCGTAGCCGCCGCCGCGCACGACCTCGTACAAGATCCTGAACAGCTGGAACGGATCCGCTGAGCCAACGATCAGGTCGTCGTCGGCGTAGTAGCGAGAGTTGAAATCGAACGAGCCAAGCTTCCCCAGCCGCAGCAGTTGAGCGGCTATGAACTCGATATTGGTGCCCGGCGCGTGATGTCCGGTGTCCAGGCAAACCACTGCCCGGTCCCCCAGCGCGGCAACTTGCACGTACGAGGTGCCCCAGTCGGGCACATCGGTGTGATAGAAGGCGGGCTCGAAGAATTTGTACTCCAGCACCAGCCGCTGGTCGGGCCCGATACGGTCGTAAATTTGCGCGAGGCTGTCGGCGAGTCGATCTTGTCGCCCTCGGAGGTCACCCTGTCCCGCGTAGTTAGTGCCGTCGGCGAGCCAGATCTTCAGGTCCCGCGACTGGGTCTGGTTCATGATCTCGATGCATTCGAAGTGGTGGTCGATCGCCTTGCGACGTACGGCCTCGTCGATGTGGGTCAGGCTGCCGAACTTGTAGATGTCGTCCTGAAAGGTGTTGGAGTTGATCGTGCCGAGCGCCACACCAAGACCAGCGGCATAGTCCCGCAGCGCGCCGTAATCCTCGACCTTGTCCCATGGGATGTGCATTGCGACCTTCGGTGCGAGCCCGGTCAGCTCGTTCACCTTGGCGGCGTCGGCGAGTTTCTCCTGGATCGTCCGCGGCGTGCCGGGCGAGCCGAACACCTTGAACCGGGTGCCCGAGTTGCCGAACGCCCAAGAAGGCAGCTCGATGGCCTGATTAGCCAGCTGGTCGGAGATGTCGGAGAAGGTTGGCATGTACTCACTTCCCAGGAGTCGTGCGGGTCGGGGTTGAAACGTTATTATGCCTCACCGCTCAGGCCGATGTCGACTAGTGCAACTCGATCGTCCGGACGGCTGAGAGCTGGTCGCGGATGAAGCGATTGGCGTGGGCGGCGAGGTCGTCGCCATCGCTCCACAAGTTCCGCCAGATGCCCAACGTATTGCTCAGCGTCGCCGAGACCACGGCAGAGGAGAAGGACTCGAAAACGATCGGCCCGTCGTAGTTGATCCGGTCGAGCGCCCGGAAAGCACTGCCGAAGTCCACCGAGCCCGTTCCGAGGTAGCCGCGATGGCTCTCCCCGACGTGCATGTAGCGGAGCCGATCGCTGGCATTGAGGATCGGTTGAAAGAGGTCGGACTCTTCGATATTCATGTGATAGGTGTCCAGGTGCACCGAAATGTTGGGCCGGTCGACCTCCTTGAGGAACTCCAAAGCCTGTCGAGAGGTGTTGATCAGATTGCTCTCATAGCGATTGACGACCTCCAACGACAGGGCGATGCCGAGCGACGACGCTTGGTCGGCAAGGGTTCGCAGGGCGCCGACGCTGCTTGCTCGACCGCTGGCCGAGGCCGGCGACATGTGCTTACGCATAGACCCGTACAGCACGCCGCAGAGATGGGATCCGCCCATCTCCGCGGTCTTGTTCAAGGCGACGTCGAGCAGGCGCCGGCCGGCGGTAACGACCGAGGGATCGTCGCTGCTGATGTCGGCTTCGAGGGGCAGACCGAGGCTCGCACTGGCATGCATGCCTTCCGCTTCCAGCGTCCGGCGTGCCGTCGCACTGTCAAAAGTGTCGGGTTCCATGAGGGGAAACTCGATGAGGTCGAAGCCGGCCGCGCGGGCCCGGCTTACCGAGCTCTCAATCCCTTGAGAGTTGAATTCGCCAGTGAATACCAGCGCGTGGCACCCGATAAGTGAAGACATCTTCTCAAACCTCGATAGCTATCCGGCGCCGCCGTAGCGGCGGAGGGCGAAGCCGTTGAGCAGCGCTGCGAACACCAGCAGTACGCCAAGGGCAAGCAGCTGATTCTGTGGGCCGGCATTGCCTTCGAAGGCCAACCGAATTCCCGCGTTCATCCACACGATCAGCAGCGTGGCGAGAACGATCCCCGACACTCGGCCGATGCCGCCGGTGATCGCGACTCCACCGAGTACCGCGATGGTGATGGCCGGCAGGGCCATTCCGTTGCCGGACACACCCGCGTCTGGGCGGGCCGAGGCGAACTGGCCGACGGTCACGACCGCCACGAGACCTGAGATCGCGCCGCTAAGCGTGTACGCAGCGGCGCGCGTGGGTCGCACCCCGATGGCTGACCAACGCGCCGCGACGTCGTTGGTGCCAATGGCGTAGGCGCGCCGACCGTACGTCGTATGGGCGAGAAGCAGCCAGACCACAACCAAGGTGGGTAGCAGGAAGAGGAAGATGCCCTTCGGCACATTGGGAATCCAGCTGCCGATCAATGGCAGCTCGACCGAGCGGGCCGTCGAGTCGTAGAGGTTTTGGATCGGACGCGTGCTGATCGGACGCTGGTTGTTGATGACCACGGCAAGGGACTTGTACGTGTAGTACGTGGCGAGGGTGGCGATCAGTGCTGGGAACCCGATGTAGGCGACCAGGATTCCGTTGACGAGACCAAGCGCCGCGCCGACCACCATGGTGATCAGGATCGCCAGCCACAGCGGCCAGCCCCACTGCCCGTAGGCAAAGCCGAAGATCATTCCAGCTAGAGAAACGATGGCACCGACGGACAGATCGATGCCACCGCGTCCGGAGAGGATCACGATCAGCTCTGCGAAGCCCAGCAGGGCCAGCGGCACAGCGTTGATCAGAGCAGCGGACATGTAGTCGAAGTCATAGTTCGCTGTCAGGTAGCCGTTTGCACCCAAAAGGATGAAGTAGACCACCACTGCAACGACCAGCACCGCTAGCAAAACGATGCGTTGAGTCAGGAGGGCACGCAGGATGCGGGCGGGTACTGATTCGGTTCGTTCGGGACTGGGGGCACCGGACTGCTCGTCGGGAGTGGTCGCCTCGGGCTCTGAGAGGGTGGGGACGGTCATCGTTTGCTCCTCGCCCGCTCACGAATGAGATCGGCGCCGACCGCGATGATGATCGCGACGCCGACGAAGAGGTCGGACAGCTCTGATCGCCAGCCAAGCTGCGTAACGCCGGATGCGACGGTCTGCACGAGCAGTGCGCCGAGCACGGTACCTAATACCGAACCGCGCCCACCGGTGATCGACGTTCCGCCGATAACGACGGCGGCGATCACGGCCAACTCCTTTCCGTTGCCGACGTTCTGTCCGAGGTTCGATCCCTGGGCCACGACGAAGGTCGATGCGAGGCCCACCAGCAATCCGGTCAGCAGGTAGGCAGCAAGTATTCGTTGCCGGACCTTTACGCCGGCCAGCTGGGCGGCGAGCTGATCACCACCGATGGCGTAGAAGTGCCGACCACCTGCAGTGTGGCGGAGGTAGAACCAGGCCATGGCGGCTAACACCACCGTGATCACGAAAGAGTTGGGGATTCCTAGCGTGCGGCCCGCGGCGCCATTGCCGAGGGGGGCAAGAGTGTCCGGGATGTTGTTGACTGTGCTCGAGTTGAAGATCTTCAGGCTGATCCACAAGAAGATGTTGGCGGTGCCGAACGTGATGATGATTGCGTGCACTCGGCCGTACGCGATCAGCACACCGTTAAGAAGCCCCAGCAGCCCACCGACCACTATGGAGACCAGCAGCGCGACCGGCAGACTTTGACCTGCTTGCACCAAGATCAGCTTCGCCGTGATCACCGAGCACACGGCAATCGCCGCGCCGACCGAGACGTCGATCCCTCCGGTGATGATCACTACCGTCATGCCGATGCCGATCAACGCGATCGGCGCGACGGAGGCGACAAGTGGCTGAATGGAGCTTGGAGTGAAGAAAGCTGGTGTCGCGAAGGCCAGGATGGCCCACAGCGCGGCAAGCACGCCGATCAGCACGATTTCCTGGCCTGTCACCGGAGGCGCGAGGACTCGATGACGGCGCCTGGTCGTCTCCGGTGGCCCAGAGGGAGGTGTCTCGCGCTCCGCGACGTCGACGCTCATGCGGCTCCCTTTGCACGGCCATCTTGACCATCGACGTCGCCAGCTGCAGCCGCGAGAACGTCTACCTGCGTAGCGTTGGGCCCGAATTCGACGGTGGTGGTTCCATTGCGGACCACCTGCAGCCGGTCGGAGATGCGGATTGCCTCAGGCAGGTCTGAGGTGACCACCAGGACTGCAGTGCCAGCATCAGCCAGTTCATGAATAATGCGGTGAATCTCCTCCTTGGCGCCGACATCTACCCCTTGGGTCGGCTCCGCCAGCACCAGCACGTCAGGTCGTTCGACCAGTTGCCGAGCAAGCACGACCTTCTGCGCGTTTCCCCCTGACATCGCCCCGATCGGCTGGTTCTCGCTCGGCGTCTTCACCGCAAGCCTGGTGATCATGTCCTGGGCGACTTTGCGTTCCCGGACTCGGTCCACCCAGACGCGGAGCTTGCTCAACAGCGTCAGGTGCCCGACCGAAATGTTGAACATGATGGACTGGAAGGAGAACATCCCTTGCTGTTTACGGTCTGCCGGCAGCAGGCCAATTCCGAGGCGCTGGGCATGCAGCGGGGAGCGGGGAGCGACCGATCGCCCGTCGAGCAGAATCTGGCCCGAGTCGGCGTGATCGATGCCATAGATGGAGTCGGCGATCTCGGAGACACCTGAACCAACAAGTCCGAAGAGGCCGACAATCTCACCTGGCCGGACAACCACATTGACGTCTTGGTATTCGCCCCGTCGGCCAAGGCCGGCAAGTTCAAGTCGTGGCTGGGTCTCCGGATCGATCTTTCGTTCGTGCTTGGTATCGGTGAGGATTCCGCCGACCATCAGCTCAACCACCTTGCGCACCGACAGCTCCTCGATCGGGTACGTGCCGATGGTTCGCCCGTCGCGCATAACGAGAACGTCGTGAGCAATGCGGAACAACTCGTCGAGGCGGTGGGAAATGTAGATCACCGACACGCGCGATTCGGTGAGCCGTCGAACCACCCGGAACAGCACCTCGATCTCAGCGTCGGTCAGGATGGCGGAGGGCTCGTCGAGGATAAGAATGTTCGCGTCGCCCGCCAGCGCCTTGGCTATCGAGACCTGCTGCTGCTCCGCGATCGACAGGTCCCCGACAACGGCGGTGGCGTAGCGCGGCGGTAGTTCCAGCAGCGCGAGGAGATCCACAACCTTTTGCGTTTGGGCAGGCCAGTCGATGCGCCCGCCTTTGCGGATCTCCCGGCCCATGAAAATGTTCTCGGTGACCGTTAGCTCACGGAACAGCTGCGGCTCTTGGTAGACCGTCGCTATGCCCAGGGCCATCGCGTCGGAAGTTGACCGGATCGAGACCTGCCGGCCTTCGTAGGTGATGGTGCCGGTGTCGGCAATGACGGCGCCGGACAAGATCTTGATCAAGGTGGATTTACCGGCGCCATTTTCACCGACCACGGCCAGCACCCGTCCAACATCCACGGTCATGTCGGCGTGCCGGATTGCGCGTACCGCCCCGAAGCGCTTAGCTATGTCGCTCATGTGCAGCCGGGTCGTGCGAGGCTCCGCCGTCGCCGTCCCAGACGCGCGTTCCAGGTGGGCCTCCCCGGATCGCTGATCCTGGGCTAGTGGCGCGGAGCCGCCGGCGGTTCCGTCACCGGTCGATGCTGTGGTCATCAGATCCTCCGAGAGGACATCGGGCCGCTCGTCGGCCGCCACGGGTGCTCGTATGACCTAGAAGTTGTAGTCCCCGACGTTCTCCTTGGTGAAGGTCAGCGGCTTGCCCATCAGTAGGATCTTTGTCCCGCTGTCGTAAGTGACACTGTCAAGGCCGCAGGCGTCCACCGTCTGGGTGGGCTGGAACTGCTGACCCTGCGCCATCTGCATGCCGGCCCAAGCGGTTAGGCAACCGAGAGCCTTCGCGTCCCACAAGACACCGGCCGACGCCGATCCGTCATTGAGGTACTTCTTCATGTCATTCGGCGTACCCATGCCGACGGTAAAGACCTTGCCAGTCTTCCCTGCATTGTCCACCGCCTGCGCTACACCAGGCCCGGCCGTGGAGCAAACACCGAGGAATCCCTTGAGATCGGGCTGGGCGTTCATCAAGTCAGTCGCCATCTGCGTGGCCTTGGCGACGTCCTCACCGGCGTAGACGGTGTCGACCAACTGGGCGTCCGGGTACTTCTGTTTCGAGTACTTCTTGATCTCTGCAATCCACTGGTTCAGCTGCGCCGCTGTCTCGCCGCAGGACACGATGGCGAACTTGCCCTTGCCGCCCATGGCCTTCATCAGGGCGTCAGTATCTGCCTGGCCGATGCCCTCGGCCGAGGCCATCAGCACCATAAGTTCCCTTTCAGAGTTCGGCGCGTCGGTGTCTGAGGTACCGACCTTGATGCCGGCGTCGATGCCTTGCTTGATCAACGGCGCCATCGAGTCAGGATCGTTGGGGGCGATGAACAGCGCGCTCACCTTCTGCTGGATGTAGCTGTTGACGACGTCTGCTTGGGCCGCGGCATCCGCGCTGGTGGGCCCCTGGTAGAGCCACTCAACGTTGCCGAGCTTGCTGGCGGCCTCCTTGCCACCGGCGTTCATCGCCTCGAAATAGGGGATGCCCTGCAACTTGGGAACGAATGCCACCTTGACGCTCTCA
>DATLQP010000380.1:0-4348 GCA_035535155.1 Propionibacteriaceae bacterium
AGCGTCGAAAGATTTGGTAGGTCATGGTGGCGACTCAAGACCCGAAGCTGCGCGTCGTGGTTGCCACGCCGCTGAGCGAAGAAAACTGCGCTTTGATTGAGCGACTGGAGCCCCGCGTCTCACTCATTCGTGATCAGTCGCTGTATCCGCCCATGCGTCATCCCGCCGACTTCAGTGGCGACCCTCAATTCCAACGCAGCGCGGCACAGCAGCAAGCGTTCGAGACGATGCTCGACAGTGCCGAGGCCCTGTACGGAATCCCGGATGTCGACCCGGCGGTGCTCAACCGCACGGCAAAGGCAAACCCACGTCTGCGCTGGGTACACGTGATGGCGGCCGGCGGCGGCAGCCAGGTGAAAGCCGCCAATCTTGATTCTGAGCAGCTGAAGCGGATCAAGTTCACGACCTCCGCAGGTGTGCACGGCGGGCCGTTGGCTGAGTTCGCTGTCTTCGGAGTCTTTGCGGGCGCTAAGAGTCTCGGACGCTTGCTACGCCAGCAAAAGGCGCGGCGCTGGACAGGCCGGTGGGAGATGCAACAAGTGTCGGAGATGACGGTGCTGGTTGTGGGTCTCGGCGGCATCGGCGCACAGGTGGCACGGAAGCTGTCGGCCCTCGGGGCGTCGGTGATCGGCACCAGCCGGCATGCCCGCCCGGTCGACCACGTCGACCGGATCATCCACGTGGAAGAGATCGCCGACACTGTTGCTGACGTCGATGCCATCGTTTTGACGTTGCCCGGCACCGCAGCCACCGAGAAGCTCATTGGGGTCGACGTGCTAGCCAAAGTTCGACCTGGAACGATCTTGGTCAACGTGGGCCGCGGCACCGTCATCGACGAGGACGCGCTCATTGAAGCACTTCAGGACGGTCGGATCGGCTTCGCAGCTCTCGATGTGTTCGCCGTTGAGCCACTGCCTGAGGAGAGCCCACTATGGTCGGAGCCGAATGTGCTGGTCAGCCCGCACACGGCGGCCTTGAACGCCGCCGAAGATAGACTGATCGCCGAACTATTCGCCGCCAACGCCACTCGGCTGCTAGACGGCACGCCATTGATCAACGAAGTGGACACGATTGACTTCTATTGATTCTCGCCCCGCCTCCGAGCGGACCGCCGCCCCTGCGGTCACCCGTGCCCTACGCATCCTGACCCTGCTGCAAGAGGCTGACGGCCGGCCAATTCCCCTAGGGGAGATCGCCCGAGGTATCAGCGCTGCGAAATCCTCGACGTTCAATCTCTGCCAAGCCCTCGAAGAGGGCAACATGATCGTCCGTACCTCGACTGGGTATCTCTTGGGTCGGCGGACCGTGGAGCTCGGCGGAGCCTACATCAGCCGGTTCAACCCGGTCCGAGATTTTTACTCCTTCTGTGCCGCGGCGCCGCTGCTGCGCCACGAACTCGTCCAGATTGCCGTCTTAGACGGCACCGACGTGTTCTACCTGGCCCGCCACGAAGGCCGCGCACCAATGCGGATGGCCGCCGGAATCGGCAGTCGCTTCCCTGCGGCTCCGACGGCAGTCGGCAACGCTTTGTTGACCACGCTCACCGATTCGGAGATTGCCGGACGATTCACCGGACCCCAACACTTTCCCCGTCTCACCGACCGCAGCGTGCAAAACCTCAGTGAGTTGTTGACCAGAGTCCGGGCCGCCCGCGAACGCGGCTACGCCACCGATGACAACGGCGTCCACCCCGGTGTCTACTGCGTGGCTACCGTTATCCCACCGTGGGCAAGCGCGGAACAGCCACTCGCCATCGGTGCCACGCTGATCGCTGATCAAGTTGACGACAACTTCGTTGAGGCGATCGCCGGCGAGCTCAAGGACGCGGTCAGACAGCTCTCGAACCCGATGATGCAATAGAAAGTAGCCGTTCAGAGGGTTGTCGCCTGTTCTCTATGCTGTTAGCGTGGCGCTCATCCTCTCGCTGGGCCCGAAAGCGGTCGGTGGAGTGCCCATCCCGGCGCAGAAGCTCTCAAAGGAGATGGGCTTGCATGAGCGAAACTCTTACGCCACCGGTTCACGGAGCAGATGACCGAGAATCCTGATCAAGGAGTTCAACGGCTCCTGGATCCCGCTCGCGATCTATACCGTCGTCCTCGGTGTGATCACCTTCGCCACAACCTTCCTTACGCCGGAGACCAAGGCCCGCGACCTGACCCGGATCCCCGACGCCCTCCATGAGCGACGCCAAGAAGCGGTGTCTGCGTGAACTTGTTCGATCTCTACGGCCGGGTCGCCTTCATCAGCGGCTCAAGTCGGGGAATCGGGCTGGCGCTCGCGAAGGGCCTGCTCGAGGCGGGCGCCCGGGTTGTGATCCATGGTCGCGACCCAGCCCGGGCAACCTCGGCAGCCGCGACGCTGGCGACGGCCACCGGTGGCGAGACACTGGTCAGCACCTTCGAGCTCACCGACCAGGGTGAAGTGGACCGGGGCATCGCCGATGTCGAGCGGCTCTGGGGCACCCCGGACATTCTTGTCAACAACGCCGGAATCCAACGGAGGGCGCCGTTCCTCGAGTTTGGACTTGCGGACTGGAACGACCTGCTCGCCACCAACTTGTCGGCCGCCTTCCTGCTTTCCCAAAGAGTCGGGCGGGGCATGGTCGACCGCGGCAGCGGCAAGATCATCAACATAGGATCGGTCCAGAGCCTGCTCGCCCGGCCAAGCATTACGCCGTACGGCGCGACCAAGGGTGGCATCGTCATGTTCACCAAGGGGCTGTGCGCTGACCTGGCACCAGCCGGAATCCAAGCCAACGCCATCGCACCGGGTTACTTCGCCACCGAGCTCACCCAGGCCCTGGTCGACGACGAAGCGTTCACCGAGTGGGTGAAGACGAGGACGCCCGCCGGCCGCTGGGGTGAGGTGGAGGATCTTGTGGGGGCATTGATCTTCCTCGCCTCACCGGCTTCGGATTTCGTTAACGGGCAGATTCTGTACGTCGATGGCGGCATGACGGCGGTGGTGTGACATGCGGATTGCGCGGCTCGCCACCGATGCCGGACCGTTCTATGCCACGTGGACCGACGACGGCTGGGCCTGATCGAGGACTGGACAGGCGGAGCGCCGGTGCCGACCGGTGATGTCATCGCCCATGATCGAGCGTGGTTGCTGCCACCCGTGGATCCCCGTGTCCTGGTCGCCATCGCCCACAACAAGACGCTCAACAACCACTCGCCGCAGTGATCGGCCGTGACACCAAAGGCATCACCGTGGCCAACGCGTTCGACTACGTGATGGGCTGGACAATCACCAACGTCGACCGCAACACCATCGACGAAAAGATCTTTCAAGGCAAGGGCGGCATCGGCTACACCCCGCTCGGCCCCTGGGTCGAGACCGAACTGAACCACCCTGACGATGTCACGATCAACGGTGAGATACGAGCCGCGTCAGGAACCACCTGCCGTCTACCATCGCGGAAAGCATCGTCTACGTCGCCGACTGTGTCCCGCTCGGCGTCCGGAGACGTCGTCATCACAGGCGCACCCAACACCGCCGTCCCGGTCAAGCCGACTCGACATCGCGGAGATCACGATCGGCGGCATCGGGTCTCTCACCAGCGAAAGTGGTGTGAGGTGGCCGCCGCGCCGACACGGGACATATCCTCCGCCTCAGTGGCCATCGTTGTACACGCAGATCACGATGTCAGCGTGTACATACATACTGCCGTCAACAGTGCTTGAGGCCTTCGAGGGCTGTGGACATGCGAGCAGGCATTGGCGCGCAACTGCGTTGACTGGATTTCGGCGTGATCATAAGTGCCGGCATGGGTGTCGCCTCAGCGGCTCCCTATCCGTGACGATGGTCAGTCTGACGCTGAGCACGCCGAGCAGCATCTTGCCCGTACCTCGATCAAGTGCAAACAACCCGCTCTCACGGCGGCGTGCCGCCGGCCCGGCCCGTGCCCAGCTGCCTACGCTCGGGCTCTATGAGCGGCCTGCTGCAGCCGGTCGGGCCCGAATCCGTGCAGACCTACTGGGCACGGCGCGCGTTGGTGCTCGCAGCAACGATGGTCCTTGCCGTCGCTGTCGCATTGATCATCAATGGCACGAATAGGGGCTCCGCAGCTCAGCCAAATCAACCAGCAGGCGCGCACTCCGTCGGCTCCTCGCCTACACGCATCGGGACAACCAAGTTGCAAGCTAGGGGCAAGGCCAAGAGTCTGGACAAGGTGTACGTGCCGGAGAGCGGGCCCGGGACATATCAGGCGGCGAGGAAATCTGTCCGTTCGAGGTCCTCCTACGGTGCCTTGATCCGCTATGACGTCCGGGTGGAAGACGGCTTGTCCATCGACGCCGACACGGCTGCCGTACTGATCCAGTGGGTGCTCGATGACCCACGCAGC
>DATLQP010000381.1:0-14372 GCA_035535155.1 Propionibacteriaceae bacterium
GAAGTTGATCACTTAGACTCACGGATACCAGCCGGCGAGGATCGCCACAACGAGGACGATGAAGTAGCCCTCGACTCCGTGCACGATCACGCCCATCCAGAAACTGCGGTACCGCTTGGTGGCCCAGGCGTAGCCGAAGGAACTTGCGATCATGCTCGGCCAGGCCCAGATCTTGTGTACGTGGTAGAGCCCGAAGAGCACGGTGTTGGCAACCCAGTCCCAGCGGCCGAAGACCCCTGACATCCGCGGCAGCAGCACGCCACGGAAGAGCAGTTCCTCGCCAAGGATGTAGTTGAACAGCATGCTGGTGATCGCCAGTCCGAGGATCCACCACTGACCCTGGAACTTGGGGTCGGCCAAGCCCTGGATATTGGTGTAGGACGGCTCGTGTAGGAAGGGCAGCCAGTTGGTCCACGCGGTGTCGAGCCGGGTCGCTAGGTACCCGCCGAGGACATTGGCAGCTATGGCTGGCACGACCCACAAGAACAGCACCTTGCGCGTCTTGCCGGTGCGTGGGTCACGCGGCAGATTGAGCCAAATCCTCTTCTTGAGAGTCGGCCAGTGCAGGCCACCGAGCTCGTGGCGTAGGACCGCCAGAGAGACCACAAACTGCCACATCATTCCGACGACCATGAGCATCCAGTGCACAAGTCCGGGATGGAGCGATGTGTGCGGGATGATGGCCGGGCCGACGACCCACGCCAACAGTGCCATTGGGCCAGTGACAGATGCCCAGATGGCCAAGATCTTGATCAACGAGTACTGCTTCGAGCTTGCCGGGACGTCTAGCTGCGCCGGCACCGACTGTGTGTTTGTCATGCCTTCAGCGTCGTGGTGAAGGTCAGTCCAAGACATCGACCGCGAGGATCGATATCGTCGCGCCTCGTACACCGTATGGACGAGGCCCTCTCCACCTGCAGGGTGATGTGCGGCGGTGTGAGTCGCCGTACGGTGTTCGCATGGTCAAGAACCCGGTGTTGTCTAGGCGCATCGTTGATGCCCTTATCGCGCTGGCGTTCCTGGCTGTCGGCTGGCTCACCACCGCCGCGGCGACGACAAGTGATCCGTTTTACCGATACACCCCTCGCGACTGGCTTTTCGTCCTGTTGCTGATCTTGAGTACAGTGCCGTACGCGTGGCGTCGGCGGTGGCCGAGTGTGGCTTTCTTGATCAGCATGCTGTCCGTGACGGTGCTGTGGCTGCTCGGTTATAACGCCGGTACGTTGCCGCTCTTGCTGATGTTCGGCGGCTACTTCGTTGCGGTCGCGCGCCCGATGTGGGAGGTGGTGCTCTGCTCTGCAGTGGCGCTTGGTTGCTTTGCGCTGCTGTGGTGGGGTGGCGGCGCGCCGTACGGTGCTCGCGATGCGCTCATCTCGGTGCTCGCGCTTGCGATCACTGTGGGCCTTGGTAGAGCGGGCCGACTTCGTGTTGACCTCGCGAATGCGCGCGCCCAGGCTGCCGAAGAGGCGGCGCGGCGACAGTCGAGCGAGGAGCGGCTGCGGATCGCTCGGGAGCTGCACGACATCATCGGCCATTCCCTGGGCACCATTGCGGTGCAGGCGGGCGTCGGCCGGCACCTGATGGACATCGAACCGGAGAAAGCCGCCGATGCACTGGACAGCATTGCCAAGATCAGCCGGGAGTCTTTGGACGAGGTGCGCTCCGTGGTTGGAGCCTTACGCGACGACGAACCGCCTTACCAACCGGCGCCCAGCCTGGCCGATCTACCGGATCTGATCGAGACCGCGCGCTCCACTGGTCTTGCCGTCGACCTCAGACTTCCTGATGATCTTGAGGCGATTCCTCGCCAGACTGGAGCGGCGGTATATCGCATCACCCGGGAGGCACTGACGAACATCGTTCGACATGCGCGTGCCTCCAAGGCAAACGTGCAGGTTGACCACCACGATGGACGCGTTGAGGTTGCGATTCGCGACAATGGCGCCGGAGCGGGCAATGGGCGTGCGCCAGATTCTGGGGGAGGCCATGGCATCGCAGGGATGCGCGAGCGAGCCGAAGCACTTGGAGGCAGTCTCTCTGCGGGTCCTGTTAGCGATGGCGGATTTCTAGTGACCGCTAGTCTGCCGGTGGTCTCGGATCGGTCGCGATGATCTCCGTCGTAGTTGTCGATGACGAGCAGCTCGTACGCTCTGGTTTTGCCGCCTTGCTGGCCTCAGATCCTGAAATCACCGTGGTCGGTACAGCGGGGGATGGGGATGCGGCCTTGGCGGTCATCCGGCGCGAGCGTCCCGATGTGGTTCTCATGGACATCCGGATGCCAGGTCGCGATGGAGTCAGCGCAACTGCCGCGATCACGGCGGATCCAGCGCTGAGCGGCACTCGCATCATCGTATTGACGACATTCGATTTGGACGAGTACGTCCATGCCGCCCTCCGCGCAGGAGCCAGCGGCTTCCTTCTCAAGGACGCCCAACCGGCCGACCTGCTGGCCGCCGTACACCTGGTCGCCCAGGGCGAGTCGGTACTCGCGCCGGCCTTGATCCGGCGACTCATCAAGGCGTATGTGCAGACGCCCGCTACCGTGTCGAAGCCAGCGTGGTTGAACTCGCTGACGCCGCGCGAGACCGAGGTGTTGGTTGCGGTCGGCCGCGGCCTCAGCAATGCCGAAATCGGCGCGGCGTTATACATGTCTGCCGCAACGGCCAAGACCCACGTCAGTCGCCTCCTCACCAAATTGGACGCGCGCGACCGTACCCACCTGGTGATCGCTGCGTACGAGGCTGGACTGACGGAGCGCGCCTAGAGCTCGGCGATCAGCTCGTCCAACTCGTCGTGGCTCAACGCCATGCCTTCGAATGCCGCCAGCGTCGCCATCGGCATCGTGCCGATGACCTTGATCAGTTCCGGATCCTGCAGGAGCCGAATGCCGCGCTTGGTGAGCAGCTCGCGACCGTGCTCGTCGGCCAGCCATTCGTGAAGGGTCGAGCCCGGCCCGAGAGGTAGGGACAGCCTTGGGGCATCAATGCTGATCGTTTCGGTGGCGACCAGGTGGCGCGACGAGTTGCCGACCGCGATCATGAACTCGCCTGGCTCGACCACCCAGCGCTGGAATCGTGCAGACCAGAACGCGAATGCTCGCTCGTCGAGCTGGCAGCTCACCTGCTGGGTTTCCCCCGGCTCGAGGAAGACCTTGGCGAACCCCTTTAGCTCGCGAAGCGGCCGAGATACCGAGGCCTCGACATCTCCCACGTAGACCTGGACGACCTCGGCCCCCGCCCGCTGCCCGGTGTTGGTAACCGACGCCGACACCGTCACCTGAAGATCGCCTGCCGCGACCGAGCCCGCGGCTGAGACGCCCACATCATCAATGTGGAAGCTCGTGTAGGACAAGCCAAACCCGAACGGATAGTTGACCTGCTGGATGAGCCTGTCATAGGCCCGGTAACCAATGAAGATCCGTTCGCCGTACCGGACGACGCCCTCTTCGCCGGGAAAGTTCAGGTGTGAGGGGTTGTCCTGCAGTCGCACCGGGATGGTTTCGGCGAGCTTGCCCGAGGGGTTGGCGACACCCAGCAGGAGATCGACCGCAGCACCGCCGGCGGCCTGGCCGGACAGCCAGCACTCCAAGATCGCGGAGACTCTGTCCTCCCAGCTGGAGATCCGGACCACGCCGCCGTTTGCCAAGATCACGATCAGTCGATCATGCACTTCCGCAAGGGCATACAACATCACCAGCTGGTTGGCAGGCAGATCGAGATGGGTCCGGTCGAATCCTTCCGACTCCTCCTCGGCGGGCAGGCCGAGGAAGACCACCACATGATCAGCTTCGCGAGCCAGGTCCACCGCCTCGCGGAGCAGCTGCTCGTCGTTGTCGGTGGTCCCAACGCCGAATCCAGCGGCGAACCGCACCTCGGCGCGTCCGGCGAGTGCGGACTGCAACTCATCCAGTGCCACATCGACGCGCGTGGGGTTGACCTGCGAGCTGCCGGCGCCCTGATACCGCGGTGTCCGAGCAAACTCACCGATCACCGCAACCATGCTGCCCATCTCCGGCTGCAGCGGCAGCAGATGCCCAGCGTTCTTCAACAACACGGCAGATTCCTGGGCGGCGCGCCGGGCCAGTGCGTGATGCTCGTCGAAATCGACTGAGACATCGTCGGCGAGCGCCGGCTGGGAACGGTCAACGAGGTGCAGCACCCGACGCGCAGTTTCGTCGAGGATCGATTCGTCAAGCGACCCGTCGCGTACGGCAGCGACGACAGCCGCGTCGCTGACTCCGAGGTCAGGCGGCATTTCAAGATCAAGACCGGCACGCAACGCGGCAACCCGATCATGAGCGGCACCCCAGTCGGAGACGACGAGGCCCTCGAAACCCCACTCCTCGCGGAGCACCTCGGTGAGCAACCAGTGATGCTCCGAGGCGTAGCTGCCATTGATCTTGTTGTAAGCACACATGATCGTCCACGGCTGAGCGGACTTCACCACACGTTCGAACGCCGGCAGGTAGATCTCACGCAGCGTACGCTCATCGACCTCCGCGCTGACCCGGAGTCGATCATCTTCTTGATTGTTCGCCGCGTAGTGCTTCAGCGAGGTACCAACCCCATGATGCTGGGTGCCTTGCACCATAGCCGTCGCGAGTTCGCCAGCCAGCCATGGGTCTTCTGAGACGTACTCGAAATTCCGCCCGCACAACGGTGATCGTTTCATGTTGATCCCCGGACCGAGCACGACCGAGACACCTAGCTTGTTCGCCTCGAGCGCAAGGGCCTCTCCTACCGTTCCGAAGAGTTCCGGATTCCAGGACGAGCCCAACGCCGACGCCGTGGGAAAGCACGTTGCCGGCGCGCTGCCCATCAAACCCACATGATCAGCTTCGCCGAGCTGGGCACGCAGACCATGTGGACCGTCCGAGACCATGATCGCCGGGATTCCGAGTCGTTCCACGGCCGCCGTGTGCCAGAAGTCTGAGCCGAGGCACAGCGACGCCTTCTCCTCTAGCGTCAGCTCTGAGACTCGATTGATGAAGTTGGCAGCGACAGTGGACACGACGAACCCTTCTCAAGAGGATTGGAACCCGGATGTCCCCATCACATCATCGGAGCATCCGATGTCAGCGGCGGACCTTCCGCATTCCAATATTTTCGATCTTGGTAAGGATGGTGACCAGCGGCGTACGACCGGACTTCGCCTCCAGCCGCTCCCGCAGCATGTGTACCGCCATCGTCGCAACTGGCATCAAAATGGCGAAGATCAACCAGGACCTCAACCGTGAGGTGATGAATATCCACATATCTTTTGCTCCTCATCAGACGTGTAGCACTACTACCCGAGGGTTCGATGAGACAAACGTGGTGCGACTCGACACCTTGGCTTTGCCTGGCAGACTCAGCCCCCCTCTTGCGCCAGCTCGCGCCCTCGTTTGACCACCGCCCGCGGCCGGTCCTTTGATGGTGAGGACGTCACGAGGGCATTCACCCAGCTCGCCGGCACCGAGTTGTCCAGCAGGACCGACTTGAGGAACAAGGTGGCGGGGATGGCCAACAGTGCGCCGAGGCTTCCGAGCACATACGCCCAGAAGATCAGCGAGGCGAAGGCGACAGTGGCGCTGATGCCTACGGCGTCGCCGGTGAAGCGGGGCTGGATGATCGTCTGCACGACGACGTTGATCACCGTGTAGACCGCTACCACCGCTATCGCGGCACCGACACCGCCATCGAGTAGCGCGATAAGTGCCGGTGGGATCACGCCGAGTATGAAGCCGATGTTGGGGATGTAGTTGGTGACGAAGGCCAGGACTCCCCAGGTGATGTACAGCGGGACGCCGATGATCACCAGGCCGATCACATCGAGAACCGCGACGATGAAGCCGAACACCGTTGTCACGATCCAGTACTTGCGCACCCGGCCGGCGAAGTTGATCAAGCCATCGGCAATGTGCGGCCGGGTCTCCCGGATCACTGCGAGCCGTTCCGACATGCTGCTGGCATCGAAGGCCAGGAAGATCACTAACGCAACGATCAGCAGCAGCAGCGACAAACCACCGCCGATGCCACTCAGTAAAGCCTGTGCCGGCCCGGCCAGATTGCTGAGCTGCACCGATCCGGCCAACCGCTCGAGCTGGTTCTGCCCGAAGCCCAACCGGGCGGCCAAACTAACCAAATAGTTGAAGATTTCCCGGAACGCGTTCGCGTAGTCGGGCAGCTTGTCGACCAGCCGCGCCACCGCGAATGCCACCGATCCCAAGATGATGGCCAGCAGCGCATAGATCGCCAGCAGCGACACCACGCTTGCCAGCCACGAGGGCCACTTGCGGCGGACCAGGAAGCCACGCAGCGGAGCCACGGTGATCACCAGCGTGATCACCAAGAAGACAGGACCAACGATGTTGGCGGTGGCTTGCAGACCAGCGCCGATGACGATCAGCCCGGCTACTACCAAGATCGCGAAAAACGGTGGTCCGGGCCGCTGCCCGGCCTGTGGCATCGGGTCCGGACGGGCCTGTGCCTCGACAGTCTTACCCGTCATCGCGACTCCTTCGATCCGCAGCCGAGCAGAACCACAGGGCTGGCGTACCCGCGAGGTATCGGCCGAAACATGGTGCGAAGCGTACGCAATGTCAAAGACGCGGGAGCCAGCCGCAGAAATCTAAGGAAGCTGCCGGCCGCTGCGCGACCCGACGACGGCCGTGGCAATTGCGAACGCCTCCGACCCTCGGTTAGAGGAAGTGCATCTCCAGCTCAGGCTCGTCCTCGACGAGACGATCACACGTCGGGCAATACCACCTAGCTTCCAGCGGAGTGCCGCATGCCGGATGCACCGGGCCTTCAGCGGCGACTGCGTGTCGGGCACCCCACTGCGCAAGCAGGCGAAGCGCTCCCGCGAGTTCCATGCCCTCCGTGGTCAATTGATAGGCGGCACGGGTCGGTCGCTCGCTATACGGCCGTGAAACCAATAGCGCATCGCGCTCGAGTCGCTTCAGGCGCTCGGACAAGATGCTCGCTGCGATCCCGGGAATCTCCTCCAGCAGTTCGTTGAACCGCCGAGCTCCCGGGAGCAGGGCCTGTACGACGAGCAGGGTCCAGCGATCTCCGACGCGCGCGAGGGCCTCGGCGAGGGGCGATGGCGCGCGATCACGCGTGGCGGATTCCCGTTCGGTCATGAACCAACCGTAGTCATGGGGATTGACGCTCCTGAACTAAGTAGTAAATTGCAAGTTACTACTAAGCGAGAGGGAGCGTCATGGGAGCACTCGACGGCATTCAAGAAGAAATCCAGCGCGTGGCCAATCAGGTCAGCAATGCGGTCGTCGGCATCGGGCAACGCTGGGGAGTCGGGTCGGGCATCGTGGTCGGGAAGGATCAGGTGCTGACCAATGCGCACAACGTGCGTGGCGAGGAGGTGGAGGTCACATTCTTCGGTGGGCGTACGGCAACTGGTCGGATCGCCGGAGCAGACATCGACGGCGACGTTGCTGTCGTTTCCGTTGACACGGGCGAGGTGCCAGGGATCGAATGGGCAACCGGCGGCCCGCCGCAGCTCGGCAGCCCGGTCTTCGCGCTGGCAAATCCCGGTGGCCGAGGACTGCGGGTCACGCTTGGCTTCATCACCGGCATTGAGCGCAGCTTCCGAGGACCTCGCGGCCACCGCATCACGGGAAGCGTGGAGCACGACGCTCCGCTGCTCCCCGGTTCATCGGGCGGTCCGATCGTGGACGGCGAAGGACGCCTCCTCGGGCTGAACACCAACCGTCTCGGTGAAGGCTTCTATCTGGCAATACCAGCTGACGAGGCACTCCGAGGCCAGGTTGAGGCCCTGGGGCGCGGCGAGTCCAAGGAGCGGGTGCGGCTTGGAATTGGCGTGGCGCCGACGAATGTTGCCCGACGGATGCGGCGCGCGGTCGGTTTGCCGGACGCTGACGGGCTGCTGGTTCGGATGGTGGATGAGGACAGCCCAGCGTCTCGGGCCGGACTTGCAGAGGGTGACTTGATCGTCCTGGCAGCTGGCAAGCCGGTTGGTGGGGTGGATGATCTGTTCGAGGCGCTCGGGGCGGCCGACAGCACTATCCAGTTGATCATTCTGCGCGGCACCGACGAGCGCGCGGTCGACGTACAGCTGGCCTCGTGATCACACCCTGCTACACGCCGTAGCGGAGTCCGTGACCGAACCTGAAGATCGGATCGGCGGTATCGAAAGGAACATCGGAGCGGCTGGCTGCCACCGCAACCATCGAGCGCGGTAGGTCGAACGGCAATGACCCCTCTGGCTGGGCGGCGCCGAAGACCACATCGAGGAACGCCTCATCGCTGCTGCCGTAGCTGCCAAGGAGCGCGGCTGCGGCATCAGCCAGCTCGGTCAGTACGGCGGGACGATCAAGGTAGACATCGACGATCGTGGGCACCGCCGAGCAGATGGCTGCGTGATGATCACGTTCTTCGGCAGCGAACTCCAGTGACCCGGCGTGGAACATCGCTTCGAAACCGCCTGGACGTGGCTCGTACGGTGCCTTGAGCCGTAGCAGCGCGACGTCTGCGCCGGCGGGGTCGCCGACCACCTCGCCATATCCTGCGGCAGCGTCTTCGGAGACGCCTTCCAGATAGATCCGACAGCCCTTCCGCAATGGAAGTATCTGATCATGATTGGTCAGCAGCGTGTACGCCCGACGCTGCGCTGCTGCGGCGGCGGTGACAAACTCCGCCCGCCCGACCGTGGCCGCTGCATGATCAGGATCGACGTACGGATCGTCGAAGAGCCCGAGTATGAACTTCTCGCGCAACAACCGGCGTACCGAAACGTCTAACCGTTCCTCGCTGATTCGATTTTGCTCCACGAGTTGCAGCACAAGTTCAGGCCGAGCCTCACCGCCGAGTTGATCACAGCCCGCATCCAAGATCATTTCCACGCGCGACGCCTCATCGAGGTGTTCTACACCCCAGGCGCGGGCTGGCATCGGCTGGCCGAGGATCGTCGTGTCGGTGATCAGGCCCCAGTCGGTGCAGACAATGCCGTCGAAGCCCAATTCACCCCGCAGCAGGTCGTTGACGATTGCTTTGTTGAAGCCGAAGGCCACTTCCTCGTAGTCAGTGCCGATCGGCATGCCGTAGTAGGGCATCATCTGGGCCGTCTCAGCAGCAATGGCTGCCCGGAACGGTTCCAGGTGATAGTCAAAGTTGCCGCCGGGGTAGACCTGTTCGCGGCCATAAGCAAAGTGTGGGTCCTCGCCGTCCAGCTGCGGACCGCCGCCAGGGAAGTGCTTGGTCATGGTTGACACCGACTGCGGTCCGAGCTTCTCACCTTGGAAGCCGCGGATGTAGGCCTGCACCAGCTTGCTGGTGAGGTCGGCGTCCTCACCGAAGCCACCGCTGATCCGCGACCAACGCGGCTCCGTCGCAAGATCAATTTGAGGGTGCAGGGCCAGCCGGAGGCCGACTGCCAGGTACTCCTGGCGCGCGATGTCTGCGAAGCGCTCAACGAGCTCGGCGGACCCAATCGCGGCCAGCCCCAGCGTTTCCGGCCACTGTGAGAATGCGCCCGCCGTCGCGGCCGTACCGACGTTCTCGGTGAAGTGGTTTCGCGGATCGGTTGACAGCGTCACCGGAATGCTCAGCCTGGTCCCTGCCGCGAGCTGCTGCAGCCGGTTCTGCCATTCGGCCAATTCTCGTGCGTTGTCAGCGGTTCTAACCACGTTGAAGTGGGTCAGCAGCTGGTTCTTGATCATATGTTCGGCACTGTTGACTCTGAACGCCGAACTGGCTTCGGAGAGATCACCCGACCCGACAACGATCATGGTCTGGAACAGCAGGCCGGCCTTCTCCGCCACCGTCATCCGGCCGAGAAGATCTTCAACTCGTTCGGCAACACTCAGCTCAGGGTTTCGATAGTCGTGCTCAGCTTCTCCTGCACTATCTGCAGCCATTGACACAGCCTCCGTTGCCTTGTCCATAGATCAATAGCGCCACGCCGTACCCGAGTGCCGCGGCTGCGGTGCAGCTAATCAACATACCGAGACTATTGAGAGCTGCGGCGAGATACTGGCGATCCTCGAGCAGTCGGACGGTCTCAAAGCTCGCCGCACTGAAGGTGGTGTAGCCGCCGAGCAGGCCGGTGCCCATGATCAGCTGAAACGGCTGCTGCAGGAGCTGGCCGGCCGTCAGACCGGTGAGCAGCCCGAGCAGCAGGGAACCGGTGACGTTGATGATCGTAGTGCCGATCGGGTAGGTCGTTTTCAGACGTGTCCGAATCAAGCTGTCGAGCACCAGTCGCAGCGCGGCCCCGATCCCACCGGCAAGGCAGATCAGTAAGGCGGTGACAGCGCCACTCACGTCTTGCTCTGCTGATTGCTGAGCGTCGGCGGCAGCTGCCCGCGGGCTAGCCAGATACCTGCCATGGTGGCTGCTGCGCCGATGATCACGGTGCCGAGAGCGTACGCGATGGCGAGGAAGGGATGGGTGCTGCCAAGGGTGACGGTTTCAGTGGCGAGAGCACTGTAGGTGGTGAACCCGCCAAGGCAGCCGGTCCCGATGCCAAGCCGGATACGACGGCTCCAGCCGGTGTCTGGCCCGTGGCGGGCAAGCAGTTCCAGCACTACGCCGAGCAGAAACGCACCGGCAACGTTGATGCCAAACGTCGCTAGCGGGATTCCAGCCCACGTTGGCATGGACAGGGTGATCACGTAACGCAGTCCGGTGCCGACGGCGCCGCCGGCGGCAACGATTCCGATATTCGCCCTGGACTGGTGTGTGGTCACCAGTCGTACACACTACCTAGGCGTAGAACGTTGAAACAATTTAGTAACGCCACAGTAGAAACAGCAGAAAGTGGCCAATTGGCGCCTCGATGTGTAGATCTGCCCGGGCGGGTGGCGGCTAGATCTCCGAGCACGATTGAGTGCTCACCAGCCGGCGACTACCTCGGACCAGCCAGGAGTGGAACGACCACCTCGTCAACGATGCTGACGATCACGGGGTCAGGCACGAGCGAGCCCTGGAAGAGGAAGTAGTAGCGCAGCATGGCCGGCCCGGCCCCGAGTCGAACCGGTGTGACGGCGTCCGCGCTGATCTCGCCACGTTCCACGGCGCGGCGGGCAATTTCTTCGAGAGTCCGGCGACCGACCTGGTGTGAGTGGTCACGCAGCTCCGCCGTACGCGCCGGGTCCGGCAAGACGTCTGCAAGCAGGCCGCGGAGGGCTTCGCCGGCAGGTCCAGCGAGCAGCTGGGCCATCTGCCGGAAAGTGGCGAGCAGATCCCCGCGCAGGCTTCCGGTGTCCACCGGCGAGCTCGGGTCAGGCATCAGGTAGTAGAAGACGTCCATGATCAGCTCGATGCGACTCGGCCAGCGACTATAGACAGACGCTTTGCTGGCTCGCGCTCGCGCTGCCACCCGCTCCATCGTCAGGTTCGCGTAGCCACCCTCGGCCAGCTCGGCAAGCGCCGCCTCGAGGATGGCCTCCTCGAGCACCCGCCCGCGCCGCCGTGGCAGCGTTCGGTGATCAGTGATCATCGGGAAGTGGCTGGATGGTACGCGGCTCTTCGGCCGCCTCGGTCACGTACGCGGTCTCCCGGAGCGGCAGTACCGGCAGGGCCAGCACGAGTAGGAACGCCAGCCCTAGCAGGGGTGCCATCGATCCGATGATCACCGGCATGCGGGTTGCCAGCGTGTCGGATGCATTCGCTGCGCCACCGAGGAGCGCGGCGCCTATCGTGGCGACGCCCATGGATGCGCCGATCTGGCGTAGGAAGGTGACCGAGGAGGTCGCGACCCCGAGGTCGGCGTAGTCGGCAGCGTTCTGCGCCGCAAGGACCATCACCTGCATCACCAGTCCGATCCCTAGGCCGACGATGATCATGGCGGCGGCGATCGCCAGCGGTCGATGTTTGTTCAGCAAGATCGCCAGCAACAGCAGGCCGATTGCACCAGCCGCAGTGCCGATCACGGGATAGATCTTGTAGCGACCGGTACGCGTGATCAGCCGCCCGGAGGCGACGGTGCTGATCAAGACGCCCGCCATCAGCGCTGTTAGCACCAGACCGGCCGTGGTCGCCGTCAATCCGGAGGTCACTTGCAGGAAGGTCGGCAGGTAGGTGATCACGCCGAACAGCGCGAATCCGATCAAGAAGCTCACTGACACTGGAATCGCAAAGCCACGATCACGGAACAGCCGCAGCGGCAGCACCGGATCGGCAGCGACTCGGGCAGTCAGCAGCCATGCGACCAGGCCGACCACCGCCAAGCCGGCGAAGATCACATTCCGGGTCTGCCCGAACAGCACCACCCCGACGACTGCAGCTGCCAGGCTGAGCGCTCCCGCGTAATCGACCGGCAGCCGACTCTGTGGGCGCGGCAATCGCAGGGTGAATCCGAGAAGTGCGGCTGCCGCGAGCCCGAGCGGAAGGTAGATCACGAAGATGCCGCGCCAGCCCACTTGATCAATAAGGAAGCCGCCGAGCAACGGACCACCTACCGCGGCCACGACGTACGCCGCGCCGATGTAGCCGAGATATCGGCCGCGCTCGCGAGGACTGATGATCTCTCCAATGATGGCCTGAGTTCCGATCGAGAGGCCTCCGCCACCGAGTCCTTGCACTGCTCGGAACGCGGCAAGCTGCGCCATAGAGGAGGCGAAAATGCACATCGCCGCGCCTGCCGTGAACAAGCCGATCGAGGCAAGCATGATCGGCTTGCGGCCGAACCGGTCGCCGAGCTTGCCGTAGATCGGCATCATGACCGTCGCGGCGAGCAGGTAGCCGGTCACCACCAGTGGGATCTGATCAAGTCCGCCGAGGTCTTGTGCCACCGCCGGGAGAGCAGGCGCCATGATCGTCAGATCGATAGCGCCTAGAAACATCGCCAGGAGCAGTCCGGGAAGAACCGCGGACACCGAACGGCTCGTTGGCTCTGACATGCGCTGCCATTCCGAGTGACAACCTCTGGAGAGAACGTGGCGTACTCTATCACCTCCAGCGGATGCCGGCCGGACCTTTCTGCGTCAGGTTAGGTTCAACAGTTCGGCGTACCGGTCCGCGAACATGTCGCGCCCCTTGATCTGCGCGGTGATCTCCGGTCCGCCGAAATCGTCCTGGCCGGGCAGTTGCGACACTCCGCCAGTCGGGCCGAGCGGGAGCAAGATCAGCGGCGGCGCCGGCTGGTATGCGGCTAGATCGCCGCCTTCGATCAGGGCCCGAATGTTGCCGGCCGCGACCTCAGCGTGCCGGCCAGCGGCACCGCCGCGCTTGGCCTCGGGGATGGCCGTCAGGTCTCCGACGGCGAACACGGTCTCTTGGCCGGCGAGGCGCAGTTCTGGGCTCACGTCCAGGTGGCCATTGGCAAGTCGGGCTTGAGCCAGGTCCTCGCTCAGATAGTCCGAATTCGGCACGACGCCGTAACAGCGGAACCAGATGTCCGCGGTGATCTCCTCTCCGGAGGCGGTGGCAGCCGTAAAGGTGGAGGTCATTCCGGCTGGCGTGTGTGGTTCTTCGGTGAGGCTGGTGCCGAGAAGGAGATTAACGCCCAGGTCCTCGAGCTGCCGCCGGAGCTCCTTGCGCATCGCATCGCTGTACTGCCCCGAAAGAACGTCATCAATCGGATCGACGATCGTCACGGCCTTGTCCGGCCACGCGGCCTTGATTTCGCCGCTCAGCTCGAGGCCGACCGGGCCCGCGCCAAGCAGCAAGACCCGGTCGGCCTTGATCAACTCGGCACGAGTATCGGCGATCTTGGATTTGGCGGTGGCCGTGTCGTTCACGTCCATCTTGGCTGGGAACGGGTACGTCGAACCCGATGCAAGCACGATGTAGTCGGCCGCGATGCGTTCTCCAGAGCCGAGGGTTACGGCACCGGCCTCCACTCGGGCTGCTCGATCCTTGATGACCCTGCCGCGGCTGAGCAGACGTCCATAGGGATAGAAAACGCGGTCCGTCCATTCTGGGTCGACCAGCCCGCGCAGCGCGGCGATGTTGTGTACGAACGCATCCTTCGGTTCGACAAGGACCACGTCAGCTATGTCGTCAAGGGCTTTGGCGGTGGCCACGCCTCCGTAACCACCGCCAACGATTACTACTGTTGCCATTTTTCAGGGCTCCTTAGTTCGCGGCACGTACGGTAAGTGCCGCGAACAAATTAGTTGGTGCCACGAACTGTGTCAAGCTACGCTCCCTTCATGCATGCTGAGCGTGGCGAGTCGGCCGACTTGGCTACCGCGCTGATACGGCTCTGTTTTGTGGTCCAGCGGGTGTACGGCGAGGCCAGCCGCCGCTACGGGCTGACGCCACAACATGCCCAACTCCTCGGTGTGCTGGCCGGGGGACCGGTCGGCATGGCCGAGCTTGGCGAGGCGCTGCGCCTGGAGAAATCCAGCTTGTCGGGTCTGATCGACCGCGCCGAGGCGCGCGAGTTGGTGGCCCGGGTGCGGGATA
>DATLQP010000382.1:0-3489 GCA_035535155.1 Propionibacteriaceae bacterium
GTTGGCGGGCGGCCGGAATGGGATGGTCGGCTTGCGAACAAAGACGAACTGCGTACTGCCCTCCATGCTGCTCCCCAGATGGTTGGAGGCAACCCCGTTGAAGTACCCGTCACCGCTGCGGGCGGGACCATGAAGCACGCCAACAGTGAGATGGCAGCTGCTCGCAACGGCGGGGGAGGAGGAGATGGAGTAGTAGCGCGGCCGCATGGGTGGCAGCAGCTCCAAGTAGACGTTGAACGGCAGGTCGCAGCTCGGGAAGTCGTCCAACAGTTCGAGCACTGACCGTCGTGGTGCTGCGACTCCCTTCCGGTACGCCTCCCGCCCGGCATCGTCAAGGCCGGACATGGCCAGCAACTCGGCCGCCTCATCAGGCTCCGTCGCGTAGCGAGCTAGCACGGCAAGATCATTGCGGCTGGCGACGTCCTGCAACTCCACACAGGCACCAAGGATGCCGAGCAATGGCGCGGATTCACCCAGCGGAATGTGGGTGTAGGTGCCCCCACCCGTGGGATTGATGGTGACGTACGTCCCGGCATCCAGACCGAACCGAGCCATCACCCGACGGATGAGATCAACATTGTTGCGCGGAAGTACGCCGAGGTGATCACCGGTCTGGTATTCCATTCCGGTCGGCAACTCCACCTCGATATGGCGGGCGGACCGCGAGTCGGACGCGGATTGACCGTTCTTGAGCAGTTCTCGGTTGATCAGCAGAGTGGACGGATTAGCTCGATAGGACATCACGACGGGGTTCGTCGTCTGCTTATTGGTCATCGTCAGCTGCAGCCGCGGCTCATTCCTGGACACGATGGTCGACTCGGTCGGCAATGCCAGGCTCTCCGCCACCGATGACCACAAGCCCTGGTACCACTCGGAGAACTGACCGTCGAAGTCGGAGCGAGCGTCGCCCTCGCCGCGCTTATGCACCCGCCGGGCATCGTGCGCCTCAAGCTGTTGATCAATCAGCGTCGGTACAGCTTGATAGGTGGAGGCCCAGTCCATGTTGCCGCAGCCGAATACTGAGAAAGCCAAACCAGATCCTGCGTCCGGAGGCGTTGCGGAATCGGCGATCCAACGGCAGAAGCGCTCGGCGTTGTCCGGCGGCTGGCCGTTATAGGAGGCGCACACCACGACCAGCGCTCCCTCGTGCGGCAGTTCGCCAGTGTGGTCATCCAGAGCGCCCAAGGTCACCGCGTAACCGCGGTCTGATCCGTCTTGGGCGATTCGAGTTGCGATCCCCTCCGCCGTCCCCAAATTGGAACCGAACAGCACCATCAGTGGCGTGTTATGCCCATCTGTGTTGCCGGATGGGCGTGGCGCCGGTTCCGCCGCCGACTCGACCGACGGACTGGCAGCCGCAGCCCGAGGCGTGGCTCCAGTAGTCCGGCCGGGACGGAGACGGAGACCGATCTGCAGGCCGTCGGGCTTGATCGTCAGACTCTCTTTGATCTTGAACTGATAGTGGAGCTGATCAATGAACTCGAAGCGTTGCAACAGCATGCCGAGCACTAACACGGCTTCCTGCATCGCGAACTGGCGGCCAATGCAGGCCCGCTGTCCCGAACCGAAGGGTTTGTAGGCGTTGGCCGGCAAGCTCGCCCGGGTCTCCGGCCGGAAGTGATCAGGATTGAACTCCTCGGCGTCGTCGCCCCAGATGCTGCGATCACGGTGCAGCATGATCGTCAGCGCTGTGATCGAGGAACCCTTGGGCAGGAGGTATCCGCCGACCAGCGCATCCTGGTACGGATAACGGGTGAAGGCAGCCGCAGTAGGCCAGAGCCTCAGGGTTTCGTTGAGGATCTGGGTGACGTAGGTGAGGCCTAGGATCTGCTGATACGTCGGCAGCACGGATGTATCGGTGCCGAGCACCCGATCGACTTCCTCCTGGGCCCGGGCGACTACGCCGGGATTCTTGATCAAGTAATTGATAGCAAAGGACAACAGGCCGCTGGTGGTTTCATGCCCTGCCACCAGGAACGTGATGCATTGCCCGACGATGTTGTCATCGCTCAACTTCTCTCCGGTGCGCTTGTCCACGCCGGTGAGCATGGCGCTGAGCAGGTCTCGATGATCTTCAACGTTGCCGATCCGACGGCGCTCTTCGATGATCTTGAAGACTTCGTTCTCCATGTACCGATAGCTTTCCTGGAGCCGACGGGTGGCCCCGCGGCGGAGCCGAGCCTGCATGGGCAATTGACGAGCTCGAATCTGGCTTTCCTGCAGCATGAGCGTCATGGCGCCCACGAACGGGTGCTGGGTGTCGCGGTAGAAGGAGTTGAACCGGTAGCCGAAGCCGCACAGCGCAATCGTGTCCAGGGTCAGCCGCGTCGTATCAGCGGTCACGTCGACCAGCTCGCCGGGATTCAACCGTTCCCACTTCTGCATCAGCTGCGAGGCGATGTCGTTCATCATTGGCACGTAGTCGCGCATCGCCTGCATGCTGAAATTGGGCAGCAAGATATTGTGCGCCTTCGCCCAGTTGGGGTCGTCTGTGTCGGAGGTGAACAACCCGCTGCTGCGGCCAAATGCCCGTACGGCCTTCTGGCCGTCGCCGACCAGCTTGTCGAACCGTTCGTCGTCGCACAGGTCATCGATCATGGGCAGGCCGGACGCCACGAACCGGTCGCCGATCGGGGTTCGCAGCCGCACCATCGGACCGTATTCGCGAACGATCTCCATCAGTGTCTGTACCGTCGTCTGTGCCGGGACGGTGAACATATTGCCCACGACCGGTAGGCCCTTCGGGGTGGGAATGTCCTCAACGGTCAGCGGCGTCGCCGTGCGGTCTTCAGCGGTTTGTGGTGTCGTCATGCGGATTTCCTTTCGGATGCGGCTGGTTCGCTGACACGGCCGGCACGGATGAAGACCATGACGCCCATGATCACAACCCAGGCTGGAAAGACCAGCACGGCGGCCGGGTGCAGTGTGGTGATGAGCAAGAGGAAAGCGGCCAGCAGATAGCTCAATACGGCAAGCCAAGTGGGCATGATCTTGGCATTGCGGAGCAGGGTTGTCGTGGTCAGCGCATACATGCCCGCGCCGCGGAGCGCGTAGACGAAGACCATTCCGTAGCCGACCGCGAGCATGCCGCGAACGAAGTCGGCCGAGGGCAGCGGCGCAGTGGTGAGATCCTTCAGCAGCGCTACCGCTCCTGCCGACGCAGTGCCCGCGAAGAGCAGCACGACGAAAAGGACGCCGGACACCAGCTGCAGGCCATAGGGGATGGCGGATGGTGACGGCGTACGCGTTTCGATCAGCAGTCTGGTGCAGTGTGCGTGCCAAAGAAACGCGATTCCGGCGAATGGAACGAGATAGAGGCCGACGGTGACGAGCAACGTGCTGCCGCCGGCGTAGTAGGCGGTGATCTCCGCATCTGAGGCGGACAACGTGGGCGTGGTATGAACAAGGACGATCGCAATCACAAACAACACGGCGAAGAGGAGCCCCGTCATGCTCGAGAGCCGGGCGTACTTCACGGTGTCGGAGGCT
>DATLQP010000383.1:0-4226 GCA_035535155.1 Propionibacteriaceae bacterium
ATCCCGACGCTCGCAGCTCAGTAGTAAGCGACGACAACATCTTCACCGATGAGCGAGCGATTTGACGGCCCGCGACGCGGTCGTGATCGACTTGTGTCGAAGCTCGCGGGCCTAGATCACGAAATGGGAACGTCCGACCTCGCGGCCTGCCAACGTTTGGCTCTTACGCCTGCTTGGCCCGGGCTCGGCTGCGCGCGCGTTCGCCCCCGGACAGCACAACCTTGCGCATCCGGACGGCATCCGGGGTTACCTCCAGGCACTCGTCAGTTCGGCAGAACTCCAGTGCCTGCTCCAAGCTCAACAGACGCGGAGGTACCAGCCGTTCAAGTTCCTCACCCGTGGAGGACCGGACATTGGTGAGCTTCTTTTCCCGCGTCGGGTTGACATCCATGTCCTCGGCGCGGGCATTCTCGCCGACGATCATGCCCTCGTACACGTCAATGCCCGGGGCGACGAACATGGTGCCGCGCTCCTGGAGGTTGAACAGTGCATAGGAGGTGACTTGTCCGGTCCGGTCGGCGACCAGCGAACCCGTCGGTCTGGTGCGCATGTCACCGGCCCAGGGCTCGTAGGTCTCGAAGACGTGATGCATCAGGCCGGTGCCCCTGGTTTCGGTGAGGAACTCTGTCCGGAAACCGATCAGCCCTCGGGCTGGCACGAGGTATTCCATCCGCACCCAACCGGTGCCGTGGTTGACCAACTGTTCTAACCTCCCGCGGCGCAGCCCGAGCAACTGAGTGACGACGCCGACGAAGTCTTCAGGGATGTCGATGGTCAGCCGCTCGACTGGCTCGTGAATCTTGCCGGCAATTGTGCGGGTCAGCACCTGCGGCTTACCGACTGTTATCTCGAAGGACTCTCGGCGCATCATCTCCACCAGAATTGCCAGTTGGAGCTCGCCGCGGCCCTGGACTTCCCAGGTGTCCGGCCGTTCTGTCGTCAACACCCGGATCGAGACATTCCCGACCAGCTCGGCATCCAACCGGGCCTTCACCAGACGCGCGGTGAGCTTCTTACCCGAACGGCCCGAAAGCGGAGAGGTATTGATACCGATGGTTACCGAAATGGACGGCTCATCCACTGTGATCAAGGGCAGAGGTCGCGGATCCTCCGGATCGGAGAGCGTCTCCCCGATGGTGATGTCTGGGATTCCAGCGATGGCGACGATGTCGCCGGGACCGGCAGATTCGGCAGGTTCCCGTTCCAAGGCATTGGTCATCAACAGCTCGGAGAGCTTGACGGTGCGGATCGTGCCATCGGCGCGGCACCAGGCGACGTTTTGATTGCGCCGCATGGTCCCAGCGACGACCCGGCAGAGCGCAAGGCGCCCGAGGTAGGGCGACGCATCGAGATTGGTCACATGTGCTTGTAGCGGCGCTCCCTCGATGTAGTTGGGCGGCGGGATGTGCTGCAGGATCGTGCCGAACAGTGGGGCAAGGTCTGCGCTGTCTGGCATCTCGCCGTTGTTCGGTGCGGTCAACGACGCACGGCCGGCCTTGGCCGAGGCGTACACCACCGGGAAGTCAAGAGCGTGGCTGCTGTCTTCGTCCAGCAGGTCGAGGAACAGTTCGTAAGTCTCCTCCACCACTTCGGCTATTCGGGCATCCTGCCGATCCACTTTGTTGATCACGACGACGATCGGCAGCTTCTTGGCCAACGCTTTGCGGAGCACGAAGCGCGTCTGCGGGAGTGGGCCCTCAGAGGCGTCCACCAGGAGCAGCACTCCATCGACCATTTCCAGGCCGCGTTCAACCTCGCCACCGAAATCGGCGTGACCCGGCGTATCGATGATGTTGATCGTGACCGTCGAGCCGTCCGGCGCCCGGTGCCGTACGGCGGTGTTCTTGGCGAGGATGGTGATGCCCTTTTCCCGCTCCAGGTCCATGGAGTCCAGCACCCTCTTCTGGACGGCCTGTCCGACCCGAAAGGCGCCCGATTGCCACAACATGGCGTCGACAAGGGTGGTCTTGCCGTGGTCGACATGGGCAACGATGGCGACGTTCCGCAGATCAGAACGAACGGGCACGCAAAAACACTCTCTCCGGGCGGGGGGTAACCCGGCGAGTGTAGTGGGTCACCAGCCAGCGCCGAAGCAGGCGAAGGGAATGGGCTCGGCGGCGGCCTGCAGGGCGTCGGCGAGCGCGTACGCCGGAGCAGCACCAGTAGCAAGGCGGCGGTGGTAGTCGAGCATGAGGTCGGCCGCCCCCTCGTCCGACACCTTCGCAACGCCGGCGATGATCGTCGAGGTCCCGCTGTGGAGCAGGGCTCGTGTTAGCCCGAGTGCCTCGTCCCCGGGTCGTACGGTGGCTTGGCCAAGTTCGCACGCCGACAGCACCACCTGTTGAGGTGGCTGGGCGACTCGATCGAGGTCGTAACCGACGACCGGCCCATCTACCAGTCTGATTGAGGAGAAGAGTGGGCTCTCCCGCTCGTGATGGCCATGGGCGGCTACGTGCACCAGTTGCGCACCGTTGATCGTGCTCAAAAAGGCCTCGCCGGTCGCCTTTGTGCCGGTGAGCGTCTCACATCCCAGCCAGTGCTGGGCGACGCCGGCGACCTCCTGCTCAGCACGCCCGAGGCCGGGCCCAGCAATGGCGACAACCGGTCCGGACCTATTGCGGAATCTCGCGTGGGCTCCCAGCCATGCTGCTGCGGAGGGAGCAACGGTCAGCGGTCGTCCCTTCAGAGTCGGGAGATCCGCCCAGGGCAGGGCCGCGAGCCGGCCGGGCGGCACGACGACGACGGGCGCGTCAGGCAGGCTGAGTGGTGTCAATAAGAGCTGGTCGAGTGTCCGGAGGTCTCTGGCCAAAGAATTGCGTGCCGAAGCCCGCAATGGTTCAGGAACGTAACTAAGTGCGAGGACATCAAGATCGGCGGTAATGCGTCGACAGAGCCGTTCTGCCTCCGCCATCGTGGTCAACCGCTGCAGCCAGCAGCCGCGGCGATTGAGCACAATGCCATAGATGTCGTCGTCGATGCCGAAGAGCGTCAGCAGTGCCGCTCCATCCAGCGCCGCGCGCATTTCGCCCATCCGTGGTGTGGGATCGATCGAATCCGAGCCCCGAACGCTCCAGGAGCGAGCTCGAATCTCTCGCTGCAGTGACTGCCGACGCTTGCGCAGCCGCTCACTGGTGTCGCTGTCGGAGTCTTCGTGCTCCAGCTGGCTGACCACCCAGCGAAGTTGGGTGAGCAACTCGGCGGTGATGGGGTCCTCGGGAGGTCGCACCGGCGTCACACGGCTGGATATCGCTCGTGCCCGTTCCAGCCAGGCGAGCACCGCAGCTGGCCGTCCGGCCGCGATCTCCTCGGTAACGGCCAGTGCGGCTAGGCCTACTCCGTGTATCGCGGTAGAGGTCTGGAGGTCGAGGCTGCCGAACTGAGCCTGGTGCTTGATCAATTCAGCCATTCCCGCGCGAGCCTGGCGATGCCCGGCCTCCCGGTCACCGCGGGCGAAGGCCAGCTTGGTTCTGACAAGCCGGCCGTACAGGCGCAGATCGAGCGGTTGTCCGGGAGAGATGGTCGGCAGCGGTCGCGGCCTACCGCGTACGTTGGGTCCGGAGTGCTCGATGGCGATCAACCGCGCCAGTTTCGCCTGGTCCGGCAGGCCGAGAGCGTTGAGAATCGCTGCTAGCCGGTCGCCGGTGCGTACCAGCTTGTCGGTCCGGGTACCAGCCTCCGCATCCGCACGCAACATCATCAGCTCACCGAGAGCAGTCGCGCGCTGGTTGTTCCTGCGCCGCAGCCGCGCCACGGCGGTATGGCTGATGGTTTGAGCCAACTGATAATTTCCGGCCAGCAGGGCGACGTCGGCTCGCGTCAGTTCCGCTTCGGCTAATAGGGTCAGCATTTCGGTGCGTTCCAGTGCCGCCGATGCTTCGACCAGCGTCCGGTCAGCGTCTGCCACCAGACCGGCGCTGAGTAGCACCCTGGATCGGTTGATGCCGACGACGCCTTTGTAGTGGTCGGACGCCGCCTCCTCGACGGTCGGCATCAATTCCAAGGACCGAGGCAAATTGCCAGCGAGATAGTGCATATAGCCGAGGTTGAGCCGCGCGGCGAACTCCAGTTCTGCGAGTTCGTAGCGACGGCTCAAGACAAAAGCATGGCTGAAATCCTCGATAGCGGATTGAATGTCGCCCAACTGATTGTGAGCCTCGCCGCGATTGATCAAGATCTTGCATCGGTCGGCCGGCTCGGCGTCTCCGAGCAGCTGAGCTGCTCCATTC
>DATLQP010000384.1:0-4692 GCA_035535155.1 Propionibacteriaceae bacterium
TCCTCCGGCGTGGGCGCCATCAGCGACTCCGGTGCTCGCATCCGAGTCCAGGCGACAGGCGTTGGCGCACCGTCGGGATCCATCACCGTCACGATCGCCTCGCCGATGCCCAGCTGTTGCAGCGTCTCCGCCAGGTCGTAGGCCGACTTGGGAAAGGTGGCAACGGTTTGCTTGAGTGCCTTGGCGTCGTTCGGCGTGTGAGCTCGGAGCTGATGCTGCACCCTCGAGCCCAGCTGCGCGAGTACGTCGTCGGGCACGTCTTTCGGGGTCTGGGTGACGAAGAAGATGCCGACGCCCTTGGAACGGATCAGCCGTACGGTCTGAGCGATGGCATCCAGGAACGCCTTGGAGGCGTCGTCGAACAGCAGGTGCGCTTCGTCGAAGAAGAAGACCAGCTTCGGCTTGTCGATGTCCCCGACCTCGGGCAGCTCGTGGAAAAGGTCGGCGAGCAACCACATCAAGAAGGTCGAGAAGACCGCGGGCCGATCTAGAAGATTTGGCAGCTCCAGTAGCGAAACGACACCGCGGCCATCCCGCGTGACACGTAACAGATCGGCGGTATCGAACTCGGGCTCACCGAAAAACGCCTCGGCACCTTGATCTGCGAAGTTGATCAAGGTGCGTAAGATCACGCCGATCGTGGAGGCGCTCAGGCCGCCGACGTCCTTTAGTTCGGCCTTGCCTTCGTCACTGCTGAGATGGGTGAGCACGGCGCGTAGGTCCTTGAGATCCAGCAGCGGCAGTCCGGCTTGATCGGCGTAATGGAACACCAAGCCAAGCGATGACTCCTGCACCTCATTGAGTCCGAGCACCTTCGACAGCAAGACTGGACCGAAGGAGCTCATGGTCGCTCGCAGCGGTACGCCACTACCTTGGCCGCCCAGAGCAAAGAATTCCGTCGGGCAAGCCTTCGGCTGCCAGTTCTGGCCGATCTTGGACGTACGCGCCAGCAGTTTGTCGTTCGGCTGCCCGGGCGAGGCTATGCCGGACAGATCGCCCTTGATATCCGCGGCAAAGACCGGCACGCCGGCAGCGGAGACCTGCTCGGCCATCAGTTGCAGCGTCTTGGTCTTGCCGGTGCCCGTCGCGCCTGCCACCAGCCCATGCCGGTTCAGCATGCTCAAGGGGATGCGGACGATGGCCGATTGAACCGGTAGGTCGTTCTCCATCAGCACGCCGAGCTCGATCGCCGGTTCGTCGAAGGTGTAGCCGGCAGCGATCCGTTGCACGTCGTCGGACAGCTGATCAGCGCCTGACTCGGTCATGGCCAAATCGTAACGAGGCGCCATGGAGTTGCCTGGAGAAACTTGATTAGAGTGTCACAGTGATTTTCAAGCGTGTCGGGGACGTACGCCCGTACCCAGATCATGGTTACGTCCAGAAGCAGTGGGCGGCGATCGCCCCGCACCAGGTGCGCTTGGACCAGCTTGTCACGACAAAGCGGACGTTGGATTTGGAAGCCCTGTTGGAGGAAGACTCCACCTTTTACGGCGACTTGTTTGCCCATGTCGTCGCCTGGCGTGGAGAGCTCTACCTCGAGGACGGGCTGCATCGGGCGTTACGCGCGGCCCTCCAGCAACGGCAGACCATGCATGCCCGAGTGCTTGACCTGAAGTAGCGCCGAACTCCAGGTAGGCTCTCACCGCACGGGGGGTAGTCGGGCACGGAAGGAGCTCGGGAACTCACGCATCGGGGCGGCTGCGGAGGTAAAGGAGTTCGACGTTGATCGGTCGGATCTTCCGTGTGATACGGACCCCGGTCACACTCCTGATCTTGTTCGGTGTCCTCTTGTACGGGGCCTGGTGGGGTTACCACAACATCATCAAGCCCATCCCTGCATTGCCTCCCGAGCCGTGTGTCAACCAGAGCGTTCCCGGGGGCCAGCTGAAGAGCAGCCAGATCATCGTCAGGGTGTACAACGGGGGCGACCGAAAGGGATTGGCGGCCGATGTCGGCCGGTCGTTACGCGGCAAAGGCTTCCGAGTCACCCTGACCACCAACACCGTTGAGAAGATTCAAAAGACCGTCATCGTCGGTGCAGATGCGAGCAATCCAGAAGTGAAGTTCGTCAAGACGTTCTTCAATGAGTCGATCGTACGCACAGATAAGCGGGTCGATCGCTCGGTTGACGTGCTGGTAGGCAACAGATACGGCGGCTTCGACAAGAGCGCCAAGGCCACCTATCGGGTTGAGGCAGATACCGTCTGCCTGCCCTCCCAGACACCCAGCCCGTCCCCGGCGCTCGGTAACTGATCTTCGAGGATGGTGAGCATGCCGACAATGCTGGAGCGGCTACGGGACGCCCAGAACGCACACGACGCCAAGCAAATGGCAGCGTTGTTCGCCGATGATTACGCCAGCTCTCAGCCGGTCCATCCTGGTCGTGCCTTCGTCGGCCGCGCGCAGGTTCTGCAGAACTGGACCGCTGCCTTCGAGGGAGTTTCGGATTTCGTTTCGGAGCTGGTGTCTTTCGCGATCGACGGCGATACGGAGTGGGGCGAGTTTTACTGGCACGGGCGTCAGCCGGACGGCTCGCTCTTCGCCATGAGGGGCGTCACGATCATGGTCGTCCGCGACGACCGGGTAGCGGAGGCTCGGCTGTACATGGAGCCCGTTGACCCAGCAGCAGAAGATATCGACGCGGCCGTACGCGAGCTGTTCACGCAGCCGCCTGACGCGCCTCGCTAGGCCGCTTTCTTACTCCTGCTCCCGGGTCCGCCAGCGAGCCAGTCGGCCTCCCTGCCCCACCGCACGCAGCCGTTGTTCGGTGTTCAGACGCTCGTGCTCAGGCGTGACAATCAACAGCTCGTCGCCGACCTTGATTCGCTCCCGGCCGTCGGGATAGAACGGCCGCTCGTCTCGAATGATCAAGGACACCACCGTGTCCTTGGGCAATCGCAACTCCCCAACCTCGACACCCGCCAGGCGCGACTTGGCCGGGATCCTCACCTGCAACAGATCGGCGGAGATCTTGTCCAGCGGCGCAACCTCGACTTCGACATCTTCTGCGGTGCCGTCCTCCACCAGCCCGAGCAACCGGGCGACGATTGGCAAAGTCGGACCCTGAAGGCAGGTGAAGACGATGACAAAGACCAGCACGACATCGAAAAGAAATTCCGCACCGGCGACACCCCGAGCCAACGGAATCGTGGTCAGCACGATCGGCACGGCGCCGCGGAGGCCGGCCCAGGACAGAAAAACCTGATGTCGCACGGGAATCTTGAACCACACGGCGCACGCAGCGACCGAGGCAGGTCGCGCAATGAGGGTGAGGAAGAGCCCGGCTGCGATTGCGATCAACGCGGCACGTGGGGTGACACGGCCCGGGAAGGCGAGCAAGCCGAGCATGACGAAGAGCCCGATCTGCGCGATCCAACCAATCCCTTCGACGAACGAGCGGGTCGCCGCGCGGTGCGGCAGCTGGACGTTGCCCAAGATCAGCGCGCAGACGTACACCGCGGCGAACCCGCTGGCATGGATCAGCGCCGTGATCCCGTACGCGAACACGGTCCAGACCAAGATCGCGAGTGGATAAAGCCCCGACGACGGCAGCGCGACGCGACGCAGAATCTGCGCACCGATCCAGCCAAGACCGCCGCCGATCAGCAAGCCGCCGACCAGCTCGAGCACGATGAGGCCGATGAGCCCGGGAATGCCGACCTCCATCGGCTCGCCAATGGCCAGCGAGCTCGCCAACATGACGAGTAGCACCGTCGGCGCATCGTTGAGGCCGGATTCGGCCTCCAGCGTGCCGCGCAGTGAGTTCGGAATAGGAAAGTTGCGGAGCACCGAGAAGATCGCCGCAGCATCGGTGGGGGAGGCGACTGCGCCCAGCAGCATCGCAATCCAGAGCGGTAGTCCAAGGACATAGTGACCGAAGAGGGTCATCAGTCCGACGCTGATCCCGACGGCGACTGTGGCCAGCAGGGCGGCCAGGACGGTTGAGGACCGGATGTCGCTCCACTTGGTGGTGAGACCACCCTCGGCCAGGATCACCACCAGCGCAGCGAAGCCAAGTGCCTGCGCAAGATCGGCATTGTCGAAGGAGATTCCGATGACGGATTCGCCCATCACCATGCCAAGACCGAGGAACAGCAGCAGGGAGGGCAGGCCGACCCGAGCGCCGATCCGCGCGGCGATGATGGCGGCGATCAAGACGACGGCACCCACCAGCAGGATGACGTCAATCTGAATCATGCGCACATCCTTCCCCAGGAAGCGTTTCTTCGCACAAAGCCGCGTCTGCAAGCAAAAGTTGCCGGTTCGGCCGTGTTATGTGGCCTTGTGCGGAGCGAGACGAGAGGAGGGCGGTTCAGGTGATCGGATCGCGCCCTCGCCGTGCTGAGGAGGAGCGAGCAGACACGCTTTATCGTCTGCGAGTGAGGACGAAGTAGGCGGGCTCGAAGGCGCGATCCGCGCGGAACGAGCGAAGCGAGCGAAGCAATCTAATGTGAATCGCGCCCTCGCCGTGCTGAGGAGGAGCGAGCAGACACGCTTTATCGTCTGCGAGTGAGGACGAAGTAGGCGGGCTCGAACGCGCGGAACGCGCGGAGCGAGCGGAGCAATCTAATGTGAATCGCGACGCGAACGAGCCCGTCGTTTGCCTTCGTGCATGGCTTGGACACGTGCGACAGGGATGGTGTGCCCCTCGGCTACCAGGTCGACATCCAACGGCTGGGCCGTCGGCATCTG
>DATLQP010000385.1:0-4548 GCA_035535155.1 Propionibacteriaceae bacterium
GGCGGCTGGATTCGGATCGCGCGCCGCCGTACTGAGGAGGAGCGAGCGGAGCGAGCAATTCAACCCCGTCCTCGACGGCACGGCACCGACTGGCGTCGGCCACAGCGCCGTCATCTCACCACGTGGCGAAGTGCTCAGGTCATTGGGCGCCGAGACAGGCCTGCTGGTGGCAGACCTCGATCTCGACGAAGTGACGAAGACGCGGGCAACTATCCCGGTGCTAGCCAACCGTCGATTCTGAACTGAACTGAGTCCGCACCCCGGGCATGCGCCCTGCGCTGGTCGAAGGGCACTTCGGGCTCGCGCTTCGACAGGCTCAGCGGCATTAGATACTGGTCCGCATGCCGGCCGCCGACGGATCGCGCCCCGCCGCGCGGAGAAGGAGCGAGTGGAGGCGCTTTTCCCTCCGCGAGCGACGCCGAAGGCGGTGGGCTTCAAGCGCGATCCGGAGCGAGCGGAGCGAGCAATCGAACACGGACCAGCCGTGGTCGCCGTTTCCCGTACAGGATTGGTCGACCATGCCGGCCGATCCGCTGGGTAGCGTAGCGGTCAATCCAACCTGGCCGCCGCCCCGTTCTGATGCTGCCCAGTCGCGACGGCCCTGGTGGCTGCCACTGGTGGTGGTCGCGGTCGTCGCCCTCCTCATTGCGACCACGACCTATGTCGCCAACTCGACAGTGATCTTCGGCCGAGCCGCAACGGCTGCGCAGTACCTGCCACCCGACGGCGCCGTTGCCTTCGAGCGCACCGACACCACGCGTGAGCTCAAGACCACCATCGGCACGATGGTTACCGAGTCAGCGCGGTTCTCCGGTGTCGCCGCCTTGCTCAGTGTCGACAGCCGGTTGAGCGCGGCGATGGGAAAGGAAGCGTTCGACGAGAAAGGGACGATCAAGGCCTGGCGGACCATCACGACTCAGCTCAACGATCCGGCAGCCCTCGCCCAGACCATCCGGTTTTACCGTGTCACAGCCGGGGTCGACCTGCTGGCCGCAAGCACGCCGACCGAGGGGTACGTCTACAGCCCCGGATTGATCTTGCTGCCAGCCGACGTCCACGCCGGCAGCCGCTGGAGTAGTGCCGGGTCGGCCGGCGATGCCCTCGACTACCGCAGCGAGTTGCAAGCCGACGTAGCGAGTGACGGGTGCCTGAAGGTTTCGGGCGAGGTGCGCTACCTCTCCAAGCAGGGTCAACTCGGTCGGATCGTCAGCCTCAACCAGACCTGGTGCCAGGGCTTGGGAATTGTCGCGGAGAGCCAGAGCTTCGCCGACGTACACGCCACGATGTCTCGCATTGAGACACCCGCTCCCAGCACGCCGACGACCACCAACACGCCGATTCAGTGGTCGGCGCCACAACGCTGGACTGGCAGGAATTTCGGCACCATCTCGATCAACCCCACCTTCGGTGAGGGTCCGATGGCGAGTACGCCTGCCAGCCTCACCCCGGTACAGACCGAGTCTGGCCTGATCATCCGGGCCACCTACGGTCAAGGTGATCTTGTCGCCACGACGCCGAAGACGTTGAGCGAGTGGACCTCGGTCTGGCGTACGCACCCCGGCGGCACGATCTTGACGCTGGCCGCCTTCGGCAACGTGATCATCGCCACAACCAGCAACCGCGAGGTCGTGGCGTACTCAGACACCGGCATTCGGCTCTGGCAATTCGCGGTCGATGATCTTGCTCCGACGCCGCCGGTGCGAGCGGGTGATCGTGAGGCAGTTCTCGTCGATCTCGCGGGCGTGATGCGCACTTTCGATCTCGGCACCGGCTCTGTGCGGTGGCAGCACACTGTGGGATCGGACGTCAACGTTACGCCCGCTGTCGGTTCCGGTGTAGTGGTGATCATGGACCGCGGCGGCACCACAACCGCCTTTGACGTGGGTACCGGCAAACGCCGCTGGCACCTGGACTTGCTGGGGCGCGCCGCTACCGTCATCGGCGACACCGTCGTGGTGCTGCAAGACCAGGCGGCGCACGCGCTGGCGGTCGACACCGGCTTGCATCGCTGGGTGCGTCCCTATTTTGGGACGCTGACCGGTCTGGCAGGCTTCGCGAACTACGCCGTGGTGGCCACCAAGGGCGAGTGCATCATGATCAACGAAGCTGGGGTGATCATCAAGCGGCTCGGCCCGGCACTCGCTCTTACTCCGACCCAAGATCACCTCGCGGTGTGGGGCGCCAGCGATGCACAGGTGCTGGACAGCAGCGGTGCGGTGATCACCGGCTGGTCTCTATCACCACTGACGATCACGAAGCAGGACCGTGTCGCGCTCGCCTCATCGAATGGCGTGCTGCTGTTCAACGCTGACTGGACGTTCGAGGTACGCGAAGATGTCGGTTGATCTTGATCAGATTGCTGGCGCGGAACGTCCGGCCGGCTCACCCGCCGCGGCACCTGAGCACGCATGGTCACGACTGGCTCGGTTCGGCACCGCGATTGTCCGCCAGACGCTGGTGGAGCCGGTCAGGAAGGGCCGGTTGCGAGACCTGGATTGGCCGTACGGGCTGAAGTCGATCGTGCTGATCGGCTACATAGGCTTCGTCGCCGCGGGGCTGACGGTGGTCCTGTCCGGACTCATCCGGCAGCACAGTCGCCTCATCGTCTCGGCCACCGGAATCGGCTTGCCGGAGCAGATGACCTGGCCACTGCTCTTGCTGCTGTCGTTCGGCGTGGCGTGCTGCATGTCAGCCGCCCTGCACGGCCCATGGTGGCTCAAGCTCCTGGGTTTGCTGTTCAGCTTGATGGTGATCGGCACCTGGTCATTGCGTCGTGGCTCGCTCGCCGGCTGGGCCGGATGGCCTTGGATCGCCGGAGCCCTGATGGCCGGTGTGATCACCTTGGTGATCATCCGGTGGCGACGTCGGTTCGCCTGGTGGGAGTTCGCCGCGTTCTGGGTGCTGATCGGTCTCGGGATGACGGTCGGCGTTGCCGAAACTCGCTATGCCAAGACGTTTGGCACGGACTTCAACCCGCTGAACCTCCAGCAGACAGCGGCCTTTCTCGGCTATTTGGTGTTGCCGGCCGCTACGCTCGCCGGCGCCTCGGTCGCCGAAATCACGGTCCGAGCGACCGTTTCCGCGACCGAAAATGCGCAGCGCCTCACCCAGCGGGCCTGGCCGTATCTGATCTTGGCGGTGGTCATTGCGGCGCGGGTGGCGCAAGCCCTGTGGCAGATTGCCCATCGTGACCCTGTGGTTCACGGCTGGTTGGCGTTGCTCTGGGCGGGTGTGTTGGTGTTCACATTCGGGCTGGTGGGCGTGGTCTTGCTCCGGATCTGCCGCCGGCGAGGCTCGCTCCCGGTGGTGTCTGAGCTCAGTGACGAGCTGGGTCGGGTCGGATTCGCCGTCGCGGCAACGCTGATTGCGGTGGCCTTCCCGGTGCAGGTCTTCCTCGCCACGGTCCAGGTGTTCGCCTCGGTTGCTCGCGACGGTGCACAGTCCACTTTTGCCTACGATCCCGCACCGATCCTCGATCGCGTCATCGACCCCAGTCGCGTCGTGGTCGGTCTGGTCCTTCTGCTGCTGGCCGTCCGGGCGGCCCGGCGGGGCCAGCCAAGCCGCGCCCTGGTGCTGGGCAGCATCGGCGTCGTCCTCGTCATGCTGGCCCGTCAGCTCGTGTTCGGCGATCGTGCGGCGGCTCCTATCAACCAAGACGGCGTCAATCTTGTCAGCTCCGCGCTGATCATTGTCGCTGTCGCGGTTTCGCTCCTACGGCGTAGGTTGACTCAGCGGCGGGCCCTGGCTTTTGCCGGCGTGTTGATCTTGTCCGCATTGTTCTCCTACCGCGACTTCATCTCCGATCCGCTCGGCACGGTGCTTGGCTTCTCCGGAGCGGCTCTAGTGCTGTTCGGTTTGAGTTGGGATCTGCTCACCGACTCCGGATGGGGAAACCGCGAGAGCCGGCGATTTCCTCGTCCGACGCGCGTGATGTTGGTGCTGACCAACTACGTGCTCACCATGACCGTGCTGGCGTACGCCGCATTGGTCCGAGACGGCAGCACCACGATCTATCTCGATCCGTTCGCCGAGCTCGGCAATTTGATCTTTGGCACCGGGTTGCTTGCTGCGGCGGTGGTGGCGGTCCTGGATTCTGCGTGGCGTGACCGACCGATTTGAATTGCTCCGCTCGCTGGCGCTCGCAGTGTTCGATTGCTCGCTTCGCTCGCTGCGATGTTCGCTGGGTTGCCGCCGTCTTCGTCGGATCTGGTGGAACGGAAAAGCGTTGTTCCGCCATGTCCTCCTGCAGATCGGCGGCGCGAAACATCGCGGGCGCGGATCGCGCTTGAAGGCCGGCTACTTCGTCGGCCCACGCCGACGAAAAAAGCGTGTCGGCTCGTTCCTCCTCAGCACGGCGGCGCGCGATCCGGGATTTCGTCAGCCATCTCTGATCCAATACATGCGTACCGGCTGATCGTCTCTAGACACAGGACTTGCCGCGATGTACCGCTTGACTCGGGGGGCGGACAAGCTGCCCACACCCCCAGTGCTGGATCCAGCCCAGCGCGCCGTCGTGGACCATGCCGGCGGACCGCTACTGGTGCTCGC
>DATLQP010000386.1:0-4784 GCA_035535155.1 Propionibacteriaceae bacterium
CCCGCTCAGTCCGCCCCTCGGCAACCGGCGCTGTCATACGCCGACCTCGTCGACATAGCACCAGCGCCACTGCTCACCGGGCTCAGCCGACGTCACGACTGGGTGACCGACAGCTCGAGCATGGGCACTCGCGTGCCGTGCTGGCGAGGAGTCGCAGCACCCGATGTGGTCGCAGGTTAGACAGCGGCGAAGATGAACCCAGCGCCCGCCGACTGCGAGGCAATCACTGCAGGCGGCTTGGAAGCTGCTGGGAACTGGGGTCATCGGAACGTCGTCGAGATGGGCGCAACTAGTCACAGGCTGGTTCCTTTCCTCCGCCAATCTAGTCTGCGCGCCAGACCCAGCCGGAACCTCGACGGGGGCCAGGTGGTACGTCCAACAACGAGGAGGATTCTGCCGCACAGAATCGCGGCACAATCCGGCCCGTTATTCCGCGGCCCCGCGTGGAGCCAAGCGGGACTGCCGTCGGCGGCGTAGCCCGGCCGAGGTCAGTAGTACGACGATCTCGCGCGACGACACGGGCTGGGCACCCTCGGCCAGTGCCGCGCCGTAGCGCTCGGCGATGACGTCGTAGTGATCACGCTCGAACCCGCGTCGCGGGATGCCGATGCGCGCCGCGAAGTTGTGCAGCTCTTGGTACGACCGATCGCTGATCAAGTGTGACCAGAGGTGCCCATGTCCGGGCCAGGTCGGTGGGTCGATATAGACGGTCAAGAAGAAGTCGCTCCCACCACGACCTGCCGGCTGGCATGGTCGATCAGTGTCCGCCACGTGCGAACCAGCCCAGGATCGACGTACGCCTTGGTTGATCCCAAAGGCCGCACCGCTGCATCAATCTGGAATGCCCGGATGCCCGCCCTTGTCAGCCATGGGACATGCTCGGGCAGCAAGCCACCGCTGGCGACGATCACCGTTCGGGCAAACTCATCGACCTGAGCCCGGGCGACAAGATCATCCAGGCCCTGGCTGACACCGCGTGCGGATCCCGCGGTCAAAACCTGGTCGAGGCCTGGCAGCTTACGCAGCTCGCGCCACGCGCGGTTGATGGAAATGCAGGCGTCAACGGCGCGGTGAAAAGTCCAGCGAAGAGCAGGCTGCTCGCCGACAATCTCGGTCACTACACCGGTATCGACCTCGGTGTGACCGTTGAGAAAGCCCAGCACGACGCCATCGGCCCCGACCGCCAGATAGCTGCCGAGCAGACCCTTGAGCCTCGCAACTTCGCCGCCGTCGGTCGTGTAACCCTGACGCAGCCGGAGTACGACCCGGATCGGAAGACTCGTCGCACGGCGCACCTGGCCGACCAGTGCCGGCTCCGGGGACAAACCATCAGCCAGGCTAGATATGAGTTGTAGCCGGTCGGCTCCCCCTGCCTCGGCACGTTCGGCATCCGCAGCGTGCAGCACGACGACCTCAAGCAGACCAGTCCTCAGCACGGTCACCGCCGCCGCGCGGCTGGACTGAACACCATGGCGTCACAATATTCCTCCGGCCCGACAAAACGGTCGACCATAGACTTGCGGCGTGGCTGCAATGAAGCGGCTGGTCGCTCTCGTCTCGGCGGCCTGCATGCTCTCCGCTGGCTGCACATATACCAAGGAGGAACCGGGGCTCTTCCGCACCAAGGTTTCGCAGTCGCCGACGGTCGAGCAAACAGCGCCACCCGCGCCGACCAATCCGAAATTGCCCGTGGCCGCAGAGGCCGAATGGACCACCGCCGAGGGATTGAATATCACCACTCGGCTCGCTATTCATGCCGTACGGCGACTCCAGCACGCGACCGTGGTCGATTGGTCAGTTACGCCGCTGAGCGCTCCTGGCTTCGGACGTGGTGACCGCCTGCCTTCATGGGTCGACCTCGGGCTGAGCCGCACCTCCGAAGGGGACATCAACATGTTCCTCCTCGACCCCGCGGGCGGGAAGGTCTACCGGACTCTCAGCCATCAGTCTCGACGCTTGTTCAATCGCTGCCTGTGTACGCCGCTCTGGTTGGCGCAACAGAGCCTCCGGATCGGCGACACGCGTGTGTTGCAGGCAAGCTTTCCACCGCTGCCGGAGGCGCTCGGTTTCATCGATGTGGACATGATCAACATGGCACCGTTCGTGCATGTCCCGGTGACGCCGATCGGTCAGGTACCCACCGCGCCGCGTCCGACGGACCTGACTCGGCCGCCGGCCTTCGTGCGCCCGATCCTTGCGCAGCAGGTTTTCCGATATCGCCAGGAGCCCCACCGAGTCCAGAGCATCGCCATCGACCGGGTCGTCGTGGCGCCGGGGCGAACATCTCTGGAATGGACGATCAAGTCCGTCACCGATCAGTCCACCTTCGTGCTCGAGCCGGCGTTGTCCCCGATCGGCGGCATCTTGCCCGACGGCGTTGACGTGTTGAACCCGGACGTCGTCAGCGGGCCCATGATCAAACCGCAGGGTGCCACAAAGGCCAAACCCGCACGGGTGTCCTGGATGACGGCGGCCGTGTCCGAACGCAAGGCATACGAGTGCCTGTGTAGTGGGCTGGGACTGTGGGCAGGCTCGCTGCGCCGGGAGGGCGGCCGAGCAAGCGTGGCGAGCAACTATCCGGCGCTGCCGGTCGGAACCCGATCCGTTGAGGTGATTTTGCCCGGCGTCGCCACCCTCTCCGGCATTCCCGTGGTCGAGGCCGAGAACATAGCTCCTCGACTAGGTCCTCCGGAGCCGTACACCACAGATATCTGGACCTACTACAGCGACGATCCGCCGCGCGGCTGGTCCACTGCTCAGTGGCCGACGCCGCTACCGGATCCGGACCAGCTGAAGGACTACCGGTTCTCCATCGAGAACGTGACGACGCTGCCCGGCTGGTGATCCGCCAGAGATCCTGTCCCTGTCATCCGTCCTGCCACGTTTGCGCTCCCGAGACGGCAAACGAGGGTCGCAAGCGCTGATCAGACACCTGCCAGCCGTCCTGAGAGGGGAAACGGCGGCCGCAATGAGCTCCATCGGTCCGACGGCACACCACAAGCAAGAAGGGGCGGCTCCTTGACGGAACCGCCCCTTCGTGCGCTGTGAGGGGATCAGAAATCCATCCCACCCATGCCGTCGCCCCCACCAGGCGGCATGGCGGGAGTCTTCTCCGGCTTGTCGGCGATGACCGCCTCGGTCGTCAAGAACAGACCGGCGATCGAGGCTGCATTCTGCAGCGCCGAGCGGGTCACCTTGGTCGGGTCGGGAACACCAGCGTCGAGCAGATTCTCGTACTCGCCCGTTGCGGCGTTCAGGCCGTGATCTGCGGGGAGGCCCTTCACCTTCTCGACAACGACCCCGCCCTCGAGACCCGCGTTGATCGCGATCTGCTTCAGCGGCGCCTCGAGTGCGACCCTGACGATCTGAGCGCCGACTGCCTCGTCACCCTCCAGCTTGAGATTCTTGAACGCCTGGGCCCCGGCCTGGACCAGTGCAACGCCACCACCAGCGACGATGCCTTCCTCGACCGCCGCCTTGGCGTTGCGGACGGCATCCTCAATACGGTGCTTGCGCTCCTTGAGCTCAACCTCGGTGGCTGCGCCAACCTTGATCACCGCGACGCCGCCGGCCAGCTTGGCCAGCCGCTCCTGCAGCTTCTCGCGGTCATAGTCGGAGTCAGACTTCTCGATCTCATTGCGGATCTGGTTGATCCGACCCTTGATCTGCTCAGAATCCCCAGCACCCTCGATGATGGTCGTCTCGTCCTTGGTGATGATCACCTGACGAGCCTGTCCGAGCAGTTCCAGGCTCACGCTGTCGAGCTTGAGCCCAACCTCCTCGCTGATCACCTGGCCGCCGGTGAGGATGGCGATGTCAGTGAGCATGGCCTTGCGGCGGTCCCCGAACCCAGGCGCCTTCACGCCAGCGGACTTGAAGGTGCCGCGGATCTTGTTGACGATCAGCGCGGCAAGCGCCTCGCCGTCAACGTCCTCCGCGATCACCAGGAGCGGCTTGCTTGACTGAATAATCTTCTCGAGAACCGGCAGCAGGTCCTTCAGGTTGGAGACCTTGGAGTTGACGATGAGGACGTACGGCGCATCCAGTACGGTCTCCATGCGCTCGGTGTCGGTCACGAAATAGGGCGAGATGTAGCCCTTGTCGAACCGCATGCCCTCGGTGAGCTCGAGCTCTAGCCCGAAGGTGTTCGACTCGTCGACGGTGATGACACCTTCCTTGCCGACCTTGTCCATGGCCTCGGCGATGATCTCGCCGACCTGGGTGTCAGCGGCGGAGATGGAGGCGGTGGCAGCGATCTGCTCCTTGGTCTCCACGTCCTTGGAAATGACGGCAAGCTGCTCGACGACCGCAGCAACGGCCTTCTCGATGCCCCTCTTGAGGCTCATCGGGCTGGCCCCAGCGGTCACGTTGCGCAGGCCCTCTCGCACCATCGCCTGTGCGAGCACGGTGGCTGTAGTCGTGCCGTCGCCGGCCACATCGTCGGTCTTCTTGGCAACTTCCTTGACGAGCTCTGCGCCGATCTTCTCGTACGGGTCCTCGAGCTCGATCTCTTTGGCGATGCTCACACCATCATTGGTGATGGTCGGAGCACCCCACTTCTTCTCCAGCACGACATTGCGCCCCTTAGGTCCAAGGGTCACTTTGACGGCGTCGGCGAGGATGTTCATCCCCCGCTCGAGGCCACGCCGCGCTTCAGTATTGAACTGAATTAGTTTGGGCATGTTCTCCGCTAGTCCTGTGAGTAATTGATTGCTCTTCGAGCGGTGCCCGCGACGGACGGCCCATGGGAGCCTCACCGACCAGAAGAGGTGGCACTCTAAGCA
>DATLQP010000387.1:0-3335 GCA_035535155.1 Propionibacteriaceae bacterium
GTGACGTCGATACGCCGCGCGGCGTCGTCGATGTCCGTCGGGGAGGCGAGGCCGTCGGCCCACGAGAGGGCACAGAAGGCCCGGTCGCCTTTCGACAGCACGTGCCGGGCACGCGCCGAGCCACCTTCGATGCCGATCGACAGATCGGTGCTCAGCCGGAACGTCTGCCCTGCTCCGGCGGCATCGGCGGCGTGGGCGTCGCTGTCGACTAGCGTCCATTTCGCGGGTTCCCGGCCATAGTCGAATGCCGGCTCGCACACCATTTCGATCTCGACCGAACCGTCCAGGCATTCGACCGTGCGCACCAAAACATGCTCGGCGTCGTCATCTGCCGGCGGCCTGGTGTGCGGTGTTACCACGTCCGGGCCCTGCCGTGGTCCCATCGTCAGCGCGTCATGAACGAGAAGCCAGCCACCCGGCGTGTGCCATGTCGTGGTCATCACATTCGTACCAGGCACATAGGTGCGCGCTGTGGGCTCGTTGATGCCGTACGGGCCGAACCGGAAGGAGCCGGCGCCGCGGTCCAAGAGATTCGCGAACGCACTCGGGGAGTCAAAGGCAGGCACACAGAGCCAATCCACCGAACCGTCCGGCGCGATGAGCGCTCCGGTATGGCAGTTCGACAAAAACGCGTAGTCCGCAATCGCCGGAAACGGCGATGATGAAAGGCTCACATCCCAACTCCTTCACAATCGCTGTGAATCACCTCTCAACCATCGGCCCGCGCTCGCTTCACGGCATCATCCCGAAGAGGTGAAAATCAAAGCGGACATTCGTCCGGTGGATAGACATCGGCTGACGTTGCCAGCGTCTCGACGAGTTCGTCGAGGAGACGATCACGACACAGCGATCCAATGCCGCCGCACCCGCCTTTCACACGTGGGATGCGGCGCCGCTGCCCTTCACGAGCCAGCGACAACCCGAAGTGCTGGAGATGCCAGCCAGGCGGCTTGAGCCAGCGCCGGCTGTCGCCTGACGCGACGGGCGGCGGGCTCGCTATCTACCGAAAGAAGCGATGCCAGCGATCAGCCATCCTGACGCTCATGCTGAGGCCTACTCAGGATTGCGAGCTCGTCTGGCTAGTCACTGAGGCTCATCCTCTTTGGATGATGCGCCCACGAGAGCCCCGCGAGATCGTTGAGTAAGGCACCGCAACCATGAGGAGGATCTGAGCCGAATGACGACGACTGTGGGCCAGGAGAAGCAGCCGGCCGATGTCTTTGTGGTTTTTGGAATCACCGGGGATCTGGCCAAGGTCATGACCTTCCGATCGTTGTACCGGCTCGAGGCACGTGGCTTACTGAAGTGCCCGATCGTCGGCGTGGCGGGCGACGATTGGGACGTGGATCAACTGGTGCAGCGCGCGCGGGAGTCGATCGAGGGCACCGGGGAGCGGCTTGATTCCGAAGTCTTCAACCGATTCGCTGGGCGTCTTTCGTATGTCAGTGGCGATTTCACCGACCCCACCACATATGAGCAGGTCGGCAAAGCGATCAAGGGCGCCGCGTGTCCGGTCTTCTATCTAGAGATTCCGCCATTCCTGTTCGGGAAGGTTGTGAAGGGTCTGGCCGAGGCGGGCTTGACGAAGACGGCTCGGGTCGTGGTGGAAAAGCCGTTTGGCCACGACCAGGCGTCGGCGAATCAGCTGGCCGCCGAGCTACACCAGTACATCGACGAGGACCAGCTGTATCGGATTGATCACTACCTCGGAAAGATGGGACTCGAGGAGATTCTGTATCTCCGGTTCGCCAATACGATCTTCGAACCGGTCTGGAACCGCAATTACGTGGAATCTGTCCAGATCACCATGGCCGAAAGCTTCGGCGTCGAGGACCGTGGCCACTTCTACGACCCGGTTGGGGCCTTGCGAGATGTTGTGGTCAATCACCTCATGCAGGTCGTTGCGGCCGCCGCGATGGAAGCGCCCGCGCGCGGTGACCCGACAACGATCAAGGAGGCGAAGGTGGCGCTCTTCCGATCGGTCGTCGAAGCCGACCCGGCCCACTATGTGCGTGGCCAGTACGACGGATACCTCGATATTGACGGTGTCGCGGCAGACTCCACGACCGAGACATACGCAGCGTTACGTTTGCAGATCGAGAATTGGCGCTGGTCTGGCGTGCCGTTCTTCATCCGCACGGGCAAGCGTCTACCGGCGACCTGGACCGAGCTCCGGCTCGTCTTCAAGCACTCACCATGGCTGGGCTTCACACTGGCCGGACACCGCCCCGCGCCCAACGAGCTCGTTGTCAGGCTGGATCCGACGACCGGTGTCAGGTTGGTTGTCGATGCGCACCGGGCGGATATCGCGGTCGCGGCTCCTATCGAGCTCGACATGGACTTCGCGACCGAGGGCGGGGAGGGGCCGACCCCGTACGAGGTGCTGCTGCACGCCGCCATGATCGGGAACAGCACACGCTTCGCCCGACAAGACGGGATCGAGGAAACCTGGCGGGTTATGCAGCCGCTGCTGGATTCACCGCCGCCGGTCCACAGTTATCGGCCAGGATCGTGGGGCCCGACGGCCGGAGACAACCTGGCCGCTGGATACGCCGCCTGGCGGGTACCGCTTGCCCAGGACATGAGCATGACCGGATAGGCGATCAGCCAGGCAGTCAGCGTGCGGGGCAACAGAGGAGCGATCTTCGCTGGAAACGCTGCTTATCGTCCGCGCCGCCCTCTGGATGGTGCAAGGCCTCGCGGGCACCGTCAAAGTGACCTCGTACCTCGAGAATGCGAACCACTGGATCACCGCGAGCGCCGACCCTCGGAGATCGGCGGGGTGTTCGGCGTGGCGTCGATCCTGACGCCGTTCTTCCTCGCCGCGACGATCGGCGGCGTCGCGTCGGGACGCATCCCTCCCGGCAACCACGCCGGAGACTCGATCACCTCGTGGTTCAACCCGATGTCCATGCTCTTCGCCTTCACCGGCGTGGTTTCGGCCGCCTTCATCGCCGCGGTCTTCCTGGTCTCGGACGCCCAACGCTACGGCGCCCCGACCTCGAGGCCTACTTTCGCCGCCGGTCGGTCGTCGCGGCCGGCATACTCGTTCTGACGATGGCTGCCGGGCTGGTCGTCCTTTACGCGGACGCGCGGCCTCTCTTTGACGGGGTGATCCAGGGCTGGGCTCTGTTTTCGCCGTGGCGACCCTCCTCAGCCTCGTGGTGACGGTACTGCTGCTGAGCCGAGGCGTACTGCGCGGCACCCGGCTCACCGCCATCGCCGCGGTCACGTCGCTAGTGCTGACCTGGGGATTCGCCCAGCGGCCCTACCTGCTGCCCACCACGCTGACCATCCAGGACGGCGCAGGCGACCCCAACAGCCTGCGTTGGCTG
>DATLQP010000388.1:0-28966 GCA_035535155.1 Propionibacteriaceae bacterium
CACGAGTCGGCGCACGCCATGCGCCCGCACGAACACCTGGTGTCCTGATGGCTAGGTACGGTCCCCAGTTTGGTCCGGATTTCACCTTCCTCGGTGTGCCGGAATGCGACCTCGACGACGAAAGCAGCTACGCCGATGCGGATGTCGTGATCTTGGGCGCACCCTTCGACGGCGGCACCTCCTACCGCGCCGGCACCCGCTTCGGCCCGCAAGCCATCCGGATGACCGACTACCTGCCGCATGACGGATCCCGGCCGTCGCTGGCGTTGCGGACCGACGGGTTGCAGGATCTCAAGGTCTACGACGCCGGTGACGTGGAGATGTACTCCGGCGACATCGAAGTCGCCCTGCCGGCCCTTGAAGCCGCCGTTGAGAGGGTCGCGCAATCTGGGGCGATACCGGTCTCGCTCGGCGGTGACCACTCGATCGCCTATCCCGACGCCAAGGGTTGTGCGAACGTCATCGGGGCGGGCCGGGTGTCGATGATCCATTTCGACGCGCATGCCGACACCGGTGACATCGAGTTTGGCTCGCTCTGGGGTCACGGTCAGCCCATGCGTCGTTTGATCGAGTCAGGCGCCATGCGCGGTGATCGGTTCCTGCAGATCGGGCTGCGCGGCTACTGGCCACCGCCGGAAACCCTCGACTGGATGGCATCGCAGAATATGCGGTCCTACGAGATGACCGAGATCGTGCACCGGGGGCTGCGCGAGTGCCTCACCGAGGCGTTCACGATCGCGACTGACGATTGCGATGGGGTTTTCCTGTCGGTCGACATCGATGTCTGCGATCCAGGACATGCACCGGGCACCGGCACTCCAGAGCCAGGTGGGTTGTCCGCCCGGGAACTGCTGGACGCGGTGCGCAGGATCTGTCTTGAGCTCCCGGTGGTCGGCATGGATGTGGTCGAGGTCAGCCCGCCGTACGACCACGCCGACATCACCGCCGCGCTCGCCAATCGCGTGGTCCTTGAAGCTCTGTGCGCTATCGCCCGCAAACGTCAGGATCTCCGGGACGGTACCCAATGGGATCCGCTGCTCCCACTGCTCAGCGAGCGGGCGGCGCCAATCCCTGAGGGTGAGATCCAGCACCATCACCACACCCACCTCGGCCACGATCAACAGAAGTGACAACACCATCATGAGTGACACGTCGCCATTGAAAGTCCAGACCGGCACCGCCTTCTCAGACGCCTCGCCCGCGGCCTCGCCGACTACCGAGATCAGCGTCGGGACCGATGCCGCATCCGCCCAGCCGGCACGCGGGCGCAGCCAGCGACCGCTGCGCAACATCTCCGAAGTGCGGCACTTCTTTCGCACCAACGAGATACCCATCTACTTCGTCGGCGCGACACCCTTCAACCTGCTCGGACTCGATCGCTGGGTCCGCAATTTCTCCTACGTCACCTACTACGACGGCTGGGATGGCACCCACCCGCGAGTGTTCAGCCCCAAGCACAAGCCCTATATCGAATTCACCAGCGGCGAGGAGATCAACAACTGGCTACTGATCAATCCCGAGGTGCGGGCTCGGATGTCTCGACCCGCGCCTTCGGGCCAACGCCCGAAGGTCGCCATGGTGTTCTTCGACGCCGAGACCGAGCGGATCTGCGAGGAGCTGGGTTACGACCTCATTCTCCCGGCGGCCGAGCTTCGCGAGCATCTCGACTCAAAGCTCGTGACCACCCGACTCGGCAATGAGGTCGGAGCGGCCAGCGTGCCGAACGTGATGATCACGGTCCGCGATTATCACGAATTGCTGGATGCGGCGACGGCCGGTGGCCTCGGAACCGACCTGGTGGTGCAGACGGCGTACGGCGACTCAGGCAAGACAACCTTCTTCATTGACGACGAGACCGGCTGGAAGCGGCATCAGCGCGACATTATCGGCAACGAAATCAAGGTGATGAAGCGGATCAATAATCGCCCGGTTGCCGTCGAAGCGGTGCTCACTCGCAATGGCACAATTGTCGGCCCGTTCATGTCGGAGCTGACCGGCCATGGCCAGCTCACTCCCTATCGCGGCGGCTGGTGCGGCAACGAGATGTATCCCGAGGTGTTGACCGAGGATCTGCGCCGCAAGGCAGGCGATCTTGTCGGGCGGCTCGGAGACCGCCTCGGCAGCGAGGGCTACCGAGGCTTCTTCGAGGTCGACGTACTAGTGGACACCGACACCGATGAGGTCTATCTCGGCGAGCTCAACCCGAGAATCAGCGGGGCTTCTGCGATCACCAATGTGACCGCAGGCGCGTACGCAGACGTACCTTTGTTCGCCTTCCATCTGCTGGAGTACTTCAATGTGCCCTTCGAGTTCGACGTCGACGAGATCAATGCGCGGTGGCGGGAGTTGGCCGCCGCAGACGTGTGGAGCCAGATGGTCATCAAGGAGACATCCGCCGCAGTGCAGTTGATCACCGAGGCCCCACTCACCGGGCAGTACTCCTACGACCCGTCAGGAGCCTTGGTCTATCGACGGGCAGCGCTGGACTGGCACCAGCTGCAGAACGAATCGGAGGCGTTCTTCCTGCGCATCTACGGTGCCGGGGATTATCGCTGGAAGGGTGCTGATCTCGGCGTGCTGGTCACGAAAGGGCGTCTGCAGCGGCGTGCCGATGGTGAGACGGATACGCTGACAATCCGTGCGAGACATCTCATCGATTCGATTCGCAACCAGTACGCGGGGCTGCCGCTGGGCAGCGCCGAGGTCAGCGCCGCACGGGTGGCGAGAGCAGCCTCAATGGCGAAGTGACGGGCGGTGGTGATCGGCTCGACAGCGAGCCGCCCGCCGTTTCCTGTCACCCTTGACAACTGGCAAACGGCGGCTCAGATCGGGTGGACCTTCTGCCATATCGCAGAGATCTTCCCGACTGCGCTGATCTCGCGTGGATCCCGGCCAGCAGCGCAGCTGCTGAGGCGGATCGAGCCTGTTGCCGAGCTGCCCTGCGGAGCCGCCGATGGTCACCCCAGCAGTGTCGGGAAGATCATGGGTGCGACCAACACCGACGGGTGGATGGTGGTGCATGGCGATCGCATTATCGCCGAGGAGTACCCGGGGGAGATGGAGCCTGCCACGCTGCACCTGCTCATGTCGGTGAGCAAATCCATTGTCGGCATCCTGGTCGGTGTGCTGGCCAGCGATGACGTACTTAACCTCGAGGAGCAGGTCACGGCGTACGTGCCAGAGCTCGAGCGGAGCGGCTACCGCGGCGCCACAGTCCGTCAGCTGCTCGACATGCGCTCCGGCATCGCCTTCTCCGAGGAGTACCTGGACCCGGACTCCGAGGTGCGGGTACTGGAGCAGGCAGTGGGCTGGGCGCCCCGTCGCTCACCCGATGTTCCACGAACCCTTCGTGAGTTCCTGCTGACGCTGCGCCAGCGCGAGCCGCACGGCGGACCGTTCGACTACCGCAGCTGCGAGTCCGACGTCTTGGGTTGGGTCTGTGAGGCTGCCGCTGGGGAGCGCTTCCCCAAGCTGGCGGGCGAGTTGATCTGGTCGCGCCTGGGCGCGGATTTTGACGCCAATATCGGGATTGACGCCGAGGGCACCGGGATGTTCGACGGCAGCATTTCCGCCGCGATGTGTGATCTTGCCCGGTTTGGGGTGATGATCGCCCAGGATGGGATCTCGTTGACCGGTCAGGAGGTCGTTTCGGAGTGGTGGATCGCGGACAGCTTCGCGGGCGGTTCCGATTCTCGTCTGGCCTTCGCGTCCAGCTTCAATGACACGCGGATGCCAGGCGGCATGTATCGCAATCAGTTCTGGTTCCCCTGGCCGGATCGACAGGTGCTGCTGTGCCTGGGCATCCATGGGCAGATGGTCTACGTCGACCGGGAGACCAAAATGGTGGCGGTCAAGTTCTCTAGCTGGCCGACGCCTCAGGATCCCTGGCGACTGTTCTCAACGCTAGCTGCCTTCGACGCGATCAATACCGAGCTGGCAAGCGCCTAATTTTGAGCTGCTTGTCTATTGCTCGAACCTCAATTCGTACATGCTGAAGATGCGTGACAGCCGGTAGCCCAGCGCCTCATTGACATTGACCATGTACGTGTTGTCGGCGTTGTTCCAGGTTTGAATGATCTTGAGTTGCGGTTCGGCCTCGGCAAGCCAGCGCATCATGTCGATCTTGAGCAGCAGACCGAGCCGGTGACCCCGGTGCTGGCGCGCGACAGCGGTGTCGCCCTGACCGGCGATCTCAGGCCGCAGCGGGTGAGTGGCGACGACGGTGTGGCCGCCGACCTCACCCGTGTGGTGATGCCTGGCGATCACTCGATAGCCACGTTCGCCGCGGCCCACCAGTGCTGTTTCGAAGTCCCGAAGTCGCTGTACATCGAACTTCTCGTCCTCATACGTCAACTCACCCATAGGGGCGTCATTGATCGCCGCAGTTACCTCGACCAGCTCGCCGAGAACCTCATCTGCAATCGGCGGTCGCAGCCGTTCGAGACAGTAGTCAGCTGCTTCCTCCTCGGCAGCGGTCCAGAGCCGCTGCACCTCGGTTTGATCAACGTCGGCAAGCACCTGGCGGCGGCGAGCATCGTGGCTGGCGTAGCTGAAGCCGAACCCTTCGACGAACTTACGAGCGCCTTGATCATCTTCGGCGGTACCGACCCAGATCGTGTTACGGCCTGCTTCTCGCGCCCGTCGCAGTGCCTCATTCATGATCGCCGAGCCATGGCCGCGGCGACGATGATCAGGATGGACCACGATCTGGGCCCAGACGAGGTGCAGGTTGTCACGGGTCGGCAAATCCAGCGCAAGGACGCCGACAGGCTCAGCGGCGTTCCCGGGTGCGTACAGATAGCACTCCCCGGGCTCGAGATCCCAGCCGTAACGCAGGTCCCCGGCGAGCATTTCCGGAATGGGCGGAAAGTCGTCCGGATCGTCGACCTGGCGTGCCGCCTCCTCGATGTTGGCGACTGCGGTGACCTGAGCCATATCGTCAGGCTGGACGCGTACAAAGGGCACCAGACCAGGGTGCCGTACTCGACCGCCGTCCCGCACGCGATTTTCGCCACGACGCTTAGGCCGCACCTGGCACCCGGTGTTACAGTGACGACGTGGCAAGCACCCAGCGCTCATTCGCGCTGCTCCTCCTCCGCTGCCGCAGCGAGGCCCACTAGGGGCCGGCATCCTCGCTGCGGAGTCTGACGCGCTTCCGGTCCGCTCCACATCCAACAGCGAGGAATCCCATGTCAGAGATCAGTACGTCTAGTCCTGCTGCGAGCGCGACGACATCGTTTGGTACCAGGATCCAATCCGTGCCGGTCCAGCAACCCAGTCCGATGCGATTCCATCGGTATCGGCCCTTCACCCCAATCGAGCTTCCCGACCGGACCTGGCCGTCGAAGGTGATCACCAAGGCGCCGCGCTGGTTGTCAACTGATCTTCGTGACGGCAATCAGGCGCTGATCGATCCGATGACCCCGGCCCGCAAGCACAAGATGTTCGATCTGTTGGTGCAGATGGGCTACAAGGAGATCGAGATCGGATTTCCCTCTGCCAGCCAGACCGATTTCGACTTCGTCAGACAGCTCGTCGAGCAGGACAAGATCCCCGATGACGTCCTTGTCTCCGTGCTGACCCAAGCACGCGAAGACCTGATCGAACGCACCGCCGAGTCGATTGTCGGGGCCAAGACCGCAACCATTCACATGTACAACGCGACGGCCCCCCTGTTCCGGCGCGTGGTCTTCCATGTCGATAAGGCGGAATGCATCGCCTTGGCAACGCGGGGGACCGAGCTGGTCATGAAGTACGCCGAGCAGTATCTGGGTGATGTCGAGTTCGGTTATGAATACTCGCCAGAGATCTTTACCGGGACTGAGATGGAGTTCGCGGTCGAGGTCTGCAATGCGGTGATGGATGTCTGGCAACCGTCTGCCGGTCGCGAGATCATCTTGAACCTGCCCGCGACCGTTGAGATGGCGACGCCTAACGTCTACGCCGATCAGATCGAGTGGTTCAGCCGGCACGTTCACAACAGGGACCACGTCGCCATCTCGCTGCATCCGCATAACGACCGGGGCACGGCCACTGCGGCGACGGAGTTGGCCATGATGGCCGGCGCGGACCGAGTCGAGGGCTGCCTGTTCGGTCACGGCGAGCGCACCGGCAACGTGGACCTGGTCACGCTGGGAATGAACCTTTTCTCACAAGGAATTGATCCCAAGATCAACTTCTCCCGTATCGACGAGATCCGTCGCACCGTGGAGTACTGCACCAACCTGCCGGTTCACCCGCGCCACCCGTACGCAGGCGACCTGGTCTACACCGCCTTCGCCGGCAGCCACCAGGACGCGATCAAGAAGGGCCTGGAGGACCTGGAGCAACGCGCCACCGCGCAGGGCATCAGCGTCCGGGAGATCGCCTGGGAGGCGCCGTACCTGCCGATCGACCCGTACGACGTGGGCCGGACATACGAGGCCGTGATCCGGGTCAACTCGCAGTCCGGCAAGGGCGGCGTCGCCTACATCATGAAGTCCGAGCACAACCTGGACCTGCCGCGGCGGCTGCAGATCGAGTTCTCCAAAGCTGTCCAGGCGCACACCGACGCCGGCGGTGGTGAGGTGAGCGCAAGCCGGCTTTGGGAGATCTTCCAGTTCGAGTACCTGGAGCCGGACAGCCCGCTGCGACTCGTGAGCGTCTCAACGGCATCCACAGCGAACGGCCAGACATCGCTTACCGCTCAGGTCGTGGCAGGAGGCTGGATGCAAACGATCACTGGCGAAGGAAACGGTCCGGTATCGGCGTTCGTGGATGCGATCTCCACCTTGGACCACCACGTACGCGTGCTCGACTACACCGAGCACGCACTGTCTGCCGGTGGTGATGCACTCGCCGCAGCGTACGTGGAGTGCGAGATCGGAGAAGGCGAAGACAGCGTGGTCGTATGGGGAGTAGGGATGGACGCAAACATCGTCACCGCCTCACTCAAGGCCGTCACCTCGGCCATCAACCGAGTCAGGTAACAGCAACTCCCCATATCAAGTGAAGGTTCCCGTCGTTGAGTACGGCGGGAATTTTCATTGTCGGAAGCCGTTGGCTGCGGTCCGAGCCGGAGCCGTCGGCGAGTAGATCCAGGCCCGGAAGAAGGGTCCAAGATCAACTGTGGTGTACGACTGGGCATCGGCCATCCACTCCTCGAGCGTGCGACTCCCTGGATCTTGAGCCCAGTCCCGAGAGAACTTGAAGAATGCCTCGTCACCTATCACGTTGCGCAAGGCCTGCAGCGCCATCGGACCGCGTACGTAAACCGCATCGAACAGATGCGCTCTGCCGGGGTCGATCATGGTGATCTTCCAGAAGTTGTCGTTGTCCTTGAGCCGTTCGTACGCCCGATTCAAAGCATCGTTCGCCTTACGACCGCCGGTACGCTCGGCGGCTCCCCATTGCGCCCACGACGCATAACCCTCGGTGATGAAAATGTCGTTCCATTGCCGCACGGTGACGTTGTCACCGAACCACATGTGGGCCAGCTCGTGGGTGAGCAGGCCCGGTTCGAAGTTACGGTTCAGGATGGACCTGGCGTCATAGACCGGTCGGGTCTGGGTCTCCAGTCCCCCGAACCACAGCTGATGTGCGGGAACGACGCCGCCGATCTCGGTAAAGGGATAGGGACCGAACATCGTCTCCAGCGTCCGAATCCGCTGCCCTGAAGTCATCAATGCCGCAAACGCTGTCTTCCGCTGGTCCGGGGGAAGTTTGTCAGACACCGCGTAAACGTAGGGCAGGCCACGGTCGATGCCCTGTTTGAGCTCGTACTGACCGATGGTCATGAAGTTGAGGTAGGACGCCATCGGCTGCCGGGCGACCCAGTGCCAGGTGTCGAAGTCCTTCTCATTGCCTGCGTCAGCCGATTCGAGCCGGCCTACGCTGATGGCCTGCATGCCGGCGGGTACTCGAATCGAGACGTCCATCAAGGCCGGATCTGAGGGATGATCATTTGCCGGGTACCACCACGCAGAACTCTCCGGCTCTCCAGCTACTGTCCACTCACCATCGCTGGACCACCAGGGTTGCTCGTCGCCCTGCCGAATGTCGCCAGGCTTGCCCGAGTAGCCGACGACCACCTGGAACGTGCTATCCACCGCGATCGGTTGTGCTGGCTTGATATGGACGTCGGAGAAGCCTCGCGCAATGGACTCCGCGGGCACACCATTGACGCTGACTTTGTCGGTGTGCAGGGCCAGGTCGAAGTAGAACGAGTTGAGAGGCTGGGTAGCCCGAGCGCTGATCGTGGTCGTCCCGGTGATGGTCTGGGTCCTTGGATCCCAGTTGATCATGATCTGATATTTCGTCACGTCGTAGCCGCTGTTGCCGGCCTGGGGGTAGTAAGGATCACCGAGGCCTGGCTCGCCGTCGGTGGCGTTGGGATTCGGCAGGGGCGGCGTCGTCGAGCTGCCAGGACTTTGGTGCTGCCGGGCGATCAGCCAGGCAGCGCCGAGGGGAGTGGCCACGGCCGCGAGCAAGATCAGCGGCATGATCACCGCTAGGACGTATGCCACCGGATGCGGCCGTTGCACAGGGGCCTGCAGCGGTGGGGCCTGTTCTGGAGGCGCGATCGGCTGCTGCGGCGCAACCGGTGGCGGTGGTGGCGCGGCGATGAACGGTTGTGACTCCGGTGGTGGAGACCAGCTGGGGTCAACGCTCGACATGCGCCAGAGATCTGAGGTTGCGGTCCAGGTGCCAAGCTGCGAAGGCGGCGGTAATGCCGCTGGCCTCCCGCGCCACCTGGTCAGCCAGCTGACGCGTGTCCCGCCAGCGACCCTCGAGCAGCGCACCGAGTAAGGCCAGGGTCTCGGGAGCGGGTCGCGCTGCTCCGGCGGGACGGCAGCGCTCGCAGACAGCCCCGCCCAGCGCGGCAGAGAATGCTCGATGCGGCCCGGCGAGACCGCACCGCGCGCAATCGTGGAACGATGGCGCGTAGCCGGCGATGGCCAGGGCCCGTAGCAGGTAGGAGTCCAAGATCAACGTCGAGGGGCGTGGTCCGTCGGAGGTGCCTTCATTAAGCGCACGCAGGGCTCCGACGAGAAGCAGGTATTGCTGCACCGCCGGCTCGGATTCCTCGACCACGAGCCGATCTGCGGTTTCCAGCATCACCTCTCCGGCTGTGTAGGCCGGGTAGTCCTCGGTCAGGGGCTCGCCGAAGGCGTCCAACGATTCAACCTGGGTGATCACGTCGAGCGACTTACCGACGGCGAGCTGTGCATCGATATGGGAGAACGGTTCGAGCCGAGCGCCGAACTTTGATGTCGTACGCCGTACACCCTTCGCTACCGCGCGAATCTTGCCGTGACGTCGGCTCAGCAGGGTGATGATCCGATCGGCCTCGCCGAGCTTGTGGGTACGAAGAACCACTGCTTCGTCGCGGTAGGTCGGCACCTCGATATTGTCCCTGACGTGGCCAAGCTTTCGAGGACAAGCAGCGGCCGGCAAGCCGGCAAAGATGTACCGCGCGCGACTTCGGGTCGCAGCAGGAAGGCCAGGCCGGAGGATTCGACGATCGCAGAGCTGCGCCCGCCACCCCCGCATTCCAGCGGCGCGCGACCTCCGCAGATACCTCGGGACCGGCTGCCGATCCACGTCGCGCTCGTCATGGATGGCAACGGACGATGGGCAAAAGCGCGCAATCTGCCGCGCACGGAGGGTCACGCGCGCGGTGAGGCATCGCTCCTCGATGTGATCGAGGGAGCCATCGAGGTCGGCGTGAAGTACCTTTCGGCGTACGCCTTTTCCACCGAGAACTGGAATCGCTCGGCTGATGAGGTTCGCTGGCTGATGGGCTTCAATCGCGACGTGATCAGAAGGCGGCGGGACCAACTCGACGCCATGGGCGTGCGAGTGCGCTGGGCCGGCCGACGGCCACGGCTGTGGCGCAGCGTGATCAGCGAACTGGAGGATGCGGAGCGCCGCACCATTGGCAACGACGTGCTGACCTTGCAATTTTGTGTGAACTACGGGGGTCGTGCCGAAATCGTGGACGCCGCGCAACGGATCGCCCAGCTGGCGGCCGAGGGGCGGCTCGATCCGCGCAAGCTCACCGAGGAGCGATTCCGACATTTTCTCGACGAGCCTGATATTCCGGATGTCGACCTCTTCGTACGCTCGTCCGGAGAGCAGCGGACATCCAACTTCCTGCTCTGGCAGAGCGCGTACGCCGAGCTGGTCTTCCTTGATCGATTGTGGCCTGACTTCGATCGCCGTGACCTGTGGCGAGCGATCGAACTGTATGCCGAACGGGATCGGCGCTATGGCGGCGCTGTTCCCAACATGCTGGGTCGCGACAGCGGTGGTTCCTGAACCACACGCATCGGTCAGCACCGCTACAACCCGGCGTTCTTGCCGAGCCACCCGAGCGCCGGACCCACCGTTGGGGCGTAGGTGCCGAAGTTGTGGCCACCGCTAGGCAGCACGATCGTGCTCACGCCCGGAATGCCGCTCGAGGCGGCGATGGCTTTCTTGGCGTCGGCGTAGTGCACCCCGTTCCAGGACTCGCGGTCACCCTTGGAGGTGATGATCAACAGATGAACCGGATAGGAGAGCGTGTGCTTGATCAGCCAGAGTGGCGAGTTCTGGTTGCGGAGCACCCGGCTGCGGTTGAACAGGTTGCCTGTGCTGCGGTCCTCCTCGGCACTGAAATAGCCACCGATGCTCACCGCAGCCACGAACGACGTCGGGTGGCGCAGCAGCATCTTGCTGGCACAGAAGGCGCCGGTGCTCCAGCCAATAGTCGACCAATGCTCCGAGGTCACGCGGAAGTGTCGGATGACGGCCTCTTTGACATCGGTCGCAAGCCAGGAGTCAGCCTGCGGACCACGGGGGATGTCGGTGCACTCGGTGTCCCGCGGCTGGGCGATCGACAACGGCGGTATTACGGCGATGAATGGTTTGACTTGGCCGGAGCTGATCGCCTGCATCGCGTTGCTTCCCAAGCTCAAGGTCTTGAAGATGCCCGCCGGCGTGCCGGGTTGTCCAGGCAGAACCATCATGACCGGGAATCTGGTCTTCGTCGCGGCAGCGACACGGTACTGCGGCGGCAGCCAGACGAGTACTTGCTCGGTCGCCCCGGAGACCTTCCCGCGTACGGTCAGGATGCTGATCTGGCCTTGGCTGCCGTTCGGCGGGACCAGCTGGCCGGCGTCTGCGATGGCGACCTGCGCGCCGGCACGGTGATGTCCGAGCAGCTCATCCCAGGAGTCGTAGAACAAGAAGGCACGGTTCAGTGCAATGCCCGCGGCAAGGATGGCGACGGCTTGGCAACCGATGATCATGCCGATCCGCAGGACGGCGCCCGCAAGCCGGCCGGGCAGGCGTCGCCAGGCAAGCGCTAGCGCAACGGCTAGAGCGACAGCCGCGACGATGAGCACAATCATCAGGGGCGCCCCGGTGAGACTCACATGAATAGCACGGCTAACGATTTGACGTCGTTCCCGCCGCGCCTGAGCCTGAAGGCCCACTTCCCGAGCACTTCAAGTCGAGCTGGAAAGTTCACTCCAGCGGAGCCTGCAATGCCCGATTCGGGCGTGAACCGGGCCAGGACCGTCTCGCTGGCGTGAGCCATTCGGCGAGACTGGTAACTAGAGGAGTCAGCCAGCCTCAACAGGAGTTGCAGGTGCCGAAGATTTCGAGGTCGTGACTGATTTCGCGAAATCCATGCTCCGCGGCAACCGCATTTGCCCAGCGCTCAACCGCCGGACCAGAGACTTCGACCGTACGACCGCAGGTACGGCAGACCAGGTGGTGGTGGTGGCCGGTCGAGCAGCGGCGATACGCCGTCTCACCGTCGCCGGTCCTGAGTGCGTCGAGGTCGCCGGCATCAGTCATCAGCTGCAGGGTCCGATAGACCGTCGTCAGACCGATGCGTTCGCCGTGCTGTCGCAGATCCTCGTGAATCTGCTGGGCCGTCCGGAAGTCGTGACGATCGGAAAGGATTTCCTCGACCGCAGCACGTTGCCTCGTCCGGCGCTGCGCACCACCCGAGGGCATCTGCGACTCTTCTGTCGTCATGGGATCAGTCGTCATCTTGATGCTCCTCGACGAATCCGCCGACGCTGTTCAGTGCTCATCGTAGTGATCAGCATGGGCAGCATGCCGATGACCTTCGTGGATGAAATCGGTGTGGTCGCCATGCTGCACTGCCGGATGGCCACAGCCCGGCGCATGGCGATGGGGGTGGCTTTCGGTGACCATATGCGCGGCGACCAGCTCATCGTCGTCGACTAGTTCCGGAAGTACGGCCGCGGCGCGGCGCCGTCGCACCAGGTAGGAGAGCGGCCAGCTCAGCACGAAAAACCCAATGGCCAACAAGACGATGAACGCGCCAGGTGCGGCATTGATGTAGAAGGACGCTGCCGCGCCGCCAACCGCGGTGGCAACGCCAATGGCGATGGCACAACCGAGGCCCGAGGTGAAACCGCGCACCAGGTTCCGCGCGGCCGCGACCGGGACCACCATCAAGGCGCTAACCAGGAGGAGGCCCACAGTCCGCATGGCCAGCGCAACCGTGACAGCAGCAAGGCTGACCACCGTGATGTGGTAGAGCCGCACCCGCAGACCCTGTGTGCGGGCGAACTCCTCGTCGGTCGACACGGCGTACAACTGCGGCGCCAATCCCAGGGTGATGACCAAGATCACGACGGCCAGCAAGGCGATCAGCGTCAGGTCGTTCGGAGTCACCGTTGTCAGTGAGCCGAAGAGATACTGGGTGAGACCAGCGGCGCCGACTCCGGAGATGCCGGAGAGGAAGACGCCAGCAGCCAGCCCGCCGTAGAACAGCACAGCCAGCCCGACGTCGCCGCTGGCCTTGCCGCGTTGCCGAAGGATTTCCACCACGACAGCGCCCGCAATGCAGGCCACTACTGCGATCGGAATCGGTGCGGTGCCGGTCAGCAACGCCAATCCGACACCGGCAAGTGCGACATGGCCCAGCCCGTCGCCGAGCAGGCTCAGCCGGCGCTGCACGACGTAGGTGCCGATGGCAGGGGCGATCAGCCCGGTGAGCAGCGCGGCGATCAGCGCGCGTTGCATGAAGGGGTAGGACAAGATTTCGATCATGGTTCCACAGCTCCGCCCAACAGACGCTCGCGGTCATCATGATCAGGTGCGGCCGCAGGACCATGATCGAGATATTCATGACCGCCAAGCCTGCGTCGGTGCTGGCCAAGATCCCCCAGCGCACCGTCGTGGACGACCCGGCCGTCGCTCAACACGACCGCGCGATCGAGAAGGCTGCCGAGGGGCCCGACGTCATGCAGCACCACCAGTGCGCTCGTGCCCGCGGATAACAGCCCAGCGAGTACGTCAGCCAATACGCGTTGATGCTCAAGATCGACTCCTGAAATGGGCTCATCCAGCACGAGCAGATCTGGCTCACCGGCAAGCGCCCGGGCGATCAGCGCGCGTTGCTGCTGCCCACCCGACAGTTCAGCAATATCGGCGTTGCGCTGCTCAGCCAGTCCAACAAGGGTGATGGCTGTGCGTACCGCCTCCCGATCTGCTCGTGGCAGTGGGCGAAAGAGCCGCCGACGGGCCAGCCGCCCGGCCGCTACGACCTCCTTGACCTTCGACCCGCCAAATAGCGCCGCTGAGCGTTGCGGCACGTACCCGATCCGCGACCAGTCGCGGAAGTCACGCAAAGGCGAGCCGAACAGCCGCACCGTGCCTCGCTGATGGGGGAGCAAGCCGAGCACGGTGCGAACCAGGGTGGACTTCCCTGAGCCGTTGCCTCCCAACAAGGCGACCGCCTCCCCGGCGCGTACGGCAATCCCCACCCCGCGCAAGACAGGGAGGCCGCCCAGCTCGACTGTAAGGTCCTCGGCCGCGAGCACAGTGCCTGTTTCTACGAGCATCCCCCCGCCTTTCGCAGCGCCGTCAGATTGGACGCCATGATCGAAAAGTAGTCGTTCCCGCGCGATTGATCAGTGACGCCCTCGATCGGATCAAGTACGTCGGTACGCAGACCAAGATCACCTGCAATGGCCTGGGCGAGGGCGGGCGAAACCAGTGTCTCGGAGAAGATCGTGGTGAGCCGGTACTCCCGAGCCACGCGTTGTACTTCGGCAATGCGCGCGGCGGAGGGTTCGGCGTCCGGACTTACGCCACTGATTCCGATCTGAGTCAGGTGGTAGCTCTCAGCCAGATAACCGAAAGCAGCGTGTGTGGTGATGAACTCAGTTCGTACGCAGTGCCTCAGCCCGGATCGAAAGGAGCGGTCGAGCCTCCGCAGATCCTGCTGGAGCGCACCCGCATTACGCGCGTAGTCGGCAGCGTGAGCAGGGTCGATGATCAGCAGCCGTTGCTCAACTGCCCGGGCAATTCGCGAAACTGCGGTCGGGTCCAGCCAGACGTGCGGATCGAGCGCAGCATGATCACCACCGGCTCCTCCCTGACGGCCAAGATCATCTCCAGTCGCCTCGGGCGGCCGAAGCGGAACGGCGGTCGTGGTATCGATCACTTCCGGGTTTTCGCTCTGCGCCACAGCCTCATCGACCGCAGGCTGAAAGCCCTTTTCGTAGATCACCAAGCGCGCAGTCGTCAGGCTCGCGACCTGCCGAGCGGTCAGCTCCAGGTCGTGCGGCTCGGCTCCCGGCTGGGTGAGGTTGGCGACTGTCGCGTGCTCGCCTGCGACGCGCTGCGCCACGAACTGCAGCGGGTAGAACGCGGCGACAATGGCCAATCGTCCGCTGCTTCCGGTCGAGCGCTCAGCCGGTCGTGCGGAGGTGCACCCCGCCGTCACCACCAGCGCGAGAAGGCAGCCAATGACGCCAAGGGGCCGCCGCCGACTAACCAACATGGGAACCATTTTCATTAAGGGCGGAGCAGAAGTCAAACGCTGCCCCCGGAGATGCCAGACGCGGCCGCCCGATGCGGCCGGCACCCAGGAGCGCTGAGGCTACGAGGGTTTGACAGAGTGCATCCATGCCCAAGGACTACTTCGGCGAACACATCGCGAGGGGCTACGACGACACGTCCGCCGACATGTTTCAGCCCGCCAAAGTAGGCCCGGTGGTGGAGTTCCTTGCCGAGCTGGCGACGGACGGGACAGCTCTGGAGCTGGGCATTGGCACGGGACGGATTGCGTTACCGCTCGCGCAGCGCGGCATTCGCGTACACGGCATCGACCTATCCGAGGCGATGGTGGCCAGGTTGCGGGCGAAGCCAGGCGCAGACGAGATCGCTGTGGCCATCGGCGACTTCGCCACGACGACCGTTGCGGGACGTTTCTCGCTCGCCTACCTGGTCTTCAATACGATCATGAATCTGACGACGCAGGATGAGCAGGTCGCCTGCTTCCAGAACGTGGCTGATCACTTGGAGCCTGGCGGCTTTTTCGTCATCGAGGTAGCTGTGCCCGATCTTCAGCGGCTACCACCTGGTGAGACCGTCCGAGCCTTTACGGTTAGTGACTCGAGGCTCGGGTTCGACGAGTACGACATCGCCAATCAGGGTTTGATTTCCCATCATTACTGGATTGTCGATGGCAAGCTCGAGGTCTTTTCGCCTCCCTTCCGGTATGTCTGGCCGGCGGAACTCGATCTGATGGCACGGCTAGCCGGAATGTCGCTACGGGAACGGTGGGCCGGCTGGAATCGCGAGCCATTCACCAGCGACAGCACAACGCACGTCTCTGTTTGGCAGAAGCCAGCGGTCCGGCGATGAGTTCCGTGGAGCTGGCGGTCGAAGAGGCATGAGCGACCACGACAACACCCCACCCGAGATGCAGCGGCTGGCTCTTTTCGTCGGCGACTGGACCCTGGCGGCCGGCTTCGGAGGCGAGCCCTCCGGTGAGCCGCTCGGTCGCGCGAGGTTCGAGTGGGCGCTCGGCGATCAGTACGTCATCGAGAAGTCGACCGTCGACGTGCCGGAGGCTCCCGATGGCCTGGCCGTGATGGCCTGGCATCCGCATGAGAACCGCTACGTCCAGCACTACTTCGACTCCCGCGGCGTTACCCGCCTGTACGAGATGGAATTCGATGGCAGGGTCTGGAAGCTTCAGCGCGGAAACGAGGATTTCTCGGCGCTCTCCTTCAACCAGCGCTACGAAGGCGTCTTCTCAGACGACGGCCACACGATTGACGGACACTGGGACGTCCAGGAGCCTGGCGAGGAATGGCGCAAGGACTTCGATTTGATCTACAGGCGGGTCGACTAGCCGAGCGCTGCCACGACGTTGTTGCGTGCTGAGCCTGCGGCGCGGCCCCTTCGGCAAGCTCAGTGCGCGCATTACGCAGGGCTGAGTTGCAGCTGGGTCACCTCTGTGAGCCGCTCCTGCAGTCGATCGAACACACAAGCCCGATCGAACTGCAGAGCGTACTCGCGCGCCCGCTCAGCCATCCTGGTCTGCTGATTGCTGGGCATCGTCACAGCCCTATCGAGCGCGTCTGCAATCGCGCCGGGGCTACTGACGGGGACGATCATCGCCGTATCACCGACGGCCTCGCCGATGCCGCCGGTGTTGGTGGTAATGACCGGCCCTCCGCCGGCGAGCATCTTCTCCACCAAGGCGATCCCGAACGTCTCCACGAACTCGGGACGTGGCTTGCTCGGCAGGGCAAATGCTGCGCAGCCCGCCATCAAATGTGGCTTCTCATCGTCATCGACGTCGTCGAGGAAGATGATCCGATCGGCCGCCGGGGTAGCGGCGGCGAGCTCGCGCAGGTGCTGAGCCTCCGGCCCATTGCCCGCGATCACCAGGGCGAGTTCCTTGCATGCCGGGCTGGCGGTAAACCCGGTGATCAGGTCCTCGACGCCCTTGGCGCGAGCCAGCCTGGACAGATAGAGGACATAGCCGTCGCGCAGCAGGCGTCGCCGGTTGAGCACTTCCGCGGTTCGTTCTGGCGAGATGTGGAGATAGTCCGCAGTGTTGATCGCCGGGTAGGAGATTGCGACGCGCTGCCGGCATCTCTCGGCGAACGACGTACCGTGCCGCGCGTCGATCTCCTCGGCCGAGGAAATGATCAACTCCTTGGTGTAATCCGACACGGCCACCGGCACGTCACTGTCGAGATAGGCCGAAAGCACCTGCGCGGCCGCGCCGAAGCGGCCGTCGCCCGCACATGAGCGAACTACGTTCGTGACATCGGAACCGACCGCTTCGGCAACGGTGGCTACTGAGACTGGCAGACCGGTGGAGCGGGCGACGCGCAACGCTTCCGACACTGCGAGTGTGTGCGGGCTGAGATAAAGCGACATGCAGACCGTCGGAACGCTATCGGTGAACAGTTCCACGAGGCGTCCGGTCAGGCCGGCGAGATATCGCCCGTCCAGCACCTTGTAGTCGCCGACCGGCTCAGGACGCTCCACCTCGATGCCCTTGGTGTAGGGCAGCACACCGTCGAGCGGCTTCAGCGGAAGGCCTGAGGTGGCCAGCAGGTCCAGCGGCCAGGTGATGATCCGTACGTCGGTGAAGTCGCGCTGAAGTGCAACTTCGGCGAGGTTGCGCGCCTCACCAGAGTGTCCGCAGATGACCGGGTCGGCTCGGACGACGATCACCAGGCGGCGTTGGTACGTGCTGTGTCGCGACGTCGTGTTCTTGGCAGCTGTCATGATCGAATCCCCCCGTGTCTGAATGATCATCTGTATCGATCCGCCGTGTGTTGTTGAGGCGGCACAGCACCAGCGGCATCGGCGGCATCGAGGCCTGAGGTTGATGGAGGACGGGTCGTGGTGCCCCATGCGGACGGCTGCGACCCAAGCTCCAGGCGTAGCTGACCACCGCGATGAAGCTCGCGTGCGGTCAGCCAGGTCCGATTCAGCGTTTCTCCGTTGAAGACCGCCGACTGCACATACTGTGTGGGGCCGCCCGGGACAGGCTCGACGAACCCCGGAGCATCGATGAGTAGCTCGTTGTCGGCCAAGGCGATTCGAGCCTCGGCGAACGACGGTGCATTGATCAGATAACGGCTCTGGCCGGCGATCGGGAAGAGGCCGAGCGAGGCCCACACGTACCACGAGCTCAAACCGCCCGAATCGTCATTGCCGGGCAGCCCGCCCCGCCCGAGACCGAACATGTTGTTGATGCCGGCCTGGACCACCTCCGCCGTACGGTCCGGCCTGCCGGCGTAGTGATACGCCCAGGGCGCCTCCATGTCGGGCTCGTTGTTCAGCCCCTCAAAACGGTTCAGCGCATACCCGGCCGCCAGATCGTCCATGCTCGGGCGTTCCCCTAGCTGTTTGACCGGATCGGCGTGGTAGCCGAAGAACTGGTCCAGCAGCTCGATGAAAGGGCCCTCGCCGCCAGCAAGAGCGATCCGCGTCTTCATGTCATGCAGCAACCGGAACGAGTAGTTCCACCTGCCGCCCTCATAGTAGGTGGAGTCGAGTAGCAGGCCGTCGGGCGCGAAGGCATTGACCCACTGGCCGGAGAGGTGTTCGAACTGCATGGCTAGCTGGTTGTCGCCGACATAACTGGCCACCTTCGCAGTGCATTGGTAGCCGAAAGCCAAGTCGAGCGTGTGGGATATGGGCTCTGCGAGTCCGCGCAGCAGGTAGTCCTCGCCGTAGCTGCGCCGCAGGTCGGTGTCCATGTGGCACAAGGCCCAGTCCCAGTCGATGCCGGGCACCCCAAGCTGGCACAGATCCGCGAGCAAGGTGTGGGCCAGGGCGCTGCCTTGCCGGGTGAACCGGTCCGCGCCTTTCGCCATCCGGTAGCCGATCGGCAGGTTGCCCTCTTCCTCACAGATCGACAGCAGCGCGTTCGCCAACTCGACCGCCCGTGCCGGAAACAGCGCGGTGATCAACGGCAGTTGAGTGCGGTAGATGTCCCACATCGTGCAGAGATCGAACACGAAGGGCCCGTCGGTCGGCCACATCGGGCTTTCTTCCGGAGCGAAGCAGGGTTTGATCAGCGAGTGGTAGAGAGCTGTGGAAAAGATTGTCTGCCGGGCAGCCGAGGATGTTTCGATCTTGATCTTGTTGAGGTGCTGCCGCCAGACGGTTGTTGTCTTGGCGCGTCGGCTGGCGAACGCCGCCCGGCCGGACCCACAGTCGGCGTGCAGGTTGCGCCTGGCCTGTTCCACGCCGCGGAGCGAGAAGCCGAATCGCAGTTCGAGCACCTGGCCGGGCTCGGTCGGGCCGCGCCACATCAAGCCGAAGGGACGCAGGGTGGTGGGCCGGATCCGGTCGAAGTCCAGCCGGGTGCCACCATGCATCAGACGCCGGTCGTACCACAGCAGCTGGCGCCAGTCGCCTGCGTCGCACTCCACGTGCACAGCGAGCGGAGCACCCTCCACGACGATCTCGGCCTGGGCGATCCCAGGCGCGAGAGATTCGATGTGGGCACGCAGCGGAACCGTTGCGCCGTACGGAATCGCCAGGCCTCCCATCGAGAAGTCGATCACCAACCGCGCATCCTTGTGTGCTGGGAAGGTGTAGCGATGGACCGCACTCTTGGGGCCGACGGTCAGCTCGCAGTGAATGCCGGAACTCAGCGTTGTCGCGTAGTAGCCCGGCTCTGCGCGCTCGTCCAACAGCTCCCAGGTGTTGCCGAGGTTGTCGAGCGGCTCCTCCATCGGAGTAACCCGGAAGTAGTTGTAGTACTTGCGGATGGCGCCGGTTCCGGATTGCTGGAAGTGAGTGAATCCAGACGCAATCTGACTGTCGTAGAGCCGCGACGGCACTCCCTCGGTGTTCAGGTGGTAAAGCCCGTATCCGGTGGGATAGGCGCCTGAATACGCGCACACCGAAACCATGCCGAAGGGATACGTCGCGCCCGGATGGGTGTTGCCGACCTGCGGCTTTGGCCACCACCATGTCTCGGCCAGACCCTGTGGGACAGGAAGGTCTGTTACCGAGCTACCAAGAAATGGATCCACATGCTCGATCAAGGTCAGCCTCCTCGTTGCCCCGGGCGGCGATCTCCCGACGGTAGGAGCATCGCGTTTCAAAGAGGTTTCGCGGAGGTGACAATGTGCGCGGAGGCACCGAGACACACACGCCTGTCGTCTCGAGATGGCCAACGCGGCACCGAACGGATCCAGGGACACGCGTTAGCCAGCTTCAGACGGCAAACGTGGCGCCGAGCGCCGGCAATCCGCTTGCCGCAAGGACTCCTACGCTGAGGGCGATAACCTAGTGCGCTGGACCATCCCAGCCGGGGATGGCGCAGCTATACGTCTGGAGAAGAAGTTCGTGACGCCGACCAGCCGACTCGACAGTGTCATCAGTCTGTGCAAACGCCGTGGCTTCGTCTTTCCTGCTGGCGAGATTTACGGCGGGACCCGCTCGGCGTGGGACTACGGACCGCTTGGCGTCGACCTCAAGGAGAACGTCAAGAAACAGTGGTGGCGGTCGATCGTCACTGGGCGTGAGGACATCGTTGGCCTGGATTCCTCCGTAATCTTGCCGCGCCGGGTGTGGGAAGCCTCGGGGCACGTCAACGCCTTCAGCGACCCGCTGACGGAATGCCTGTCTTGTCACCGAAGGTTCCGTGCCGATCATTTGGAAGAGGATTTCGAGGCGCGCAAGGGCCGCAAGCCCAGCGGCCTCTCGGAGATCGCCTGCCCGCACTGCGGCACCCGCGGTGAGTGGACGGAGCCGCGTGAGTTCAACATGATGCTCAAGACCTATCTGGGCGCGGTCGAGGACGAATCTGGCTTGCACTATCTGCGTCCTGAGACTGCGCAGGGTATCTTCGTCAACTTTGCCAACGTCGTTCAGGTCACGCGCAAGAAGCCGCCCTTCGGCATCGGTCAGATCGGGAAGTCCTTCCGCAACGAGATCACGCCCGGGAACTTCATCTTCCGGACTAGGGAGTTCGAGCAGATGGAGATGGAATTCTTCGTCCAGCCCGGCACCGACGAGGAGTGGCATCAGTACTGGATCGACGAGCGCACCAGGTGGTACACCGACCTTGGCCTCACGCGCGAGAATCTGCGCCACTTCGAGCATCCGAAGGAGAAGCTTTCCCACTACTCGAAGCGCACGGTTGACATCGAGTATCGGTTTGGGTTCCCCAGCAGCGATTGGGGTGAGCTGGAGGGCATCGCCAATAGGACCGACTTCGACCTCTCGACGCACACCCAGCACTCCGGTGTCGATCTGTCGTACTTCGACCCGACGACGGGCGACCGGTATATCCCATACGTCATCGAACCGGCGGCCGGCCCCAACCGCGCGATGATGGCCTTTCTCGTCGACGCGTACGCCGAGGACGAGGCTCCCAACACCAAGGGTGGAGTCGACAAGCGTACGGTGCTGCGGCTCGACCCTCGGCTGTCGCCGGTGAAGGTCGCCGTGCTGCCGCTTTCGCGCAACGAGGCCCTGTCGCCCAAGGCGCGCGACCTAGCCAGCCGGCTGCGTCAGTTGTGGAACGTCGACTTCGACGACGCCCAGGCCATCGGCCGTCGCTATCGCCGGCAGGATGAGATCGGTACGCCGTACTGCGTCACGGTCGATTTCGACACCCTCCAGGACCAGGCCGTCACGGTCCGCGAACGCGACTCCATGACTCAGGAGCGCGTCTCGGAGGACAAGTTGACCGAGTACCTCGCTCAGCGGCTGGTCGGTTGCTAACGCGTATGGACCCTGAGCTTGTCGATATGCGCCCTGAGCCTGCATATCTGCGCCCTGAGCCTGTCGAAGGGCACACGGCGGGGCCTCGACAGGCTCAGCCCGCAGCACTCCGCATTGGAGGGGTCGCCGTCGATCCGCCGATGGTGCTCGCGCCGATGGCCGGCATCACCAACGCCGCGTTCCGGCAATTGTGTCGGGAACAAGGCTCGCGCGAGCGGGGTGAGCAATCGAACACCTGCGCGGGACTCTATGTCTGCGAGATGATCACCTCCCGCGGGCTCGTCGAGCGGGATCGCAAGACCTTGTCCATGCTCCAGTTCGATCCGGGGGAGCGGATACGGTCCGTCCAGCTGTACGGCGTCGACCCGGTGATCATGGCGCAAGCGACCGAAATCCTGTGCAACGAGTACGGCGTCGATCATGTCGACTTGAACTTCGGCTGCCCGGTGCCCAAGGTCACGCGCAAGGGCGGCGGCGCTGCGCTGCCGTACAAACGGGACCGGCTTCGAATGATCTTGGCCGCGACTGTCGAGGCGGCCACACCGTACGGCGTGCCGGTGACGATCAAGACCCGGGTCGGCATCGACGATGATCATCAGACCTTCCTCGACGCCGGCCGGATCGCAGAGGAGTCCGGCTGCGCGGCCATTGCGCTGCACGGCCGAACGGCACAGCAGGCGTATGCGGGCGAGGCCGACTGGGACGCGATCGCTGCGCTCAAGGCACATGTCTCCATTCCGGTGCTCGGCAATGGCGACATCTGGGAGGCCGCTGACGCACTCCGAATGGTCAGCCAGACCGGAGTCGACGGCGTTGTCATCGGGCGCGGATGCCTTGGCCGGCCCTGGTTGTTCCGCGACCTGGCCGACGCCTTCGCCGGCCGCCAGACCCGAACTCTCCCCAATCTCGGCGACGTGACGGGGATGGTGCGCCGTCATGCCGAGCTGCTGGTGGCGCTGTCCGACGAATTGCACGGCCTCAGCGAGCTTCGAAAGCACATGGCGTGGTACTTCAAGGGCTTTCCCGTGGGCGGCGAGCTGCGACATTGCCTGGGGATGGTCTCATCGCGGACTGAACTCGACGACCTGCTCGCTCAGCTCGATCCGGACATCTGCTTTCCAGTCTCAGAGCTCGGCTCGCCCCGCGGACGGCAGGGAGCGCCGCGAGCGAAGGTGGCCTTGCCCGACGGATGGCTGGCCGACGCATCCGGCGGTGATCTTGATCTGGCAGCTGCGGAGCTGGGTATCTCCGGTGGCTGACGACGTCAGTCCACGGGCCAAGGCTTGGGCCGACACCATGGCCGGTCACTCGAATGGCAACCTGGTTCGTGCGCACTTGGGTTCCCTGGCCCAGCTCGGCCCCGGGCCTATCGTGCGTCGCGAGCTGCGGGAACTGCGCGAGCGGGCCACTCTGCGACCAGGAGCTGCCTTCGCCCAAGAAGCGGGCAATCGGGCGATTGCCGAGGAGCCAGATGATGAGCGCACCTGCTTCGAACGTGACCGCGACCGCATCGTGCATTCCACAGCCTTCCGGCGCCTGGCCGGCAAAACGCAGGTCGTCGTCTTTCCCACCGATCACCAGCGCACCCGGCTGACCCACGCCCTCGAGGTGGCTCAGGTTGCGAGGTCTATCGCCCGTGGCGTCGGCGTCAACGTCACCCTTGCGGAGGCGATCGCTCTCGGCCACGACTGTGGTCACGGGCCTGGCGGACACGCCAGCGAGGATGCCTTCGACACCTTCATTCCCGAGGGTTACGACCATGGACCGTGGGGTGCAGATGTCGTGCTGCAGCATCTCAACCTCTGCGCGGAGACATTGGACGGGATTCGCAACCACTCCTGGTCGCGGCCGGCGCCGCTCACGGTCGAGGGCCACATCGTCAGCTGGGCCGACCGGATTGCCTATTGCGCACATGATCTTGAAGACGCCATCCATGCCGGCATCGTCGCTCCGGATGATCTTCCTGCCGACATCATCGGGGTCTGCGGACGAACTCGGGGAGAACAGCTCAACGCCTTTGTCCGAGCGGTCGTACGCGCGGTACAGGAGCACGGTGAGGTCGGCATGCTACCCGAGGAAGCTGGGGCTCTTGCGGCGCTGCGGAGGTTCAACTACGAGCGCATCTACGTGCGGCCTGCGTCACTGGCTCAATCTCGTGCCGTCATCGACCTGCTGCGCGCGCTGGTCGAGCACTACACCGAGCATCCCGAGGCCATGCCGGACGGGCTCGAGGTGCAGCCCCATTCCGACGCAGCCCTGAGGGCGGCAGTGACGTACGTGGCTGGGATGACCGACAGATACGCCTTTGACCTGGCCGTACGCCACCTCGACTGGCCGGTCGAGCGGCTACCTCGAGGCATCGGCCGGGACACGTAATTTCTCGCAGATCCGAAGAACTTCACGGGCTGCGCCAAACCCCCGTACGAGCGGTCTGGATTGTGTTGTAATCGCCCGGTGGGGGAGCGCGTACGCGGTATGAGCCGGACATCGTACGCCTGGCGAATCGCCGCAACTCTACTCGGTGTGGGGTTGCTGCTGAATGGTTCGTTGCGGATGAGTGACGATGCCTGGCCCTTTGGTCCGCTGTCCCAGTACGCGTTTTCCCCTGCAAAGGACGCGACCGTTGTGATCACTCGCGTCGAGGGTCTGCTGGCTGATGGGCGCCGCGTCGACCTACCGTTGCGGGTCGAGACGGCAGGAATCAGCCGGGCCGAGATCGAAGCTCGTATACCGCAGATCACTGTTGACCCATCACTGCTGCGATCCGTCTCTGACGGTTGGGCTTCCCGGCACCGGGAGGAGCCGGCGCTACGGCGGGTCTGGCTGGTCCAAGATCAGATCCAGCTTGTCGACGGCCGCGTCGGACCTACTCGTCAGGTCGAACTCGCCGCGTGGGAGCTGCCATCGTGAGGACGTTGCGGTCGATGGTCCGCTGGTTCATGCCAGTAGTTCCTGAGTCGCGCATCGCCGTGCTACGCACGCTGCTCTACCTGTTCGTGATCATCGACATCCATCTCTTCGTACGCGACCCTATTTCGCTCAGCAGACATCCAGAGCTGTACCAGCCGCTCATGATCGAGCGCCTGTTTCAGCTGCCGCCGCCCAGCGTGCCGCTCACGATCACTCTCTACTTGATCTTGGTGTTTGGTTGTCTGGTAGCAGCGGCCAATGTGTTGCCCCGGCTCGCAGGTGGAGTAGTGGCTGCCGCCTTCACCTGGTGGACCGCGATCGGTATGAGCTACGGGAAGGTCGACCATGATCATCTCGCGCTTGTCGTGGCCTTGTGGGTGCTGCCGACGGTTGGTGTGATCACCGAGCGATGGCGTAGCACGGAGCGCTCCGCGCAGGCCGGCTGGGCGCTCAAGTGCATTCAGATCTCGGTGATCTTCACCTACTTCCTCTCTGCGCTCACCAAGATCCGCAGTGGCGGCTGGAGCATCACCAGCTGGCCCGACAGCTCGATCCTGATGTGGGCGATCGTCCGGCGACCGCACGGCCTCGGTCAGTTCCTGTTGCCCTATCCCGAGCTGCTGCACCTCATGCAGTGGTTTTCTTTCAGCGCCGAGCTGACGGCGGTGGTGGTCTTATGGCTGCGCGGCCGCGCATTACTTGCCGCCGCAATCTTCTGGATGGGATTCCATGTCTTCACGTTGGCGATCTTGTATATCCACTTCGCCCCGACAGCGATCTGCTGGCTGGCTTTCGTTCCGTTAGAGCGCCTTGGTTCCTGGCTGCGCCGGGTCAAAGCCGGGCGGGGGGAGCGCGCAGGCTGGCGATCCACCCGGCATCCGATGCCGGTTTCTCGCGATCACGCGGTAGACAGCGGCGGCTAGCGTGCGAGCGAGCGGCAGATTCAACAGCTGGCCAACCGCCGCGTACCCAGCTCCGCGGAATTTCAGCCACTCGGCAAAGGCCGCGGCGCCTCCGTAAATTGAGCCATCGGTGCCAAGCCACAGGGCCTCGCGCTGGGCACGTTGGGCCGTTGTACCGAGTGCGGCCAAATCCGTGAACTGCCAGGGCAGCAGCCGAGCATTCGGGCCGAGTGGTCGACGCAGCCGCCGAGCCACCCAGTGCGCGCTGGACGTGCAGAACGCACAGTCCCCATCAAAGATGACCAAGGGCACCTCGCGACCGATCTGAGCCTTTTCCAGCGCTCCCACCACCCTCACTCCGCTCGTCCGTGGCGCAACCTAGGTAAACGTAGGTTCGGCTCGTTCTGCATAGGTAGCAAAGTATGCAGACCGCCAGCAACCTGTGCAGAGCTGACTACCCGCAACCTGTGCAGAGCCGCCTACCCTCAAGCGCCGCTGGACGGTTCCGCGTTGAGCCGCCGTAGGACCGCGACCACTTTCCGATGAGGGCGTCGCGCCGTCAGGGCCGCAACATAGACTCCGGTCCGTGGGCGGCAGGATCAACGAGGAAGACATCGCCGCCGTCCGCGATCGGGCGCGCATCGAGGAACTGGTCGGCTCTTACGTCACCCTCCGCAGTGCAGGCGGGACGATGAAGGGCCTGTGTCCCTTCCACGACGAGAAGACCCCGAGTTTCCAAGTAACCCCGTCCCGCGGCTATTGGTATTGCTTTGGTGCCTGCGCCGAGGGCGGCGACGTGATCGACTTCATACGCAAGATCGACAATCTGAGCTTTGTCGAAGCCGTCGAGCGGCTGGCAGACCGAGTAGGTATTCAGCTGCGCTACACCGACGAAACCGGGCCGCGGCTCGAGCCTGGCACCCGCAGCCGGCTGGCTGAGGCGCTTCGGCTGGCTGCCGAGTTCTACGCCGATCACCTCAGCAGCCCTGATGCAGTAGCAGCCCGGCAGTTCCTCGCTCAGCGCGGCTTCGATCGTGAGGCGGCGGAGCGATTTCAGGTCGGTTTCGCTCCGCAGGACGGCCGCGCGCTGCTGCGCCATCTTCGCGGCCGCGGCTACAGCGACCCGGAGCTGGTTTCGGCTGGTCTCGCTCGAGAGTCTGGCTGGGACTTCTTCCAGGGACGGGCACTCTGGCCGATCCGGGATTCAGGGCGCCAGGTCGTGGGTTTCGGGGCACGCCGGATCTTCGACGATGACCGCATGCCGGCGAAGTACATCAACACCCCAGAAACGCTGCTCTACAAGAAATCTCATGTGTTGTATGGGCTGGAACTTGCTCGCACCGCGATCAGCAAGAAGAGCCAGGCTGTGGTCGTCGAGGGCTATACCGACGTCATGGCGGCACATCTCTCCGGTGTCGACACCGCTGTCGCTTCCTGCGGCACCGCGTTCGGTGATGATCATGCTCGGTTGCTGCGGCGACTGATGGGCAACCATGACGCGTTCCATGGTGAAGTGATCTTCACCTTCGATGGCGATGAGGCCGGCCAGGCAGCCGCGCTGAAGGTCTTTGCGGGTGATCAGAATTTCGTGACCCAGACCTATGTGGCCATCGAGCCAACCGGTCTGGATCCATGTGACCTCAGACTTCAGCGGGGAGAGGCCGCCGTGCGCGAGCTTGTCGCCCGACGGGTGCCGCTGTACCGCTTCGTGATGAGCAATCTACTCAAGCAGCATGATCTTGACCGGGCCGACGGCCGCCTCGCCGCGCTGAGAGCGGCTGCTCCGCTGGTCGCCAGCATCAGGGACAACGCACTGGTCGCAGGCTACGCGCGCGAGCTGGCCGGTCTGCTGGGCATGGATATCGAAGAAGTACGCGCCGAGGTGATGCGGGCCGCGGCCCGGTCCGGCCGACGACCAGCCAGAGGACGGTCGACGACCGCCGATGCACAACACGCTGCAGGTCCCGAAGCCGGTCCCGCGCTGCCGTTACTGCCCAGTCCCAGCGATCGGTTGCTCACCACCGAGCGTCAGACCGCCAAGCTGCTGATCCAGCAGCCGCACCTGTTCCCGGACGCCTGGGACGGCCTGACCACGGCCGACTTCACCCATCCCGCGTACGCCGCAGTCTTCACCGCGGTCGAGAAGGCCAGTGTCGAGCTCGGAGGCGCGGGCGTAACCGCAGATACCGCGTGGGTACATCGGGTCTCCGAGGCCTGCGAGGCCGACGAGATCCGTTCTCTGGTCGCATCGCTGGCCGTCGAGCAGCTCCCGGTGCACGGCGAGGTGACCACGCGTTACCTGGTTGCGAACTCAGCGGCGCTCCAGCTGCTCACCGTGATGCGTACCATTTCGGCGCTCAAATCCAAGCTGCAGCGGACGAATCCGGTGGAGGCGCAGCACAAGTACAACCAGATGTTCTCCGAGCTCGTGGTGCTGGAGGCGCGCCGCAAGGCGCTGCATACTCGCAGCATTGGCGCCGAAGACTGACCGTCTGGAGAGATTGTCTGGCGCTAGCTGACAGCCGGCGGTCCCGCCTGGATTCGAGCGTAGAGCTGCGGGAAGGGCTCATCGGGGCCAGTCGGTCCGTCCATAGCCCACGTCGCGCCGGCTTCCTTGAGGTCGGCGGCCGGAACACCGACCTTAAAGCTGGTGACGACGTCGTAGCCCTCCTTCGGGTCCAATGTGCGAACGAGTTTCGCCAGTTCCTCAGCTGACAGCGCCCCTTGCGAGCTCAGTGGGAAGATGCCATCCCAGCGTGCAGCGCGTGCGATTGGCTTGCGGTGCGGCAGCGTTGCGGCGACCCAGATTGGTGGCCGAGGCCGCTGGAACGCCGGCGGATTGAGATGAGCCTTGACGACGTAGTGCTGTCCGTCGTGATCAACCGGTTCGCCGCACAGGAAGCTGTCGAGAATCGGCAAAGCCTCGTCCAGCATGGCCGCGCGCAGTCGCGTCCCTGTCGGCTCCCCGAATGCGCCATACTCAGCCTCGGCTGGAACGCCGAGACCGACGCCGACGATCACTCGGCCAGCGCTCAGGTGATCGAGCGTGATGATCTCTTTCGCGAGCTTCCACGGACGACGGCGGGGGATGGGGGTGATCATGGTGCCGAGTCGGACCCTGCTGGTCCGGGCCGCAATAGCACCGAGCAGCACCCAAGGATCGTGCATCGGCGGCCGTCGGAGGGCGTCGAGCTGAAGGTGATCCCATAGGAAGAAGCCATCCCAACCGGCTTCTTCGGCGGTCACCGCCAGGTTGACGAGCTGAGTCGCATCACCGGCGTTGGGCACACTGACACCGAAACGCATGCGCCTCTTTCTATCGGAGACGTCTGACATTCGGCGCCAGCTTCTTTGCACCCCTTTGGACGTTCGGCGTTATCCACAGATTTGCTCCCACTAGGTGTTGCGAACGGCACCGAGTGCCGCACAGTGTCGGCATGACCGAGGCTTCCGACGATGGACTCACCGAACCGCTGCTCACGAGCACCCAGGTTGTGGAGCTCCAGCGTGCGATCGAGGCGGGCTTGCTGGCCAGGGAGGCCCGGCTATCGTGCGCCGGCTCTGTCGATGCGACCGATCAGGAATTGAGGCTTCTAGAAGCCTGCGGAGAGCGGGCCCGACAGCGATTCATCCAAGCCAACCTC
>DATLQP010000389.1:0-10202 GCA_035535155.1 Propionibacteriaceae bacterium
GCTGCGAAGAGGCCGTAGAGCCCGATCTGCATGGCGTTGTAGCCCAGCAAGGCGATGAAGGCGGCGGCGCCGCCCGCGGGTTGGTTCAGTCCGCGCGAGACGAAGCTATAGAAGGCTCCCGTGCTGGTGTGGTGGCGAGCCATCGCGGTGTAGCGACGGCGAAGATCAACAAGATCACACTCACCACGACATAGGCGAGAGGAATCCCGGGTCCATTGCCGAGCAGCATCGCGACCGGCGCCCCACCGGCCATGGCCGTTAGTGGGGCAGCGGCTGAGATCACGAAGAAGGCGACGGCGAAAACCCCGAGCCGGCCGTGTCGCAGCTGGTGAGAATCGCGCTGCACGATGTCAGACCTTGTCGCGGATTGCTCCGCTGGCGGGGGTGAACTCGACGGAGTCTGCTGAGTCACGAGAGCTCCATTCTTGGCCCTTTTTTGTGTGTGCCGGAAGGTTGCGGCTTGCGTACGCCGCGAAGCTCCCAATCGCCGCCTTTGGCGGTGGAGAGAACCTCTTCAGATTCCGTCGGTTGGGCGCCCACGTCGCTCCGGATGGGCGTCGGTCCTTCGACGATGTGGTTTCGCAGGGTTCCAAGCCCTTCCACTTCCACTTCCACTACGTCGCCCGGGTAGACGGTCCGAGACATCGCTGGCGTACCGGACAGCAGGATGTCGCCTGGCTGCAGCGTGATCGTGCGTGCAATGTCGGCGACGAGGTAGTGCATGTCCCACTTCATCTCATCGGTATTGCCGTTCTGGCGAACCTGTCCGTTGACCAGAGTCCGGATCCACTTGCCATGGAAGTCCCAGCCCTCCACCAGTCCGGGACCGACCGGGCACAGCGTGTCAGAGCCCTTCACCCGGAGCATCGAGCCTGAGTCCGTATCGCGGAAGTCGTGCAGTCCGTAGTCATTCGCGATCGAATAACCGCGGATATAGCCTGCGGCTTCCTCAGGGGAGATGTTCCTCGCCGTCCGACCAATCACGATGGCGATCTCGCCTTCGTAGTTCAACCACCTGCAGCCGAGGGGTCTGACGACCGCGGACTCGTGCGCATTGAGCGCCGTCACCGGCTTGTGAAAGTAGGTCGGGGCTGGTGGCAGCGACTGCATCATCTCCTTGACTCTGGAGGAGTAGTTGAGATGCACGCAGATGATCTTCGAGGGTGCTGTCGGCGGCAAATGCACCGCCTCATCGATGCCGACCGTACGGCCGTCGCCGGCGACCAGCTCCTCGCCGTGGCGCACGACATCGACGACATTGCCATCCAGCAGGATGCGGCGTGATTCGCGGAAGGGCATTTCTCAGTCCTGATCTCCTGCCGAGTTGCCTCAGCCGGCCGCTGGCAAGTCTGGGCCGGTGGCCTGTTGCCGGACGTCAGGATCTGCGGGCGTACGGCGCGGCCTGGGGAAGCCGTCTTCGGGTCTATCGAACCAGTAGTGCACCTGGCCGGTACCGATCGAGTTCTCGTACTCGCCGAAGCGGCGACCCGTCGCAGTGCAGTCGCCCTCGCCAATGGCACCGATCATCATCAGGTAGTGCCCGAATCGGGCCTCTGGTCGGAACCGGTAGAACTCCGGCATCGTCTCCAGGACTTGGCCATGATCACCAGCCTCGAACCATTGCATCCGCTGAGCGTCGGCGTCGGCCGCGCCCTGAGTGAAGATGTGCTCGATTCCTGCCGCCTCATGCTTACGCAGTTCCCGTAGCGGCCAGAACGTGTGGCTGAGGGCTCCGGAGGCGAGCAGCACGACCTTCCGATCACTGTCGGCGATTCCATCGCCGAGTGCTCGGCCGAGCCGGAGATTGTCCTCCGTATCCGCCGTCTGACAGACCCCAATCGAGATCCACCTCTTGTCCGGCAGGCCCTGCCCCAAGAACTCCCAAAGATTTGTGGTGGCGTAGAAGATCGGTAGGTGATCATCGGAGACGGCGGTGATCCACGTTTCATGATCACTGGCCTTGGACGCGATCAGCTCGGCAAGTTCCGGGTCACCGGTGAACTCGTAGGGGCGCTGAGTCATGCCTCGCGGCAGTTCCTCGGAGGTGAAGAGGCCCTTGCGGTGTTCCTGCGCAGTGACGACGAACTCAACCGTTGTCGCCCAGTGAGAGTCCAAAACGACCACAGTGTCGTAGTCGAGGATGTCGAACACCTCAGCGCGCAGTTTCTCCAGACCAGCCACCAACGTGGTGTCCTCGCCGTTGTTCAACTCCCGGCGAGTGACCTCCGGCAGCACAATCGTCGGGACGTGCGCAATCAGACCCGCGCCCACCACCTCGCCCATGATCATGTTCCTTTCGCTGCGTCGATGTCGAGTGATTGAAGTTCAGGCTCTAGTCAGTCGTGGTCCAGCCGGTAGGCGAGAACACCGTGTTCTTGATGTCGCAATAGAAGTCAAAGGAGTAGATGCCGCCTTCGCGGCCGATTCCGGACCTGCCGTTGCCGCCGAAGGGTGCCTCAAGATCACGAACGAAGAAACAGTTGACCCAGATGGTTCCCGCGTTGATCCGGGCACTGACCCGTGCGGCACGGTCCGGATCGCCAGTGATCAACGTCGCGGCGAGGCCGAACCGCGTGCTGTTGGCCATCCCGACTGCCTGCTCCTCGCTGGAGAAGGTCTGGATCGTCAAGACCGGGCCGAAGACCTCCTCGGTCAAGATCTCGCTACCCGCTTCGGCGTCGGCCAAGATCGTGGGGCGGTAGTAGAGGTGCCCTAGCTCCTCATTCGGTGAGCCGCCTAAGATCGCCTTCGCTCCGCTCGCCAGTGCCCGGCGTACGAAGCCGTCCACTTTTTCGAAGTGTTGCCGGGTGATCAAGCACGACATGTCTGTCTGCTCGTCGCGTGGGTCGCCCTGCACGATGGTCCTCGCCATTGCCAGCACGGCTTCGGTGAATCGATCGGCGATCGAGTCCTCTACCAGGATCCGGAACGCACCCAGACAGACCTGGCCCGAGTTGTCGAACTGTTCGATCGCAAGCGTGACAGCAAGATCGAAATCTGAATCTGCGAAGATCACCAGCGGCGACTTGCCGCCGAGTTCGAACGACAGCGGCACGATGTTGGGCGCGGCGGCCCTGGCGATCACTCCAGCAGTCGGAACGGAACCGGTGAACGCCAGCCGACGGATACCCGAGTGCGCGGTCAGCGGTGCACCCGCCTCGGCGCCCGTGCCTTGCACGATGTTGAAGACGCCGGTCGGCAAGCCGGCCTCGCTCGTGATGTCGGCCAGCAGTGAGGCAGTGAGGGGAGCCCACTCAGGGGGTTTCGCAACGACGGTATTGCCCGCTGCCAAGGCCGGTCCGATGCGCCACGTAGCCAGCATGAGTGGCGCATTCCAGGGCGTGATGATCGCCGTAACACCAGCCGGGTCGTAGCTGACGCGTTCTCGGTGACCCCGAATCTCGCCGCCCGGATGATCAAGCTTCTCCAGAAAGTCGGCGAAGAATCGGAAGTTCATTCCCACCCGGGGCATGACGCTCCGCCGGTGGGATCGCAACAGGGATCCATTGTCGCGAGTTTCCACCCTGGCCAGCTCCTCGGCCCGGGCGTCGATCCCATCCGCGACCTTGCGAAGGAGCTCAGCCCGCTCGCTCCTCGGCATGGCTGCCCAGCCCGGAAAGGCTTGCTGGGCAGCCTGCACCGCGGCGTTGACCTCTTCAGCAGCGCCGGCGGAAACCTCGGCAATCGGCTGCTCGTCGATCGGGGAAAGATCGGTGAACGTGGATTCCGACGCGACCCGTACGCCGCCAATCCAGTGCCGAGTGTCAACCTCCACGCCCTCGACCGTCGCAGTTGTCATCCGCGCCCCTGTCTGCTGCTGGAGGTGGTCGGTGGATTCGGCCGCGATTGAGCTCCGCAGGCCGGACCAGCTATCGTTAGGGCCCAAACGTATTTAAGTTCGATCGATTGGTCAAGCCCTACGGAGACGAGGTGAGCCCATCATGTCGGACCCCGTTGAGGCCACCGATTGGCGGCAATTTGCCTCTAATACCGCGATCTCGGAGGGCATGTTCATTGGTGGCGAGCGGCGAGCAGCGATCGACGGCTCGACGAGGCCGGTGAACTCTGCGCGGGATGGCTCGACACTCGTCGAGCTCGCCTGGGCGCAGCCGGCCGATGCGGATGCTGCCGTGGCTGCGGCGCGTACGGCATTTGATCACGGCGCCTGGCCGCGAATGCACCCGCGGACTCGGGGCGAGATCCTGCAGCGCTTCGCGGACCTGGTCGAGGAGCATCGGAAGGAAGTCGCGGTACTGATCAGTCTGGAAATGGGCAAGCCGATTCGAGACGCGTACCAGATCGAACTCCGGGCGCTGATTCGCTGTCTCCGCTTCTACGGGGAGCTTGCGGACAAGGAATCCGGTGAGATCACGCCCACTGAGGAAGGCGAGCTTTCCCTGGTGACCCGCGAGCCGGCCGGGGTCGTCGCAGCTGTCGTGCCGTGGAACTTTCCGCTCACGCTCGGCGGATGGAAGCTGGCGCCCGCATTGGCGGCAGGTTGCACCGTAGTGCTGAAGACCGCCGAGCAGTCGCCACTCTCTATGCAGCGGGTCGCCGAGTTGGGTTCCATGGCCGGCCTGCCACCGGGTGTCTTCAATGTGATCAGCGGAGACGGCCAAGTGGTCGGCCGCCATTTGGGAGAGCACACCGACGTCGATGTCCTCACCTTTACGGGGTCCACCGACGTAGGGCGCCATTTTCTGAGGTACTCAGCGGACAGCAACCTCAAGCGGGTCTATCTCGAACTCGGCGGTAAGTCGCCCAACATCATCTTCCCCGACGCCCCTGATCTGGACGCGGCGGCAGATGCGGCGGCTTGGGCGATTTACTTCAACTCCGGTGAGATGTGTACCGCCGGCTCCCGACTGGTGGTTCATGCCGAGGTGGCCGACAAGGTGGTCGAGCGAATCGTGGACACCGCTGCCCAGTGGTTCCCGGGCGACCCGCTGCTTCCCGACACCAAGATGGGTCCTCTGGTCGATGAGCGGAGCCTGCAGCGCGTACTTCGACATCTCGATCTCGGTCTGGCCGAAGGCGCCTCACTGCTGGTGGGCGGGCAGCGGGTGCTCTCTCAGACAGGCGGCGCCTATCTCGAACCCACCGTGGTGACGGGAGCAGCTCCGGACAACCCCATCGTTCGGGAAGAGATTTTCGGACCAGTCCTCGCTGTGCAGGTGGTCAAGGATGAAGCCGAGGCTGTGCGTGTTGCCGGCGACACGCCGTACGGCCTCGCGGCAGCCCTGTGGACCTCCGATTTAGGAACAGCACATCGGGTATCACGAGCGTTGCGGGCGGGGACGATCTGGGTCAACTGCTATGAGGAGGGGGACATGGCAGTGCCGTTCGGCGGCGTCAAGCTGTCGGGCTTCGGCCGAGACAAGTCCCGGCACGCGCTAGAGGAATACACCTATCTCAAGACGACCTGGATCCGATATGCCTGACAACACTTCTGCCGCCCGCCGCCCACTGATCGTCATTCCGGCGCGCTTTTCCCCAGGTGCAACGGCGCTCCGTTACGCGGCCGAAGTCACCGCGCGCGCCCTCGCCGAGGCGGTATTCGCGGCTGGGGGAGAGCCGGTGGTGATACATCCGTACGCTCCGCGGCACGAGATCGACCCCGATGCCGCGCGGGAGCGGATCTGGTTCGCGGACGGCGTGCTACTGCCCGGCGGCGGTGACGTTGCGGCCGGGTGGTCAGGGCAGCAGCCCCACCCGACGCAGTATGGGGTGGATGAAGAGCAGGATGCATTTGATCTTGCCGTCGCACGCGTCGCACTCGCGGATTGCCTACCGTTGTTGGCGATCTGCCGGGGCACACAAATCGTCAATGTGGCGCTTGGTGGTGATCTTGTTCAAGACATGGATGACACCGTCGGTAATCACCGCAACCACGTTCATGATCTTGACGTCGACGAGACGTCGCCCCTTGGCGAGATCGTCGGGCGCCGCACGTCCATCTCGTGCTCCCACCATCAATGCATTGCCACACTTGGCGCAGGTCTGATTCCTGCGGCCTACTCAGCCGACGGTGTGATCGAAGCTGTGACCCTGCAAGATCATGCAGGCTGGTATCTCGGCGTCCAATGGCATCCAGAAGACTCGGCCGCGACCGATCCCGTGCAGGCCGAGGTGTTCCGGCATTTCGTCGCTGCGGCGGCCGAGCAAGCCTACGTGCGCTGAGCTGTTCTGTGGGCTGAGCTTGTCGAAGCCCTCGGATGGGCACCCTTCGACAGGCTCAGGGCGCACTGGGGGCTCAGGGGCGCATTAGGGGCTCAGGCCATCTCCGCGAGTGCTGGGTTTGGTCTCAAGCTCGGTAACGATCGATCGAAGACTATTGGTCAGCTGGGCCAGACTTCTCGGCGACAATCCGGCCACCATCTCGGCCTCCGCGGCGTTGAAGGCCGGATACAGCTCTTTCATCAAGGTCACGCCCGACGGCGTCAGCTCCAGGTTCACCAACCGCCGGTCCGTCTCGCTGACCCGTCGGGTGATGAGTCCGCGTGCTTCAAGGGTCTTGACGACCCCGGTGAGCGTTGCCTTCGAAATGGCAGCACTGTCGGCGGCTCGGCGCGTCTCGAGCCCGTCCCAGATCCAGACCACCCACAGCACCACAAAGCCTGTCCAGCTCAGTCCGTGCTCACGCAACACCGAGTTGGTCAGATGGAGCCGAACGGCGTTCGCGGCTCGGTAGAGACTCGAGACAGCTGCCGCTGCAGCAAAGTTGAGCGGCAGGTCGCTGACGTGTGTACTCATCGCCTTCTCGGTTTCGGCGAGAGTGTGGCGATCGGACATGCCGACATGCTAGGTGAGCGTGGCCAGCGTACGGCCGCCGTTCCAGACAACACCCACCTGTCGGTAGTAGCCGCCGATAATCTCGTCGACGCTCAGACGCGAGAGCTCCTCGGTGGGCGAATCGAAAAGCCGCAGGTCCACCTCACCGGTCCACGCCGGACCGGCTTCGAACTCGCTCGAGCCTGACTCGATCAGCTCGGCGTACGCGTCCTGAGCGCCGGATGCAATGCCCGGCAGGATTCGGTGGTGCGCCATTTTGTGGGAGTTGACGAAGCCATTGCTCTCCGACTGCTCGCGCAGCGTCAGCACGGCCTCGGCCAGGCGCCTATCCCCAGCCGCGAGCGTCGCACCGAACACGCCGCCGGGCCGAATCTGAGGTGCACCGTGTGGGAACGGGTGCGGCCTTGTCTGCCACATGGAACCCAACTTCTTCGGGTAGCCCTGGTGAATGCCGCGACCGATGGCGAAGTCCTTGTCAACCCAGATGTAGACGCAACGGGAGTAGGTCTGGCCCTCGAAGCTGCAGCGGACGACGACGAAGGCCTCCTTGTATTGGGAGCGCACCGGATCCAGCAGCTCCTCGCGCGAGGACGAACACGACTGCCAGTCAGCCCAGATCATGGCAACCGCTCCCGGATCCTCGGCTGCCAGTGACAGTGGAGCAGGGAGCAGCTCGGCAACTCGCGCTGGATCCGTACGGTATTCCACGGTCAGCAGGTCGCCGGAGTAGTACCACGGAGGTGACGGGATCAGCGACGACTGGCCGCTCGCAGTTCGCGGGTAAAAGAAGCCTTTGACATCGGTCATCAGCACTCCTGAAGGCTGGAAGAGCGAGATCGTTCGGATCCGTACGGTACTCGGGTAGGCGACTGATTAGCAATGGCGATCCCCAGCTTCGCGCCATGCGATCTCCGGCGCTTCGCGTCCCGCGATCATTGGCGCTTCGCGAGGTGCGTTTACTTGTCATACGCTTAGGGACGCGATACTGTTCGGCCCCAAACGACTGTTCGCAACCTACGTGTACATAGCTTGCTGATCCGGTTAGCAGGTGCAGGACTTCTTGAACGTTGAGGCGGCGCGGAGGTTCAGATGGCTCATTTCGACACGACGGGTCTAGAGGACTTCGCCGCCGAGATGGTGACGCAAGGCATTGACGTCGTACGCGTCGGGTATTCGGATCTGATCGGTACCGATCGGGGACGCGACGTCCTGGTCAATCGCTTTGCACGTACGGTCGGCGATGGGGTCGCCTTCTGCCGGTCCGTCTACGCGACCACACCAATGGGCGACGTTGTTGACATCGAGGGCGGTCTCGAAGCTGGGCTCCCGGATGTGTTGGCCTTCCCAGACGTCAGCACGGCTCAGGTCGTGCCATGGGAACCGGGCGTCGCGCACGTTATTGCCGACGTCTACAATCCGGACGGCTCGCCATCGGAGGAAAGCCCTCGGATGGTGCTCAAGCGGGTGATTCAGCAGTTCGCTGATCTTGGTATGCAACCAATCGTTGGCCCCGAGCTTGAGTTCTATGTGCTGGAACGCACCGGGAAGAACCCGACCGGCTGGCAGCGTTACGGCGAGGCAACCGGCAATGTCTACGTCGCGGGTTTGAAGGGTGATCCGGAGAACGTGTTGCTTCGTACGCTCCGGCAGCTCTCGGCGTACGGGCTCGATGTTGTCGCCGCTAATCATGAGTTCTCCAGCGGACAGTTCGAGATCAATCTGTGGCACTCCGAGGCGCTCGACGCGGCCGACCGCGCTTTTCGCTTCAAGACCGCTATCCAGGAGCTGGCACGCCAGGAGGACAAGCTGGCCACCTTCATGGCCAAGCCGTTCAACGATGAAGGTGGATCAGGATTCCACATCCACTTCTCCACGTGGGACGACGCCGGTCAGCCGCTGTTCGATGGCCCGAAAGCCAAGGACGGATTGTCGAAGACGGCCAAGTCGGCGATCGCCGGAGTGCTCGCCCACGCGCCCGCACTCGCTGCCGTCAGCAACCCAACCATCAACTCGTACAAACGGTTCGGCCCCGACACCCTCGCCCCATGGCTGATCGACTGGGGGTTTGACAACCGGAGCGCGATGGTGCGGATTCCGCCGGAGCGGGGCAAGGCATCCCGGATGGAGCTCCGGCTGGGTGACGCCAGCGCCAATCCCTATCTCGCCATCGCCGGCCTGCTAGCGGCGGCATATCTCGGCATTCGCGACGAGCTGGAGCCCTCGCCACCGTTGGAGGGCTACGGATACGACCCCAGCAAGGCCGACAAGCTTCCGGGTGATCTCGCCTCGGCACTCGACGCCTTCGAGGCGGATGCCGACATAGCAGGAATTCTCGGCAAGCATTTCGTGGAAACTTTTCTTGCCTACAAGCGAAATGAACTGGACCGCTTCCATCACTGGGTGACCGACTGGGAGTTTCGCGAGTACGCCTACCACCTGTAGAAAGGAGCGATCGTGTCGCATCCGACCGCTGTACCACTTGATCAAGTCGATCTGACCGATCTGGATGCCTTTGCCCGCAATGAGGGCTGGGCGATGTTCCACACGTTGCGTGCCGAGGACCCGGTCCATTGGACACCGGAGGCGCCGCCGAACTCGGGCTTTTGGGCTGTCACCAGGTATCAGGACGTCGATGCTGTGGATCGTGACGCTGAGACCTTCACGTCGACGACCTATGTGAACCTCGAAGAGGTCGACGACGACCTGATGGATCTGCGGCGTTCCATGCTGGAGACGGATGGGGTACGTCATCGGGCCTTGCGCAAGCTGATCCAGCGTGAGTTCAGTCAGGGACCGCTGACTCGAAAGTACGAGGAGTTCTTGCGCGGTCTGACTACGGTGACCGTCGACAACGCCCTGCAAAAGTCCGAATTCGACTTCGTCGAGAAGATCAGCGCTGACTTTCCGATCAACGTACTCGTTCGGCTGCTCGACGTACCGGTCAGCGATACCGGCATGCTGATCAACTGGGGCAATGAAATGATCGGCAACACCGACCCGGATTACTCCGAGCACTTGATCACCGATCCCGACAGTGATCAGTACAAGCATCTGCCGTTCCGTTCCCCAGCCGCGCTCGAGGTTTTTGAGTACGGACGTGAGCTCGCCCGACAGCGCAAGGGCGGGGACGGTACGGACTTGATCAGCATCCTGGTGAACCGCACTCCTGAGGACGGCGAACCGCTGTCGGCAACAGACTTCGACAACTACTTCCTATTACTGGTCATCGCCGGCAACGAAACGACGCGGCATGCGATCAGCCAATCGATGCTGGCGCTGATCGAGAACCAAGATCAACTGAAGCTGTTGCAGGAGCAGCCGGAATTGATTCCGCCCGCGGTGGAGGAGTTCCTGCGCTGGGCCTCGCCGGTCTACCACTTCCGGCGTACGGCGACCCGGGACGTCGAGCT
>DATLQP010000390.1:0-6663 GCA_035535155.1 Propionibacteriaceae bacterium
GCCAGCAGCGCGGAGTGCACCCGAGCGCTTGGCCAGCTCGCCTCCTGCCAGCGAGCGGCGAGCTGCGACGGTGGCAGCGTGCAGCAGGTCGCGTCGGGACAACGGGACTTCGAGCGCTGCTGGGTGGCGCGGCCCCGAAACCACTTGACGTGCTCGTACGGTGTACCCACCGACACCGAAAACGCCTCGCGCTCGCCCTGCTCTGCGACCGCAGTGCACCAGAAGGTTCCGCTGGGCGTATCGGTGTATTGCTGATAGGGCTTGGTCCAGTCAGGCTGCTCGAAGACGCGGCGTGCCGTCCAGAATCGGCAGACCCGCTGACCTTCGACGGCTCCGGCGCTGTCCTCCGGGAAGGTGACACCGTCGTTGGCGTAGGCCTTGTAGATGACGCCCGCCTTGTTGGTCTTCATGAAGTGCACGGGAATGTCGAGGTGGATGGTGGCCAGATTGGTGAATCGATGCGCTGCCATCTCGTACGAGGTCAAATAGCGATCGCGCAGGTCCTCGATCTCTAGATCCTTGTTGTGTTTGGCTTCTCGCAGGTATGTCACCGCCCAGCGCTGTGGGATCAGCACTGCCGCGGCGAAGTAGTTGACCTCCACCCGCTGTGCGAGGAACTCGGCGTAGTCGGCAGGCGGCTGGTGCTCAAGCACCACATGTCCCATCGCGGCGAGGGAGAGGGTGCGCTGAGCAGCACCGTCACTGGTCGGCAGAAAGATCCGTCGGCCAGCAAGGTCGGTCACCGACCGCGTCGATTGCGGCAGGTTGGGCACGGTGTGGAGGGTGAAGCCGAGGCGGTCGGCGATCGCATTCACGCGATGCCGGGTCAACGGTCCGCCGTCGTGATCAACGCCGAGCAGCAGGTCATCGGCGAGTTCCTCGATCGCCGGGAAGTAGTTGTCCGAGGCACGCATCCTGGCCCTCAGGTCGGCGTTGGCTCGCCGTGCATACTCCGGGGTGCCGTCGCGCTCGGCGCTGTTCGCGGCAAGCCGCTCGTGCAGGGCCACCAGCGACTCCAGCGCGTCCAGTGGGAGGCGCGGCCCAGCCTTCACCGAAGGGATGCCCAGCTCGGCGAAGGAGTGAGACCGTTGGGCTCGCTCGAGCTTGAGCTCCAGCGCAGCGCGCCGGCTGGGTGCGGCCTCGGCCAGCAGATCGGACAGCCGGCAGTCGAGCGCCTCGGCGAGCGCAGCAAGGGTGGAGACCCTGGCCTCCCGCTTACCGGTCTCGATGAGCGACACGGTTGAGGCGGAGAGCCCGATCCGCTCCCCCAAGGCGTCCAGGGTGAGGCCGCACCTCTTCCGCAGGTGCCTGACGCGCTTGCCGATCACGAGCGGATCGGGTCCGCTCGGGTGCTTGACGTGGTCTGCGTCGCTCGCTCGTATGGCCACCAGCCGTAATGCCGGTTCTTTGTCAAGATTCGCAAACCTTGACCGGTGGACGGACGACTTCGATGTCATCTCGCAATCTCAACCCGTGGCGCAGAATTCTGCAAGTGCTCGAATCTGTCAAGAACCGCGGATCTTGATCAGACCAGACTTCCGATTGGACTACTGACAAGGACGAGAGTTGTGGCCACGGTAACCAATTGACCGAGGAGCTTCTCATGACAACGCTGCTGCCCGCCACGGAGACGACCGCCCTCACTGCTGAACAGGCGCTCCAGCGCGACTGGGCCACCAACCCACGCTTGGCCGGCATTGAGCGGAGCTACACCTCGGCCGATGTGGTCAACCTGCGTGGGTCCGTGGTGGAGGAACAGACCCTGGCCAAGAACGGAGCGGCGCATCTCTGGCGGCTGCTGCACGAGCAGACGTACGTGCGTGCGCTGGGGGCGTTGACTGGAAACCAGGCGGTACAGCAGGTCAAGGCCGGGCTGCAGGCGATCTATCTGTCCGGATGGCAGGTGGCGGCCGACGCGAACCTGGCTGGCCACACCTATCCCGACCAGAGCTTGTACCCGGCCAACTCCGTGCCGGCCGTGGTGCGCCGGATCAACAACGCGATGATCAGGGCTGATCAGATCACCTGGGCGAACGGAGAGAACCGCGACCGGCCGGGCGAGCTGATCGTACCGATCGTGGCCGATGCCGAGGCCGGCTTCGGGGGTCCGCTGAACGCGTTCGAGCTGATGAAGCAGATGATCATGGCCGGCGCGGCCGGTGTGCACTGGGAGGATCAGCTCGCCTCGGAGAAGAAGTGCGGGCACCTCGGCGGCAAGGTGCTCATTCCTACGCGACAGCACGTCCGGACTCTCAACGCCGCTCGGCTCGCGACCGACATCATGGGCACCGAAACCTTGATCATCGCGCGCACCGATGCGCTGGGGGCAACCTTGATCACCACCGACGTCGACCCAGTAGATGCACCCTTCTGCACCGGAGAACGGACCAACGAGGGCTTCTACCGCGTCCGGTCAGGGCTGGGGCCGGTGCTAGCTCGGGCAAAGGCCTACGCGTCGTACGCCGACCTCATCTGGGTCGAGACGGGCAGGCCGGACCTCGGCTTGGCACGCGAATTTGCTACCGAACTCCACAAGGACTTCCCGGGCAAGATGCTCGCGTACAACTGCTCGCCGTCGTTCAACTGGAAAGCCAGCCTCGACGATCGCCAGATCGCCGAGTTCCAAGATCGACTCGGCGATCTCGGCTACCGATTCCAGTTCATCACGCTGGCTGGCTTCCACGCGCTGAACCACGCGATGTTCAGCTTGGCCCGCGGTTACGCCAAGGACGGGATGACCTCCTACGTGGCGCTCCAGCAGGCCGAGTTCGCCGACGAGCCGTACGGCTACACCGCCATCCGGCACCAGGCGGAGGTCGGCACCGGCTACTTCGACAAGGTCGCCACTGCGCTCAACCCGGCCAGCGAGACGACCGCGCTCGCCGGCTCGACCGAGACTGCGCAATTCCACTGATCACCACAGACATCACCAGGAGATAATCATGACCATCACCGCTGAACCTCCGTCCCGAACCTGCCCCAGTACAGGCACCAGCCCTTGCACACACCAGACAGCGCGCTAACCAGCCGCCTGAGCGTGCTCGGCAGCATGGAAGACCGCTTTGGAGAGATTCTCACCGAAGGGGCGATGGACTTCGTCGCCGGACTACACAGCCAGTTCGCCGGTCGGCGCGCCGATCTGTTGGCCATCCGCCGCGGCCGCAACGACCAGGAGCGGCCCTTTGTGCGAAATTCGCGCAACGCCCTCGCTCCTTTGCGTCAAGACCAGCAAGGCCTCGGATCGCTTCACGGTCGCATGGAGACCGAAGTCCTTCCCTGCTCCGTACTTCTTGCCGACGAGGGCTTCTTCCGGTGTTGAAGTGCGATCAAGATCACAATGTGCCGTTAACGCATGTAGTTGCAAAGATTCTGGGCCACCTTTGGAATGAATGGCCTGAGCAACCGGACGCTGGCCCAACAGCGTCTGGATGACAGCCAGCGCCAGCCTGGCGCTCCACACCTTGGCATCCGGCAGGCCTGGTCGAGGCCGCGCCGCCCAGCGCACCTTGGCCGTACTCAGCCGCACGCTTCGATCATGGGGCGGCGCGGCCGCTTCGGAAGAGTCACCCTCATGATCAACAAAATCGAGCGGCAGTTGATTCGACTGCGGAGGTTTCCTGGCCGCGACCAGGTGAGGCTAGGCGGCCGGCTTTGGATCAGCCAGTGGAGACGTGGGGCGCATGCGGTGATGTGGCGGTCGATGACATGCAGGCTTCGTTGGTTGGTGCTGACCAGAGTGACCCGATTTGGCCGCCATCACGTAACCTCCTGTGCGCAATCTGTTGATAACTCTTTGCCCCATTCTTGGTCCCTTAGAGAAGCGAAACGTCTCCCAGAGCCCTGCGATCGCTGGCTTCCCGCAACGCCGTGAAGGACGCGACAAGCGCCAGCCGCTCACGCGCCAGAGTCAGGTCGTCGAGGTGGCATCCGGCGACCACCCAGGCGTCTGAGAGTCTCATGGCCTCGACCCGAAGCTGGGCCGCGCGACGGACATCGTCAGGATTCGCCCGATAGAGATAGCAGTAGAGCCGGATCAGGCTGGCGACCAGAACATCGTCACCGTACTGCGCGTCGTGCTGCTGCTGACGATGCGCCTGCCACCACGCAACCTCGAGCTCGGCGGCGACTTGAGGATCGACATTGAGCCGGCCGGCCTGTTTGGCCATTCGATAGAACCGTGCCATGTGCTGCTGAGCGGCTACCGGATCGTTGTCCGGATACGGCGCCCACAGCTGGTTCGCTCGCATGACATGCCAGGCCGCCTTCACATTTCCAAGGGGTCCAAGCGCAAAGCCGTGCCGCACCATGCCAAGCGCGCCGGCCAACATGTGCGGCCAGTCGCGGCGGTAGTAGCCGACCCACGCCTGACACTCACTCCGCCCGACCGCAACCGGATCGAAAGCAAAGCGCTCCCCTTTGGCTGACATGGCCCGGTCCTTTCTGGTCACAAGTCTTCAAGGAAGACTGGCATCATGCACGAAGTCGACGCTGGCGAACCAGCATTCGCAATCGGCGAGGTCGTGGAGAAGCTGCAGCAGCGGATCGATGTGCTGGCACCGCATCAGGTCGCCCGCCGCACCTTCCTCACGACCTATCAGCGCACCACCCAAGCAGTCGGCGACGCTGTCGATGAGGCCTTCTTCGAGGATCCGGAGTGGGTGGTGGGCTGGGATGTCGCCTTCGCCGAGCTCTTCATCGTGGCGCACGATGAAGATCAAGCTGGCCGCCCGGTGCCGCGACCATGGCGGCTGGCGTTCCAAGCCGACCCGAACCTACCGACGATTGTCCATCTGCTTTTGGGCATGAATGCTCACATCAACTTTGACCTGCCGCAGGCGACGCTGTCGGTGATCACTGATCAGGACTTCGAAGATCCTGTGCTGATCCAGCGGCGCCGTCGTGATCATGAACGCATCGATGAGATCTTGGTTCGCCGAGTGAGCGCGGAGGACCACGCGATCGGCGGTCGGCGGGGGGTCATAGACCGACTGCTGACACCGGTCAACCGGCTCAGCTCGCGACGCTTCCTGCGTGAGGCTCGCCAGAAGGTCTGGCTGAACGTCGCTGAGCTACAGCACGCGCGACTCGAGGGCGTCGACAGCTATTACGCCCGAGTGGATGAGCTCGAGGTGTTGTCGGCGGCCAAGATCGCTGATTTGTTGAGGCCAGGGCAAGTACTGCTGCGCCTGGCAATGACCGGGTTTGGTGTCACGCTTCCGCCACCCTAGCCGGCCGTAGATCAACTAGCCGGCAAGCGCGACCCAGGTCTGACCTGGCTTGAGAGCGATTGGGTCGCCCGATTTGTCAGTGAAGCGCAGCGGGCCGGAGACCTTCGCCCGCTTCCACCGGCCGACGATCTTCTTCCCGTCGCGGTAGATGGTGACCTTGCCCTTGCCAACCGTGTCGGACTGGACCGAAGGGGCACCCAGCACGTCGCGATTGCCATCCGGATGGTTCCGCACCTTCATGATCACGACATTGTCGGTTTTGGTGATCGCATGACTGTCACCGTCGGCGTACCGTGCCCCGTTCCAGCGAACGGTGTATCGGCCCGAGGAGTATGCGAAGCCGAAGGTGTCATGTCCGACGCGGACCTTGATCGAGTTTGCTGCGCCACCGCGCGGTGCAGCATCGCCGAAGGTCCAGCCAATCGAGCCGGCCTCGGCGAGCTTGGTGGATCGTGCGATAGCCGCCAGGTCGACAAAGACGTTGTGCGGCGCAACCCGCCGATGATCGCGAGTTGAGCCTGGGATCGGCACGATCGAGGCGTTGTCGATCTTGTGCTGGACTGAGCGGTTGGCACCCGAATAGACCAATCCAGGCTTGCCGAACAGTGGCAGCAGCTGGACGTCGGTGCTGCGGGCACTGCGGATCGGACCCAAACGCTTCGGGAACCGCGTGTGGTAGATCCCTACGAGGCGAGTTTGGGCACCCTCGACTTCCTCGACAAAGGTGATGTCAGCCAGGCTCAGGCCGACCTGCGGTCGGGCCGCCGCAATGTTCTCCACCTTGGCGGCGATCACCTCGTGATTGTTGACCTTGCCGCCGGTCAGAGGGTCGGTCGCCGGAGGATCAGGGGTAGGTGTCGAGGTCCGGGACGGCGTCGCGGCCGGCGCTGAAGAGCCCGCAGAGACGGATGTGGCGGCCAGCGGCTGTGAGTCCGGGCTGCTGAGAGCGGCCGCAACGCCAATCCCACCGGTCACCACGATCGCGGTCGCCGCAACGACCACAGTCCGCGCACGGTTCATGAGTTGATGGGCATGCGGCTAAACCTCAACGATTGGGCAGTGAGAGGAACGCCGCTAAGCGCCTGGTCGACCGTGGCACATCTTGAACTTCTTGCCGGAGCCGCATGGGCACGGCGCGTTGCGACCCACGTTGGCGTATAGATCGTCGGCCTTGCTCGCAGTCTTGCGGGCGGTGGTCACTGAGCCGTCCTCGGCTGGTGCGGAGTAGCTGAGCGGCGCGCGGGGTCCGGTTTGACCCGCCAGGCCCTTGGCCTTGACCTGCGGCCGACCGCCGGCCGGCTCCTCGACCAACCCGGCCGGCTCAGGCTCCGCGTTCTCGACTTCGTGCACCGCCACGCCTGGGCCGTCAGGGTCGGGCCCAGATTCCACGATGTGACTTCGGTCGTGACCGTTTGAACCGGCAGCATCGGCCCGA
>DATLQP010000391.1:0-3481 GCA_035535155.1 Propionibacteriaceae bacterium
CCAGGTCGTGCGCCTCCCACGACCGGAGGATCCTCCCTGCCGCGAGCGTCGACAATGAAACCCCGGATCGCGCTTCCGTAACCAGACTGTGCCGCATCCTGCGAGCGTCGGGAAATCGCGCGCCGACGATCGGAGGAAAGATGAGCGAACACGCTTTTCGTTCGCGAAGAGTGACGACGACGTCGGATTCCTAGCGCGCGATGCGCGAGCAGAGACCGATCAACTCGTGCTGCGCCCGACCTGCTTCACTCCGACCCAGAGCCCAGCAGCGCAGGTCAGAACCGCTGCCAGTACCGCCCAACCGATCGCTGGATTGTCGAATGTGCCGGAGAAGAGAGCACGCTCTGCATCGACGATGTAGGTCAGCGGGTTGAACTTGCTCAGTACCTGAATCCATTGCGGCCCGGTGTCGAGCGGCAGCATCATCCCGGACAAGATCAACAATGGAAACAGCAGGGACTGCTGCACTGCCCAGAACATCCATTCCCGCTTACGTGACGCGATCGCGAGCGCGTTGGAGAACGCTCCCATGCCCACCCCGAAGACACCGAGCAACAGCAGCCCGGCAAGCACGTGTACGGGATAGAGCGTGAACCCGAACGGAATCGAGACCAAGGTGACCAGCGCGGCCTGCACGACCAGTGGGGCCAGCTCCTTCAGGGCCTTGCCGATCAAGATCGCGGAGCGGTGCAGCGGGGTCGCCAGCACCCGTTCGTAGGAGCCCAAGGTGATCTCGAACAGCAGGTTCGAACCAGTAGTGCTGGTCCCGAACAAGCAGATCATCACGATCACGCCCGGCAGGAACCACTGCAGCGGCGAGGCGCCATTGATCGCCGCCGGATCCACCGAGCCGGCCAGCAGCGGCCCGAAGAGGCCAAGGAAAACCAGCGGCTGCACCAGAGAGAAGATGATCGAAAACGGATCACGGAGCACCAGCGACATCTCCCGCTGGAACACGGCCCGAGTGTCGGCAACCAACGTGCTCATGCCGCTACCTCACTTTCCTCGCGCAGGCTCCGGCCCGTGAGGCTGAGAAAGACGTCATCCAGTGTCGGCACTCGGACGTCCGCCGCGCGTACCTCGACTCCTGCGTGATCAAGCTCGCGGAGCAGCCAGGGCAGCGTACGGACGCCTTGATCAAATCGTCCGGCGATCGTGACCTCGTGCGATCCGTTGGACGTGGTCAGCTCTTTGCCCCTACCCGCCACGAGGGCCGATGCGGCAGCCGCATTCGCTCCGTCGACCGTGATCATGATCCGGTCCCCGGCCAGTGTGGCCTTGAGATTTGCCGCAGTGTCGTTGGCGATGATCTCCCCATGATCAATAACCAGCACCCGCTCCGCGTACGCGTCGGCCTCTTCCAGATAGTGCGTGGTGAGCACGATGGTCGTCTCCCGTTCATCACGCAGTCGATTGATGTGGTCCCACAGGTTGGCCCGGTTGTGCGGATCCATCCCGGTTGACGGCTCATCGAGGAACAGCAATCCCGGGCTATTCATCAGTCCGAGGGCGATGTCAAGTCGCCGCCGCTGGCCGCCGGAGAGCGTGCTGACCTTCCGCTTCTCGAGCGCGGTCAGATCGAGGCTCTTGGTCAACTCCTGAGCCCGGGACATCGAGTCCGAGGAGTTCATGCCATAGAACCGGCCCTGCATGACCAGCTCGTCCATCACCCGGAAGCTGTGGCCGGCGCCGTCGCCTTGCCCGATGTAGCCGATCCGCGAACGCACCACGGCCGCCTCTGTCGTAATGCTCGCGCCTGCCACCCAGGCCTGGCCGGCGGTCGGAGGAAGCAAGGTGGTCAGCATTCGCAGGGTCGTCGACTTTCCGGCACCGTTCGGCCCAAGGAAGGCCACCAGCTCGCCGGCGGCGATGTCGATATCGACTCCCTTCACCGCTTCAACGGTTTCCTTCTTGCTGACGAAGTGCCTAGTCAGCTGCTCCGTGTGAATCATGTGGTGAATCTTGGGGTGAATCATGGGTTGATCATCCATACCTTCCCGATACCAAATCCGTACGCCGTACTGGATTAAAATAACATACACTGTACGGAGATAACATAAGCACGAGACACTGACAGTTTCGGATTCGAGGATGCAAGCGTGACCAGCGACGAGCAGCCCGGTACGCCCGAGGGCCGGCGTGTCGTCGAGCTGCTCTGGGCGCCGATCCAGCAAACCTCCGTACGCGGCCCCAAGCCCCGGACCAGCCTCGCTGAGGTCGTAGCGGCCGGAGTAGCCATCGCTGACGCCGACGGGTTGGCGGCGCTCTCCATGCGGAAGGTTGCGAACCGGCTAGGGATCGGCGCGATGTCGATCTACACCTACGTGCCCGGTCGCTCCGAACTGGTCGAACTCATGATCGACCATGTCTATGCGGAGCACGCCATCCCAGACCCTGCGCTGCCATGGCGGCAACGAGTCGAACAATGGGCCAGAGAAACGTGGCGGATCTATTCGGAGCATCCCTGGCTGCTCGACTACAACATGGCCCGGCTGCCGATCGGCCCGCACGTCTTGGACGTGTCCGAGTCCCTCTACACCGCACTCCTCGCGGCGGGATTCACTGGCTCGGAGAACGTCGCGATCAGCAACCTCATCCAGTGGCAGCTCCTCGGTGCGGCGCGTTCCATGATCAGCGACGCGGATGAGGCGCGGCATACCGGTGTGTCGGCGGAGGCCTACTGGGATTCTCGCGCCAGCTTCTGGGATACCTACTTCGACTGGAACCGGTATCCGACCACGGCGGCAATCTGGGCGGCCGGCGGCTTCGACGATCCGGCCGGGTGGGATTTTGATCGGATGCTGGACCGGCTGCTCACCGGCATCGAGCAGTTGGCGGCCGTCAGCCAGGAGCGTGAAACCTCAGCGGCTCCGACCGGTCGCCGCGACCCATAATGCAGCGGAAGAAGTACTCGTCCGGCTGCTGTGGGCCCAGATAGTAGAGCTCCCAGTCCGAGCGGCGATCTCCGGAACGCAACATCGAGTTCGCGATCGCGTTGGTGCAGATGCGGCGGATTTGCGCGTCGGATTCCAGCTGCGATTGCCTGCGAAGCTCGTAAGTCATTCGCCCAGCAATGAAGGTCTGATAGACGTGAGGCTTGTCACAGTCCTGCGAGACCCCGATCCACGGGACGTCACCGAAGCCGTTCAGTGCGCTCCAGCATTCCGGCCGCAACGCGCAATAGGTGTCTGCTCCGAGTTGCTTGGAGCAGTCGATGAATCCAGCCGGCACTTGAACCGGCGTACTCGTTGGACTGGCGGCAGTTGAGGTCACCGGCGGCGTGGTCACAGCAGCCGGAGTGTCGGGCGAGAAGATGTTCCACAGGGCGATCCCCGACGCGCCCGCGATGATCACTGCGGCGACGGCCACTATCAGCAGTCGGCGATGCTCCCACAGGCGTGGCCGATCGGGCGGACGCTCAGCTTTCGCGACAACCGGCCGCTCCTTACGCGGTGGTGCATCCCTGGTGTTGGGAGGCGCC
>DATLQP010000392.1:0-5852 GCA_035535155.1 Propionibacteriaceae bacterium
GAGGTCGGGGCCAGCCAGCTGATGGGCAAACCCCAACGCCACGGCAAGGTAGATCAGCAGGTGCAAGAAATACCACCGCTCGTACGAGATGCGACGACGCAATCCGCGCAGCGAGGTAAGGCCGACCAGCACAAGGATCACGGTGCTCACCAGGGCGGCGGTGAGCCCCGGAAACTGGAGCACGTCCTTGGTCGCTGCCATCCGATCTGTAGACCGGGTCGCCGCCCATCCCTGTACTGCGCTGACGGCGTGCACGATAGTGAGGATGATCACCAGCCGCCCGCCCCAGCCATGCCACCGCGCCAGCCGGGCAGTGCCGACGCCACGTTCCAGCCAAGGGGACCGCGACATCAAGATCAACATGATGGCCGCTCCATACCCGGCAGCCATGCCGCTGACGTGAGCCAGCAGGGAGGCTCCGGCTCTGATCGGCGGCCCGGTACTAGTGGTCGGGAGGATTGCTAGAGCGGCTCCCAGCCAGACAAGGATCAGGACAATAGTGTCGGCAAGCCTCGGCGGTCGCACGTTGTGGCGGTTCCGGTCACCGCTCGGCCAACGCCACGTGCTGGTGCACTACCGACGTCGGCGAGATTTCCGGGGCACCGAAGCCAAGACTTACCCCAACTGCCGTCGCCACACTGAACAGACCCAGCGTCACGATGCGCAACGCCCAGCGGATCGCTGAAGGAGAAGGAGCTATGGCGAGTCGCGCGATTCGAGGGCTCCGGCGCCCCAACTCGAAGGCCGTGTCCGACATGAGAATTCTCCTGCCGTAAGGAAGAATCCCCCGAGACTGATGAGTTTGGTGTACGCGCCGCGTACGGGGAACCGGTTTGTGACGAATGTCACAGAAAGGTAAAGGCTAGTCGAAGAGGGAAATGGGGGCGTCCCACTCGATGGTGTCCCAGACCGGCGCCGGTAGCTCATCAGCCTGGTCGTCGGTGTGCACGATGGAGTGAGCGCCGCAGCCGTGGTCCACACTGACGACGGTTCCGTCTGAGACCGAGAACGCGTTAGCACAGACACCGAACAAGGTGCCGAGACTGCCTTGCAGGCGTACGAAGAATCCGCAGGTCTCACAGACGTCAGGCGCCAGCTTGCTGAGCAGGTTGTCCGGACCTCCATCACCAGCCAGCCAGCGCTCAGCGGCCTCGTCATGACCCTGCACCGAAAGCACCCGCTCCCGGCCGAGTCCAAAGTCGGCGACCACGGTCCGAATGAGGCTCAACTCCGCGGCTTCGGCGTTCGCGGCCTGCTCACCACCGGTGTAGCCCGGTTCCAGCCGCGGATCATCGCCGGTACTCGGCATCAGCAGGCCAGGCGTTACGTCGCGGGGCTGGATCCGCTCGACCCACGGCACCCATTCGTTCGTCAGCAGCGCGCCTTCACTCGGCAGCAGCACGACCTCATCGACCGTCACCACGCGCGCGCGGGCGGCCCGCGCAACGGTCACCGACCAACGCCAGCCCCGATAACCCGGATGCGGGCAGCCAAAGAAATGACTGACCACTCTGGTGTCCTCGGCCTGGGCGCCGAGATAGTCGCCGACCCCGATAACGCCGGCGGTCTCTTCGGCCGCTTCGCGAGCAAGATCAACGGCAGCGAGGCAGACTGCGTCTGGTTGAGTCGTACCGGTGCTCGAAGGCATGATCCCCATTCTGCAGCACCCTGACGTCATGACCGACTCGACCGTCCTGACCCGAGCCGGAGAGCGTCGCACATCGGTGCCCGACTGAGCAGGTCGGCTTGGCCAGCGTGCTGGCGATGAGCCTGACTGCGTCAGTGCTCGGCAATCAAAAAAGCCGAGACGCCTGACTAGAGCTCGAGTTCATCCGCGACGGCGCGCAGCACCGTAGCGATCTTGCTGCTGGTCTTGGCGTCGGGATAACGGCCGCGTCGGTAGCCGTTGCCAATGCCATCGAGCATTTTGATCAAGTCCTCGATGATCACGGTCATCTGGTCCGGCTGCTTGCGATGCGCCTTCGAGAGGGAGGGCGGGACCTCCACGATGTGCACCGAAAGGGCTTGCTCGCCCTTGCGGCCTTCCACGACGCCGAACTCGACCCGCTGGCCGGCCTTCAAGCTCGTGACCCCCGGAGGTAACGCGGTGGCACGGACATAGACGTCGCCGCCCTCATCCTTGGTTAGGAAGCCAAAGCCCTTTTCGGCGTCGTAAAACCTCACCTTGCCAACAGGCACGTCCACCCTCACTTGCTCTTTCGCCGGTTCGCCAGTAGTCGTTTGATTAGGCACTGCTCGCGCGACCGACGCTCGCAGTAGAACCTACGTCGGCACTGCTCGCGCGACCGACGCTCGCCGTGAGGACTTACCCCCACAACAGCGCGCTAAGCGTAGCCGTTTCGGTCCTGCAGCCCAACCTTGAATTGGGCTTCCTTGTCGCCTTGAAGTGCGTTGTCCGCTTCAGGCTGAGCCGTCTGCTGTTCTACCCGCTCTAGTCCGCCGGTCCCGCGTCTACGATGACTGCATGGCAACGTGGGAGGACGGGCCGGAGTACGCGCCGATCGAGCGCCCCTCCGACTTTCAGACACCCGACGCCGCGCCCTTGACGACAGCAGCGCCGTACCCTCAAGCCGCTACTTGGGCTCCCAGGAATCGGCCTGTCTTCGATGCTCCATCGAGTCCCGTGACGCCACTGGGCGCCTTGGTCCCCGCGCGAGGCGAGGACCCGCGCGACCCTGAGAAACCATTCACCGTCGTAGCCAGCATGATGACCACAGACTCGGCCTGGGGGGCCGTGCACTGGGCGCCCCAGGCGGGCCGGATGGTCGGGCCTACTGCTTCAGGCAACTGGAGCCCACCGGTCGGCGCTCCCTATCCACCGCCCGACCAGCCCATTGCAGTTCGCTCCGGGAGCAGCCCAACGACGGCTCCCTTTCCAGCGCCCGGCACGCCAGGTTGGTTCAGGCCTGGGCCGTCAGGTCAACAGCCGCAGCAAGCTGCACCCGTCACGGCGAGGAGTGTCCTCGACGCGGCAACACCTGGTCTCTGCATGTGCCTGATCATCGGCGGCCTGGTCTATGTTCTCGCGCCGATCTTCCTCTGTATCAGTGTGGGTCTTGCCGGTCGCGTCAAGGTCGCGACGGCAGAAGTCCGCCGAGCCCACGTCTTCGGCTTGGTGGTGCTCGCCATGCTTGGCGTCCTCGGCTCGCTGATCGTCGGTACCGGCTTCAGTGAGTGGTGGGGATTCGTCGGTCAGTGGGCGCTGTTGATTTGCTGGGTGCTGCTCGTCGCCACACTGATCACGATTTATCGACGCCTCAAGTCCGAAGCCCCACCTCCGCCGACCTATCGATCTCCCTGGGGGTAGCGCGAGGTGACGGCGCTGAGTGACCAGCAGCGGCCACGCACCTTGACCGAGGCCCTGCGTGCAATGTCGGCCGAAAAGCTGACCACCTTCCTCGACCTACGTCCAGACCTTCTCGAACCCGTTCCGCAAGATATTGCGGAGCTGGCGAGCCGATCCACCACCTCGGCCTCGATCACCCGAGCCATTGACGAACTCAACGCCTGGCTGCGAACGGTTGCCGAGGCGCTGTCCGCGCTCCCTGATCCCGCCTCAGTTGCAGAGTTGGCGATCATGCTCGGGCAACCGCCGTCTACCGTGGCTGCAGCGGTCGCTCAGCTCCGCGAACGCGGCTTGCTCTGGGGCCAGGATGATCAGCTCCACCTGGTGCGACCGGTGCGCGAGGCGTTCGAGCCCTATCCCGGTGGTCTGGCTCCCCCATCGGCCCGGCCGATGTCCGCCGAGCAGATCGACGCGGCATTGCAGGATTGCGGCGCTGAAGCCCGCGTCGTGTTGGAACGACTTCTCTGGTCGCCGACCGGGGCCGTACGCAACGCCGACCGCCCGGTCAGCTTCACCTCCGCCCGGTCACCGATCGAGCGCCTGCTCAGTCGCCAGCTGCTGCGACCGCTGGATTTCGAGACCGTGATCATCCCTCGCGAGGTGGCATGGCAGTTGCGGGAAGAGCGCTTCAGTGCAGAGCCGGTCGCCCCCGAGCAGCCGGTGATCACGGGGCGACTTCGGAATTCGAATCTGGTTGATCGGGCGGCGGCTGGCGCCGCTTTCGCCGTACTGCACGACATCGAGCTGCTGGCCTATCGCCTGGAGGCCATCCCCCACAAACTGCTCCGCGGTGGGGGTTTGCCGAACCGCGACGTCCTGACGCTTGCTCGACATCTCGGCGCCGAACCAGATCATGCCAGCTTTCTTCTCGAGTGCGCGGCAGCCGCTCAACTCGTTGCACCCGCCAGCACAACAGATTTGCTTCCGACCCCCGACTACGACCAATGGCTCGGCCAGGATGCCCCAAGCCGCTGGCGGCTGGTTATTGAGGCATGGCTGGATGCCGACCGCTTCTTCGCCCGATCATCAGCAGGCGCCGGCGGCCACGCCCTCGGGCAAGAGGCGTACGCCCGCAGTGCGGCCAGGCTGCGCAAGACCGTCGTACGGATCCTTGCAGACACCGAGCCTGGGACGACGCTGGATCGGGACCGGCTGGTCTCCGCCGCTTCTTGGCACCGGCCCACCTTGACGCACGGACCTGTAACGGCGGATCAGTTGGTGGAGTGGACGTTGTGTGAGGCGTCGTGGTTGGGGCTGGCGGCACTCGGTGCGGTGTCCTCGTTCGCCCGCCTTCCGTTGCTGCCGGATCTCTCGATGCCGGCTGCATTGCAGGATCTGTTCCCTGCTCCGGTCGAGCGCTTCGTCATTCAGACCGATCTGACCGCGGTTACCGCCGGTCCCCTCGAGCACACAGTCGCAGCCGAGTTGCGGCTGCTGGCCGATCAGGAGTCGCGCGGCGGGGCGGGTGTCTATCGGTTCAGTCCCGTTTCGCTGCGCCGCGCCTTCGACCAGGGCTGGTCGGCTGCGGAAGTGCAATCTTGGCTACAGCGGCACTCCACCACCGGCCTACCCCAAGCGCTCGACTACCTGATCGACGACGTCGCCAGGCGCCATGACAGCATCCGCATTGGCCCGGCGGTCTGCTATGTCCGCATCTCTGACCCGGCACAAGCTGCGGCGCTGCTGGCTCACCCTTCGGCATCAGGACTTGGGCTCCGAGCGGTGGCCCCGAATGTGCTCATCGCGGCGGTTGACGAGTGTGAGCTGCTCCCGCTACTCCAAGAGCTTGGACATAGCCCAGTCGTAGAAAACGGTGCCGGTGAGGTGCTCCTCACTCCGCCGACTCGGCGCGCTGGGAAGCAGCTGACCGAATCGAGGCCGCTCCTTTCCGCTGCTGAGGTGGCTGAAGCCCTGCTGACCCGTGGGGCAGGCCACCCGGTCGCTTTGCAGCCTGGAGTCACTCAGCCAACCGCCGAGGTCGGTCTGTCAATCCCGCGCGGGACCCTAGCCAGGTCCATAGAATGAGCGGATGCATGCGGCCACGATCAGGCGAATGATCGTTTTTGGCGTGTGCGCGCTTGGGGTCGGATCCCTGTACCTGGTACCCAGCATCGCGCGGTCCCCAGAACAGATCAGGCTGTCGGGCCCTCTTGACGAGCCCACCACCTCGCCAGCCGGAGCGGGACCGAGTAAGCCCGACCAATCCGCCTCGACGAGCGGTGGCCGCGATTCGGTCGCCGGAGGTGGTGCACCGAGCGACAAGGCGCCGACCACCCAGCCATCGGCGACGCGCAGCACTGGCGCAACTGATGCCGATGACCGCCCGGCCCGGAGGCCGGGACCGGATCAGACTAAGGCCAGCAAGGACTCTGATCCGCCCCAGCCCGTCGCCGATATCGAGGCGTCGAAGGTCACCAGGCAACGGCTCACCGTCAGCTGGCCGGTGACCGGCGACAATGTGGGGGTGATCGGCTATCGCATCTGG
>DATLQP010000393.1:0-4129 GCA_035535155.1 Propionibacteriaceae bacterium
TGACCCGGTGCTCTCGCCGGCGATCTCGGGATAGTCATAAAGGATGATCGGCGAACCGAGAACAGCGGATACCTCGCCAGGCTCGCCTGCCAGCACCGGCCAGCAGCGATGCTGCCTGCACTGCTGAGCAGCCTCTTGCGCGTAGTCGGGCGGATCGATCACAGAGACGAACCCCACCCGCGGATCGTGAGATTCGATGATCATGTGGGTGCCGAGTAGCGAACGACGTAGCGCGTCGTCCTTGCCGGCCAGCGCATCGACTGTCGCCTGATTGTCGATGGACACGCTGAGCCGATGCAGTCCCTCGACGAGCTCCAGCCGGGCAGCGACGGTCGCCGCTATCGGCCAGCGCTGCCGCACCAGCCGGCCGGCCGGATTGCCGTGCTGATCATGAACCGGCTCGATGTTCTCGGCTGCGTCGGCCGTCACGGTCCAGGAGTGTCCAGACAGCAGATCGGGCAGGAGCACGGTGTGACTGGACTCCACGTCGACGGCTTCGTCCCAGCTGAACCAGCGCTCCGCGCCAACCCGCAGCTCGGGAACAGCTAGGTAGCCTCCACCATCCTGGACCTCCGTACGCCGCTGTTGGAGTTGCAGAAAGCGCACATGGAAGCTCAGAGTCGCCTGGATCTCCCACAACCGCTCGTCGGCCTTCGCGTCGACGAGGCAGTCCATAGACAGGTGCGCGTCTTCGCCGAGCCCGGCGTTGTCGGCGCCCTGCGGTCCCAGCACGCCGAACTGCCATCTCACCTGGTTCTTGCGCGAGGTCGCCCGGTACGGATAGAGCAGGTAACCCTCATAGAGCACCGCGTCCGCCACGGCACGTATCCGGTCGAGACTGGCCAGCTCAGAGCGTGCCGAATCGGCGCTCATGGCTCCCCCACCCGCTCTCGACTGAGCAGCCGCTCGAGAACGGAGTCCCAACTCGTCAGGCCATGATCAGCCTTGTATCTGGTCAGCTCGGCGAGGATGTCCCGGTTCAGCCGCAACCAGCCGCTGCCGGGAAAGTGCTGGTCCATGCACTCTCGCCAGACAGCGACGGGCATCCGGTAGGAGTCCTCAAGATGCCAGGGCACCTGCTCGACGCCGAATCCAGAGCTGCCCTGTATGAAGCAGGTGCCGGAGAACATGAAGACCAGCGGCACCTCTCCGATGCCAAGCTGGTGGAGGTACTTCGAAGCCGTCACCTCGAGGTCGTAGGTCACCGGCATAGGCAGATCGACGAGTGCCATCTCACTGAATCCCTGAACCACGGTCGAGCAGTGCATCCACAGGAACGGCTTGAGAGTCTGCGACCAGCGCTCGCGCGGTCCGAATTGGTCGGCGAGTCCGGCAATCTCCTCCGCGTCGTACCCCCGGCGCTGCGGCTCGATCCGCACCTGGCAACGAAGCGCGAGAGCATGTACCTTCTCGCCGGAATGCTCACTGATCTCCAGTCGTGCCGTTAACTGCGGCACCGCGGCGTACGGCTCACACACGATGTCGTCGATGCGGAAGGCAAGGTCGATCACGCGCCGACCTGCCGTCCTACCGCGCGGCTCCGCGCGGCAACCGTCGCAAAGAAGTCCTCGATCACTCCGCGCGCATCCTGCCCGCCGTCGAAGCCGCGCCAGACCGTACGTAGCCGGCCAGCCAACTCGTAACACGCGTCGATCGGCACCAGGAAACAATGTGCTTCGTGATCATGATCAGCACCGCGTACCAGAAGAGCTTCCACGTCATCGCTGAGAACGCTGAGCTCAGGATTGGCTTCGAGAACATCGCTCCATGCCGCCAGTCCCAGTTCCGACTCTGCTACGCCGGCGGGCCCGGGATAGAAGGCGACGACCCGGCCCAGCACGGAGCTGGAAAAGAAGAAGGCAAGTCCGACCGGAATGTCGAGCGAATCCCAACCGGCTTCGGGGAGCTCGAAATCGGGAAACGACAGATAGCGGTCAGGCACAGCGCGATAGCGCTGATTCGCAGCTTCGGCGGTGAACAGCAGACCGCAGCCGCGGCAGGTGCACATCAGCTGCCGGCTCTGGATATCGACAACGTGGCGATGATCATCGGTAATCGGCTCGGCGCACATGTCGCAGGTCTGCTGGTCCGGATTGGGCTGCGGACGGGTTGCGATCCGACGCAATACCGACAGGGCCCCAACGCCGCCGGGCGGCACTGACCTTGCGCTCGGCGCCTGCGGGTCCACTGGCACGATTCGGCCCTCAGACGCCCGCAGGTACGGCCACGCTGAGCACGCCATCACGCTGCAGCAGCGGCAGCGGCTCGAGATGATGATCACCATCCAAGCCGGTCCCGGCGCGCCGCGCGTCATAGCGAGCACGGCAATGCGGACAGACCAAGATCAAGTTCGCGGCACTGGCCCCCAGCCGGCGCTCCAGGATCGCACCGACTAGCCCTTCGCCACATGCCGGACAGTGATCCCGATACACGAAAAGGTCTGCGCCAAGCCGGCACGCGACGAAGGAAGTGCCGTCCTTTTCGAACCCGCCGAGCTCCCCGGGCGACAGGTCGGCCAACTCCGGCATCGGCAGCCATGCAGCCGCGGCTTCGCTGTGATCGAGCCGCACCCTCAGTGACTCCACCGAAATCAATCCGGGCGCTGATCTCTCCGTCGGCTCGACCCGGATTGCTGTGACCTCTGGCGCGGCGGCCTCGATCGCGCCCTCCACGGCCAACTGCAGCGTCACCGTCGATGACGGACAGCTGTCACAGCTACCCAGCAACCGCAACGTCAGCACGCCGGCCTCGTCGATGCCCAAGAGTTCGACGTCGCCGCCGTGTGAACCCAGATAGGGCCGCACGCTGTCCAGCGCCGCTGCGACCCGGGTCGCCACGTCGTACGGATGTAGGCCGTGCACCAGGAGCAGCCCGGAGACGAGCTCGTCGGCGGCCAACGCATCGAGCGCTGTGCCATCGAGGCGACCGGCGTCGGCCAACACCTCGAGGAGCCGCTCCAGGCCCGCGCCATAGAGGTTGGTTACCAGCGCGACCAGATCCTCGCCGCGCTGCTGGGCCACCGGACCGGCCGTACCCAGAGCGCTCAGCAGGCCGTCGATCCGCTCACCTGTATCACTGAGTTGATCAAGCGATGCGGGCTGGGCATGTCGAAGTCCATCGGTGAGCCCTTCGACAGGCTCAGGGGGCATGTCGCTGGGCTCAGAGCGCAGGTCCCTGGGCTCAGGGTGCATGCTCACTCACCGGTTACGGACTGCGTTGGCGAGTGCAGCAGCTCGAGCTCCTTGCCGCCACCGAGGTACATGTGCACCCCACACGGCAGACACGGGTCGAAGCTACGCACCGTGCGCATCACGTCGATGCCCTTGAAGTGGTCCAGGTCATTTTCCTCGAAGATCGGCTGGCCCTGGACGGCATCCTCGTACGGGCCCGGAGTTCCGTAGGAGTCACGGGGGCTGGCGTTCCACGGGGTGGGCGGATACGGGTGGTAGTTGGCGATCTTGCCGTCTCTGATCACCATGTGGTGGCTCAGCACGCCACGAACCGCCTCTGTGAAGCCGCAGCCGATCCCTTCGTCCGGCACCTCGAACTTCTCCCAGGTCTTCGTTCGACCGGCGCGGATCTCCTCCAGCGCTTTCTCCGCGAAGTAGAGCGCACAGCCAGCGGCATAGGCCTGGAAGTAGGTCCGCGCGCGATTCCGCTCCAGGGTGTTGGAGCCGTGCACCGGGATCTTCCATTCGAAGCTCACGGGGCCCTTCAGCGCCGTCTTCGGCAGGTTGATCTGAACGCTGGTGCCAGTCGCCTTGACATAGCCGCCGACGTCCACCAGCCCGGACAGTGCGGTCGACCACAACCGGGCGAGCGGGCCGCCGCCGGTGTCGAGCGCGAGGTGATCTTGACCGTCGTACCAGCGCGGGCTCATCACCCAGCTGTACTTGTCGTCGAGATCTCGCTTTTGCGGATGCGGGTTGGTGTGCTGGTTCCACGGATGGCGCCGGTCGACCGGATTACCCAGCGGATCGTTCTTGACGAACATCTCCTGGTCGGTCCAGTCGTCGTAGTACGAGGTACCAAGCAGGATCCGGATGCCGAGGTTGATGTCGACCAGATCGTTGGTGACGAGCTTCCCGTCGACGACCACGCCAGGCGTGACGTACATGGCCCGGCCCCA
>DATLQP010000394.1:0-10831 GCA_035535155.1 Propionibacteriaceae bacterium
CCGGCGTCGTCATAGCCAGCTCATCGGATTGCTGAGCTTGCCGTTGAGCCACACCATCAGATGGAGATGGCAGCCAGTCGATAGACCGGTACTGCCGATCTCGCCGATCACCTGTCCCCGACTGACTCGCTGACCGGGCCGGACCACATAACGGCTGGCGTGATTGGAGGCAGTCTCGACCTGAACCCCATCAACGCGCCCGTGGCTGAGGAACAGCCGATTCCCGTACGCCGGGCTGTAGTAGCCCCGGGTGACCACACCTGCGTACGGTGCGCGTATCGCGGTGCCGCAGGCGGCGCCGAAGTCGGTGCCGTCGTGCAGCTTCCAGATCTTGCGCAGTGGATGGAGCCGCATACCAAAGGCTGAGGTCACCGGGCCCGTGACCGGCCGGAGAAAGCCGTGGCTACCCGGCCGTCCGGCCGAAGCCGTGATCGCCCCGACCTGAGTCGCCGACGCCGCTGCCGTACGAGCCTCGGCTGCGCGCTCTGCTATCTTGCGCTGCGCCTCCGCAACCAGACGCAGCTGGCCACCGGTACTGCCGATGAGCAACATCGGGTCGAGATATGACTTGCCCTCCCGCAGGCCCCAATGCAGGCAGCCCTGACAATGCCCACCTGCCCCGACCCGGCCGATCACTTGCCCCAACGTCACGCGCTCGCCGACATGCAATGTGCTGATCACTGGCTCATACGTGGTGCGAACCGCGCCATGGTCGATGCTGGTGACCGGCTTGCCCCCGATCGATCCGACGAAGGCCACGCTGCCGTCCGCAGCCGCCAGAACTGCCTCACCAGCACTGGCGCGGAGATCAATCCCACGATGACCTGACCCCCAAGCCAGCGCCGGCGGATCGAACCCGCGCTGCACCACCGGAGACCCAGGAAGCGGCCAGCCGGCGGGTGTCGGCAACCGGACAGCCGCCACAGCAGGAGCCGGAATTGCCAGCACACTCAGGCAGACGACAAAGAGTGCCAGCAGAAGATGTCCGTAGAGCGCTCGCATGTCGGCAGTCTCTGGATGATGTGCCGAATCGTGCGGCCGTTGGGGAATCTGTGGATGACCGTCGAAGACCTGCTGGCGTTTGTGGATAGACTCCTTTCTGCAGACCTGGCATCAGGTCTGACTTCGCATGCTTGCCTACCGGTCTGCTGGCCGGGCGGCACTTTCGGTCTTGACCTTGACCGACCGGGTCACGCACGTGCCGCGCGCAAGCATCAGGCAGCGCCGAAAAGTTCGGTGCTGAACAACCGGACGCCGGCGCGCGCAGATGCCGGCAAGGAAGGAACGCGGCCATGGCCGTCGTCACAACACGACAGCTTCTTGAAAGCGGTGTCCATTTCGGGCATCAAACACGCCGTTGGAATCCGAAGATGAAGCGATTCATCTTCACCGAACGCAACGGCATCTACATCATCGATCTGCAGCAGTCACTGACCTACATTGATCGCGCGTACGCCTTCATCAAGGACACCGTGGCCCGCGGCGGCCAAGTGCTCTTCGTCGGCACCAAGAAGCAAGCCCAGGAAGCCATCGCCGAGCAGGCGACGCGGGTCGGTATGCCGTACGTGAACCAGCGCTGGCTCGGCGGCATGCTGACGAACTTTCACACCGTGATCAAGCGCATCCAGCGCCTCAAGGAGCTGGAAGGCTTGGACTTCGACGACATTGCCGCATCCGGTCTGACCAAGAAGGAGCTGCTCGGACTGCGTCGCGAGAAGGATAAGCTGGAGCGGACCCTCGGCGGCATCCGCGACATGACCAGGACACCTCAGGCTGTCTGGATCGTCGACACCAAGAAGGAACACCTGGCGGTCGACGAGGCCCGTAAGCTGCGGATCCCCGTCATCGGGATTCTCGACACCAACTGCGATCCGGATGAGGTCGACTTCGCGATTCCCGGCAACGACGACGCCATCCGTTCGGTCTCCTTGCTCACCCGAGTCATCGCCGACGCAGTCGCCGATGGCCTGATGGCACGTTCGGGTGCGCAGACTGGAGTCGAAGCCGAGCTCGAGCCGATGCCCGACTGGGAACGGGAGCTGCTAGCCGCGTCGCAGGAGCCGGCACCGTCGACGCCGCATGATGAGCCCGTAGCAGACGTCGCGCCCGTGCCGGGCGAGGAGCAGCCCGAGGAAGCTGCGATCGAGGCCGAGGAGGAAGCAGACAAGGAGTCCGATGTGGAGCTCCAGTCTGACAATCCTGACCCGGAGAACGTCTACAACCCGGCCACCGGTTCGACCCACAGCTGAACATTTTCCAACCGATAAGAGAACGAGGATCACCGAAACCCATGGCAACGATTTCCGCTGCTGAAGTGAAGAAGCTCCGCGACGCGACCGGCGCAGGGATGATGGACTGCAAAAAGGCGCTGACCGAGGCCAGTGGCGACTTTGACAAGGCTGTCGAGATCCTGCGGGTGAGCGGCCAGGCCAAGGCGGCCAAGCGTGGCGTGGAACGATCAGCAACCAACGGCCTAGTGGCCTCAGTGGATGGCGCCTTGTTGCAGCTTGGCGCCGAGACGGACTTCGTCGCCAAGAACCCGGCCTTCCAGGCTTTGGCCGACGACGCCGTGAAGGCGGTAGCGGCGAACAAGGCCGACAGCGTTGATGCTGCCAATGCCGCAACCCTGCCCTCGGGCCAGACCGTTGGCGAAGCCGTCGAGCAGCTGGCCATCAAGATCGGGGAGAAGCTCGAAGTGAGCGCCGCGGCCTACTTCGACGGCCAGACCGCGGTTTATCTGCACCGTCGCGCCTCCGATCTTCCTCCGCAGGTCGGGGTGCTGGTCGAGTACGAGGGGTCGGATGCGTCCGCGGCCCGCGGTGCCGCTATGCAGATCGCCGCGATGCGCCCGCAGTACCTCAGCCGGGAGGATGTTCCGTCCGAGCTGGTGGACAACGAACGGCGTATCGCAGAGGCGACGGCGAAGGAGGAGGGCAAGCCCGAGCCAGCGCTTCCCAGGATCGTCGAGGGTCGGCTGAATGCGTACTTCAAAGACGTCGCGTTGCTGGATCAGCCTTCGGTGACCGATAACAAGGTGCCCGTCGGCAGGCAGCTCGATGAGGCCGGGATCAAGGTGCTGCGCTTCGTACGCTTCGAGGCGGCCGGGGCGTAGCAGCGCGCGCCGGTTGGCGCCAGACAGAGGGGAACCCGACGAGTGAATGGTCCGTACAAGCGCGTGATGCTGAAGCTCTCGGGTGAGGTCTTCGGTGGTGGCAAGGTCGGCGTCGACCCTGACGTCGTCGCCGGGCTGGCCAAGCAGATCGCCATCGTGGTCCAGATGGGTGTCCAGGTGGCGGTCGTGGTCGGCGGCGGCAATTTCTTCCGCGGCGCCGAGCTGCAGCAGCATGGGATGGAACGCGACCGAGCGGACTACATGGGCATGCTCGGAACGGTGATGAACTGCCTGGCTCTGCAGGACTTCCTGGAGAAGGTCGGCATCCAGACCCGCGTGCAAACCGCGATCACCATGGGTCAGGTCGCCGAGCCCTACATCCCGCGCCGCGCGGAGCGGCATCTGGAGAAAGGCCGAGTTGTGATCTTCGGAGCAGGCTCGGGCATGCCGTACTTCTCCACCGACACCGTTGCCGCCCAGCGAGCCCTCGAGATCAGCGCTGAGGTGCTGCTGATGGGCAAGCAGGGTGTCGACGGGGTGTACTCGGCCGATCCGCGCAAGCACGCCGATGCCATCAAGTTCGACGAACTGACCTATGACGACTACCTGGCGCGCAACCTCAAAGTCGCGGACGCGACAGCCATCAGCATGGCTCGCGACTACAAGCTCCCCATGATCTTTTTCAGCCTGGACACCGACGGCACCATCGTCCGTGTGGTGTCGGGTGAGAAGATCGGAACGATCGTCCACGCCTGAGGAGGCAACGCTTGTGATCGCCGACATTATGCGCGAAGCCGAGACGAAGATGGCGAATGCGGTCGAATACACCAAGGAGGAGTTTGCGGCCATTCGTACCGGTCGGGCCCATCCTGCGATCTTTGCCAAGCTGACCGCCGACTACTACGGCTCGCCAACGCCCCTGCAGCAACTTGCCACCTTTCATGTGCAAGACGCCCGGATCGTGCTGATCACTCCGTACGACAAATCTGCGATGGCCAACATCGAGAAGTCGATCCGTAACTCTGATATCGGGGTCAATCCATCCAACGACGGCAGCACGATCCGTGTCACACTTCCAGAGCTCACCGAAGAGCGGCGCAAGGAATACATCAAGGTGGCCAAGCACAAGGCCGAAGACGCCCGGATTTCGGTCCGCAGCGCCCGCCGTACGGCCAAGGAGGCGTTGGATCGGATGGTCAAGGACAAGGAAGTCGGTGAGGACGAGGTGGTTCGGGCGGAGAAGCAGCTCGACGCCGCCACGCGAAAGCACGTCGAGGAGATCGACGATGTTCTCAAGCACAAGGAAGCCGAATTGCTCGAGGTCTGATGTTGACTGAGCCACCGGCCGTGCCGCCGCAGACGCACGGTCGTGCCGGCCGGAACCTACCGGCCGCGATCGGCATCGGGCTCGGCCTCGGCGCGTACGTCGTGCTCAGCCTGATCTATCTGCCGCCGGCCTTTGTGGTGTTGGTCGCTGTAGCCCTGGTACTCGCCTCGGTGGAGCTGCATGAGGCGCTGAAGAAGCAGGGCATGACATCAGCGATCGTGCCGATTGCCATCGGCAGCTTTGCGATCTCATTCGGTTCCTACTTGGCGGGCCGGCAGGAGCCGGTGATCTTTTCCACCACCAGTCTGCTGCTGGCGTCGTTGGCGCTGACCGTGCTGGCGAGTCTGGTTTGGCGGATGCCGAAAGGTGTTGCGGGATATGTTCGCGATGTCGCCGCGAGCTCGCTGATCATCGCCTACGTTCCGCTGCTCGGCTCGTTCGCGGCCTTGATGCTGGCCGAGGAGCAGGGCACTCTCCGCGTCGTGACTTTCCTGTTGATCGTGGTGATGAGCGACACCGGCGGTTACGTCGCCGGCGTGCTTTTCGGCAAGCATCCGATGGCGCCCAAGATCAGCCCGAAGAAGTCGTGGGAAGGTGTTGCCGGGTCGCTGGTCTTCGCCACCGTTGCCGGTCTCTGCATGGCAATCTTCGTTCTCAAGGTTCCGTTCTGGGTGGGCATCGTGCTGAGCGTGGGCCTGGTGGCCGTTGGCAGCTGTGGCGACTTGATCGAATCCATGATCAAAAGGGATCTCGGGATCAAGGACATGAGCTCCTTCCTGCCCGGGCATGGCGGAGTCATGGATCGGCTTGATTCGTTGCTGGTAGCCGCCCCAGTAGCCTGGCTGATCATGTATCTCTTGGTCCCCGGCGGATGAACCCGTCGCTGCCATTGGTCTTCGAGGCGCCTCGTCGGGGGCAGCCTCCGCGCCACTGGGCCGATCTGAGCCCGGCGGAGCGCCGCGAGCATGTCGAAGCAATGGGTCATCGTGCCTATCGGGCCAGGCAGCTGTCCGCCCATTACTTCGAAGGTTTGCGGGATGATCCGGGCGAGTGGACCGACCTCCCCGGTGGGGTACGCGAGGCCTTCGCTGAGAAGTTCATGCCGAGATTGCTGACGCCGATCCGCGAGCTGAGATGTGACGGCGATACCACCGTCAAGACGCTGTGGCGGATGCACGATGGTGCGCTTGTCGAGAGTGTGCTGATGCGCTATCCGGATCGGGTCACGATGTGTGTCTCCAGCCAGGCTGGATGCGGGATGGCCTGCCCGTTCTGCGCCACCGGTCAGGCAGGCTTGCAGCGCAACATGAGCACGGCTGAGATCGTCGAGCAGGTCATGGACGGCGAACGAAAGCTGCGGCGTGGCCGAATACCCGGCGGCAGCGGGCGAGTAGGCAACGTCGTCTTCATGGGTATGGGTGAGCCACTGGCCAACTACAAGTCCGTCGTCGGTGCGGTACGTCAAATGACCACCCCGACTCCAGACGGTCTCGGACTCAGCGCACGCGGCATCACGGTCTCGACGGTCGGGCTCGTACCGCGGATGCAGCAGCTTGCCACCGAAGGGATGCCACTCACCCTCGCGCTTTCGCTCCATGCACCCGATGACGAGTTGCGCGACCAGCTGGTGCCGATCAATACCCGTTGGAACGTCGACGAAGTGATCAACGCGGCGTGGGAGTACGCGAAGGCGACAAAACGCCGCGTCTCCATCGAGTACATCCTGATTCGCGATATCAATGACCAAGCGTTCCGGGCCGAGCAGCTCGCCAAGGTGCTGCGGCGTCGCGGCAATTGGGGTTGGGTGCACGTGAACCTGATCCCGATGAATCCCACACCCGGCTCGGTATGGACCGCGTCCCGACGCAGCGACGAGGACGAGTTCGTCCGGCGGCTCCAAGCTAGAGGTGTGCCTGTCACGGTGCGGGACACGCGTGGTCGTGAGATCGACGGAGCGTGCGGGCAGCTCGCCGCCCACAAGGCGGAATAACTGCCAAGATTGGCGCCGTGCCAGAACTCGACTCGACCCTCTACGACCTGGCCGAGATATTCGGCATAGCCACCGAGTATTGGGACTGGCGGGGCCAGCACATCTTGGTCAGTCGTGACACCATCGTTGCGGTCCTTGCCGCACTCGACATCGACGCTGCCACGCCGGAAGCGGCTGCTGCTGCGTTGGCGAACCAGCACCTACACCGATGGACCCTGATGCTGCCGCCATGCATGGTGATCCGAGAGCGTCGCGCTGCGCCGGTCTGGGTGCATCTGCCACACGGCGACCCGGTCACGATCTGGATCGAGCTCGAGACGGGTGGGAGTCGAGATCAGCTGCGCCAGCTAGAGAACTGGACCTCGCCACACCAGATCGATGAGGGCTGGATTGCTGAGGCGTCGTTCGAAATTCCTGACGATCTGCCGCTCGGTTACCACACCCTGAAGGCCGTGAGCCGCGAGCGGCAAGGGTCGATGCCCTTGATCATTACGCCGCTCTGGTTGGGCTTTCCGGAACAGATGGAACGTAGACGAGGCTGGGGCTTTGCCACTCAGCTCTACAGCGTCCGCTCGCAGCAGTCCTGGGGCGTCGGCGACTTGAGTGATCTTGAGGATCTCGCGGTCTGGTCCGCCGCCGAGCATGAAGCGGATTTCGTGCTCGTCAACCCGCTCCATGCGGCTGAGCCGGTGCCTCCGATGGAACCGTCGCCGTACCTGCCCAGCAGCCGCCGTTTTGCCAATCCTCTTTATCTGCGACCAGAACGCATTCCTGAGTACGCCGTGGCCGGCGCTGAGCACCGCGAGACGATCGAAGTGATCAAAGCGAAGCTGCTCGCTGCGATCGCCGACTCGGCTCAGATTGATCGTGATCGCTCCTGGCAGGCTAAGCGCGAGGCACTGGAGATCATTTTTTCGATCCCACGTACGCCCGGGCGAGAAGCTTCGTTCGCCGCGTATCGACGGCGGGAAGCCCCAGGTTTGGAGAGGTTCGCAAGCTGGGCTGCGCTCGCAGAGGAATATGGCCCGGACTTCAAGGGTTGGCCGGCCGAGCTGCAGGATCCAGAATCTCCGGCGGTTGCGGCGTTCGCTGCGGCGCATGCCGGCAAGATCAACTTGCACTGCTGGATGCAGTGGCTGATGGACGAGCAACTGGCTGGCGCGCAGCAAGCCGCTCAGCGTGCCGGCATGGCACTCGGGATGATGCACGACCTAGCGGTTGGGGTGAATTCACGCGGCGCGGACGCGTGGAGTCTGCAGGACAGCTACGCGACAGGCGTCACGGTCGGTGTTCCACCGGATCCGTTCAACCAGAACGGGCAGGACTGGAGTCAGCCACCCTGGCGGCCCGATCGGCTAGCCGCTACGGCGTACGCGGCCCTCAGAGACATGGTCTCGACGATCTTGCGGCACGCCGGCGGCCTGCGTGTTGATCATGTGATCGGGTTGTTTCGGTTGTGGTGGATTCCTCAGGGTGAGCGTCCCACGCAGGGGACCTACGTTCGCTACGACCACGAGGCCATGATCGGCATTCTCGCGCTGGAGGCACACCGCGCTGGTGCAGTCGTGGTCGGCGAGGATCTCGGCACCGTGGAGCCATGGGTTCGTGAGTACCTGCGGGAGCGGGGGATTCTCGGCACATCGATCCTGTGGTTCGAGTTCGATTGGGACGGCGACGGCGCGCCACTCCCGCCGGAGAAGTGGCGCGAGTACTGCCTCGCCTCGGTCACCACCCATGACCTGCCGCCCACTGCCGGGTTTCTCACCGGTGATCACGTCCGGCTCCGCGATCAGCTTGGCGTTTTGACTCGCTCATTGGATGAGGAGCTTCAAGCCGATCAAGCCGATCGCCAGGCGTGGCTGGACAACCTTCGCAATCGTGGCGCGTTGCAACCAGACGCCGGTGTCGAGGAGATTGTCGAAGCCCTGCACCGCTATCTGACCTGGACACCCTCGCGGTTGCTCAATGTGTCCATTGCCGATGCCGTCGGCGAACGCCAGCTGCAGAATCAGCCCGGCACAATCGATGAATATCCCAACTGGCGAGTCCCGCTTACCGGGCCTGACGGCGCACTGGTGATGTTGGAAGATATCTTCACGAACCAGCGCGCCGCGGATCTTGCCACGATCATGAGTGGCGGCCTTTAGACCGGGGACTCACCGTGGACCGAGGTCAATCCCGCCCTGCTCAACCACTCTGCGCAGAGCATCCGCTTCATCTTGGCTCAAAATGCCTGCCTGGACCGCCTTGTCCAGCCAAGGGTCCAAAGCGGCCGGCCCTTTTGCCACATAGTCTGCGCGGACCTGGTCGAGAGCCGCTCTGACCTCGGCCTCGTCGGCGCCGAGCATGCTGGACAAGGTCTTGACCAGGACCTCCTCCTGCTCGGGGCTCATTGGCCATGCCGGAGCTCCATTTTGCGGTGCCGGATTGCCCGGCGTAGGCGCAGCTGGATTGCCCGGCGCAGGCGCAGCTGGATTGTCCGGCGTCGGGGCAATCGTGGGCGCGGTCGTCGGGTTAGGCAGACCTGGTGTGTCTGCGTATGCAGCGCTCGCTACTCCGATGCCGGCGCCAAGCACTAGCAGTCCTGAGCCTATTGCGACTGCAGTTTTTATCGAGACTGCCACGTTTCTTGGTACTCCTTCTCGTCGGTTAGCAGGTGTTGCCGAAATAGTGTGGAGCCCGTAGCTAGCAATTACCTAGGTGGAACCTGGCAGCGAGCTAGCAATCTGAGCCGACCTGCGGGCGCTGGATAAGGTCGAGACATGGCCGGTGAGGGTGTAGCGACAGAGAGCTCGCGGGAATCGAAGCAGCTCGATCAGAGCCTGCTGACGGTGCTCGTCGCGTTCCTCGCCAACCTGCTGATCGCCATTGCCAAGTCGGTTGCGGCCGCTATCACGGCCTCGGCATCCATGCTGGCCGAAGCCGCCCACTCGTGGGCAGATGCCGGCAACGAGATCTTCTTGCTGATAGCCGACCGGCGATCCGATCGTGGGCGGGATAGCAGGCACCCCATGGGATTCGGGCGGGAGGCGTACGTCTGGTCGATGTTCGCGGCCTTCGGGCTTTTTACCGCCGGCGCGGTGGTGTCGATTTGGCGCGGTATCCAGGAGTTGCTCCAACCCGAGGAAGCGTCGAACTATCTGGTTGCGTACGTAGTGCTGGCTATCGCGTTCGTGCTCGAAGGAATCTCGTTCATCCAGGCCATGACTCAGGCCCGGCGGATGGCCGCTGCGCGGGATCGCAGCGTGCCTAGCTTCGTGTTGAACACATCAAATCCCACGTTGCGGGCGGTTGTTGCAGAAGACGCAGCAGCCCTGATTGGCATCGCGATTGCGACTGCTGGTATCGCGCTCCACCAACTGACGGGCTCGGTGATTCCAGACGCCATCGGGTCAATCCTGGTCGGCGTGCTGTTGGGGGTCGTCGCAGTCGTTCTGATCGACCGCAACCGCCGTTTTCTCGTCGGAGAGACCGTAACCTACGAGGTCCGACAGAAAGTGCTCCGGAACTTGCTGGACCGGCCCGATATCGACCGGATCTGCTATCTGCACTTGGAGTATGTCGGTCCTGATCGGTTGTACCTGGTCGCTTCGGTCGACATGGCCGGGGACGATGTCGAGCACAACCTGGCCGTACGGTTGCGGCAGGTGGAACGGGAGCTGGAGGAGCACGAGAACATCGAGGAGGCCGTGCTCACCCTCGCCACTCCGGACGAAGTGTCACTCGTGCCGTGACGTTGCTGCGCTACCTCCCAGCAGTCAGCAGGCCGGCGGCCTCCTTCACATCGTCGACGCAGTAGATCAATTCGCCCATCGGCCGCCCGGCACCCAGTCGCTGCAGCAGTGGCCACGCGGGATAGACATCGGTCCAATACTCGCGATCGATCAAGATCAGTGGAACGACGAGACTCGAGTCGGCGGCGTAGAAATTCTCCGTAACTGCTTGGAAGATCTCCTGCACCGTGCCGGCCTGGCCAGGAAGGTAGACGACTCCGCCGCCGCAGTGATGCAGCAGTGTGTCCTCACGCAGTGCATTCGAAAAGTACTTGGCGATTTTGGTCGCGAAGACGTTGGTGGGCTCGTGGCCGTAGAACCAAGTGGGGATGCTGAGGCTCCGTCCCGCGGAGGCGACCGGCCAGCGCGCCCGTACCTCGAACGCGCTGCGTGCCCAGGCGTCGACGCTCGACCAGTAGACCGGCGCTGGCGCCATGATCATCAACGCGTCTTCGAGGGATCCTGCCCATGGGCTCAGATAGGCACCAAGATTTGCTGCCTCCATTGCACCGGGACCGCCGCCGGTGAGCACCGTGTGGCCTGCAAGGGTCAGGCTCATTCCCAGCTCTGCCGCAGCGCGATAGGTCTCATCACCGCGCGGCACGGCGTGACCGCCCATGATTCCGACA
>DATLQP010000395.1:0-2911 GCA_035535155.1 Propionibacteriaceae bacterium
CTGCGAGCCCTGATGGACCTGATCCGACCACCGCCACCCGTTTGCCGGTATGCCACTCCGGCGGTTGAGGGCCTACCCGGCGCTCATCCCAGGCCTTGTCGATGATCGCGACCTCGACATTCTTGATCGTCACAGGGTCGCGGTTGATGCCCACCACACAAGAGGTCTCGCAGGGGGCGGGGCACAGCCGACCGGTGAACTCGGGAAAGTTGTTCGTCGCGTGCAAACGCTCCAGTGCTTCGTCCCAGTCGCTGCGCCACACTAGGTCGTTCCACTCCGGAATGAGGTTGCCCAACGGACAGCCCGTGTGACAGAACGGGATGCCGCAATCCATGCAACGGCCCGCCTGTTCGGAGATGATCGGCAGCACAGCGCGTCCCGGTGTGCCGGGATAGACCTCTTTCCAGTCGTGAATCCGCTCCGCGACCGGCCGGCGTGTGGCAACCCGTCTCGGCGTCGTCATAAACCCTCTGGGATCAGCCATGCTCAATCCCCTTCAGCTGGAGAGGAGCGTCCGGGCTCCACCGTTCGGACCGATCGGCGAAACCTAAGATGCTTGCATCCTGCTCGGCACCGACCGCACCGAACCGCAAGACCCGACCGTCGCGTTTCGCCGGTCGGTCCGAACGGTGGAGCGCGAACGCGACGAGCTCACCCATGGGCTGCTCCCATCATCTTGCTCGTGATCATCGCGTCATCCAGGCCCTCCGACTCACCTTCCTGGCGGGCCGCGATGACCCGCGCGTAATCGCGCGGCAGCACTTTGGTGAAGCGTCTGGCCGACGCATTCCAGTCGGCGAGCAACGATTCGGCTATCTCGGACCCGGTCTCCTCGCGATGCTGGGTGATCAGCTTCTTGAGTAGCTCGAGATCGGCATCGGTCGGCACTAACGCGTCGACCATCTCGGTGTTCAGCAGTGTCGGGTCGAGATCGAGGAAGTAGCCAATCCCGCCTGACATCCCGGCGGCGACATTGCGGCCGGTCTTGCCGAGCACCACGGCGATGCCGCCGGTCATGTACTCACAGCCGTGATCGCCTAGTCCCTCGACCACAGCGACGGCACCAGAGTTGCGGACGCAGAACCGCTCGCCGACCTGTCCGCGGATGAACAGTTCGCCCGATGTCGCACCGTACGCGATCACATTGCCCGCAATGATGTTGTCCGCCGCGACGAACGGAGCGGTCCGAGCTGGTCGCACCACGATGCGACCGCCGGACAACCCCTTCGCCAGGTAGTCATTGCTATCGCCCTCCAGCCGCAAGGTGACACCGGCAGGCAGGAAGGCGCCGAAGCTCTGTCCCGCCGAGCCTTCAAAGGTGATGTCGATCGTTCCGTCGGGCAGACCTTCACCCTTGGTGGCCTTGGTGACCTCATGGCCCAAGATCGTTCCCACCGTACGATCCACATTGCGAATGGCGATCGAGGCACGAATGGCCTCGCCGGTCTCCAGTGCCGGTCGGCAGATCTTGATCAACTCCTGGTCCAGCGCCTCGGCGATGCCGTGATCTTGAACGGTGACGTTGTGCAGCGCCGTGCCTTCGGGAAGATCAGGCTTGTGCAAGATCGGCCGGAGATCCAGCCCGTGCGCCTTCCAGTGCCGCTCGGCCTTGGTGGTGTCGAGTGCCTCGACGTGACCGATTGCCTCGGCGAGTGTCCGGAAACCCAACGTTGCAAGGTGTTCACGCACTTCCTCGGCGATGAACTCAAAGAAGTTGATCACAAACTCTGGCTTGCCGGAGAACTTCGCACGCAGCTCGGTATTCTGCGTCGCTACGCCCACCGGGCAGGTGTCGAGGTGACAGACCCGCATCATGATGCAGCCGCTCACCACCAGCGGTGCCGTCGCGAAGCCGAACTCCTCCGCTCCGAGCAGGGCTCCGATGATCACGTCCCGGCCGGTCTTCAGCTGGCCATCGACCTGCACCACGATCCGATCTCGCAAGCCATTGAGTAGCAAGGTCTGCTGAGTCTCCGCAAGCCCCAGCTCCCACGGGCCCCCGGCATGCTTCAACGATGTCAACGGCGCCGCACCCGTACCGCCGTCATGACCGGAGATCAACACGACATCGGCCTTGGCCTTGGACACTCCGGCAGCGACTGTGCCGACACCTACCTCGGCCACCAATTTCACGTGCACCCGCGCCGACGGGTTGGCGCACTTGAGGTCGTGGATCAGTTGCTTGAGATCTTCGATCGAGTAGATGTCGTGGTGCGGCGGCGGGGAGATCAGACCCACTCCTGGCGTGGAGTGGCGCGTCTTGGCGATCCACGGATACACCTTCTGGCCGGGCAGCTGGCCGCCCTCGCCTGGCTTGGCGCCTTGAGCCATCTTGATCTGCAGGTCGCTCGCATTGGTGAGGTAGTCCGAGGTCACACCGAAGCGGCCTGACGCAACCTGCTTGACCGCGCTGCGCCGCTCCGGATCGTAGAGCCGGTCCTTGTCCTCGCCGCCCTCACCGGTATTGGACCGACCGCCGATCCGGTTCATGGCGATCGCCAGCGTCTCGTGGGCTTCTTTGCTGATCGAGCCGTAGGACATGGCTCCGGTCGAGAAGCGCTTGATGATGTCGCTGGCCGGCTCGACCTCTTCGAGGGGTACCGGTGCCCGGTCGGAGGCGAACCTGAGCAGGCCGCGTAAGGTCATCAGCCGCTCGGACTGTGCGTCGATGTGATGCGTGTACTGCTTGAAGATGTCGTAGCGCCCGGAGCGCGTCGAGTGCTGCAGTCGGAAGACTGTTTCGGGATCGAACAGGTGCGGCTCACCCTCGCGCCGCCACTGATACTCCCCACCGACGGCCAGCAACCGGTGCGCCAGCGGGATTCCGTCGAGCGGGTACGCGGTCAGGTGCCGCGCGCGCACCTCCTCCGCGATCTGCTCCAGCGTCACACCGCCGAGCTTGCTCGTCGTA
>DATLQP010000396.1:0-2807 GCA_035535155.1 Propionibacteriaceae bacterium
AGATGTCGACCCGCTTGTCGAGCGGGGTTACGCCCATGGCCTGTTCAGGCGCCATATAGGAGGGCGTGCCGGCCGTCATCGTTGCACCGACCGCATCCACCATCGACTTGGCGACGCCGAGGTCTGCGATGAGTACCTGGGCATCGCCGTTCGTGGTTGTGCTCAGCAGCAGGTTGCCGGGTGTGACGTCGCGATGAATGATGTCGTTCGCGTGCAGCACGTCGAGTGCGCGGCAGGCTTCGGCACAAAGCCGCAGTGCGCGTACCGGCTCGATGCCGTGCTGACGCAACTCGTTCAGCGATCCGCCGTCGATGTAGTCCATGACGAAATACGGCCGCCCATCTTCGAGGCTGCCGATGTCGTGCACCTGGACTAGTCGTCGATCATGAATGCGGCGCATGATGCGCGCCTCAGCAAGGAAACGGTTGCGGACATCGCTGTTGGCGGCCCAATTGTCGGCTAGCACCTTAACTGCCACGGGTACGTCCAGGTCATCGTCGTGGCCGAGCCAGACGGTCGCGAACGACCCGGCGCCGATGCGCCGAACCAGCCGGTACCGCCCTATGGACTCCATCGCCACCATTCTCGCCGGCCCTCATTGCCCGCGAAGCGGGTCGGGGGTGTTCAAGGGGGGGTCGTCCCCCCTTGCTCATCCTCGGCCATTCTCCTGCCCCCGGACGGCAACCTACGTTCACGTAGGCTGCCCACGGTTTGCACAGGTTGCAACCTATGCAAACCGTCAGCAATCTATGTGAACCTAGGTTGCATCACCGGCTGTGTGGCAGGTAGCTAAACGGTAGTCGAACGCGTAACGAGGGCTTCCAGCGTGGCGCGAGAGCCTTCGGTGTGGAGCGAGTTCAGTGCGTTTAGGTACGGCTCGGCGAAATTCGGCTCGCTGGCTAGGTCGCCGAAGAGCTCGCGGTTCTCCACGAACGCCAGCGGGTTCTCCTGCTGCTGGGCGGCAATTTTCTGCAGCGTGTCGGCCAGCCTGTCGACAACCGTGATCGGCTCGCCCTGCTCGTCAACGCCCTCCGCGTAGCGAGCCCAGCTGGCAACGACTGCTGCTGACAGGGTTACGTCGCGACCAGCCGCCAGATTCTCCCGGATCACCGGAAGCAGCCACTTGGGGATGCGATCAGAGCTTTCCCCACAGAGCCGGGCGACGGTGTCTCGCACCGCGCCATTGGAGAAGCGTTCGATGAGCTGGAGCTTGTACGCGTCCAGGTCGATGCCCGGCACCGGAGCCAGAGTCGGCGTGGCTTCTCGGTTCATATAGTCCAGCAGGAAGTTGGCGAACAACCGATCCTGCGCCACCTCGTGCACCAATCGGTAGCCCGCGAGATATCCGAAGTAGCACAGTGCCTGATGGCTGGCATTGAGCAGCCGCAGCTTCATCAGCTCGTACGGCATGACGTCGGGGACTACCTGGACTCCGACGTCGGAAAATGGAGGGCGGCCGGAGGAGAACTTGTCCTCCAGCGCCCACTGGGTGAAGGGTTCGCAGACGACGGGCCAGGCGTCCTCGACGCCGAAACGCTCGCTGATCTGGGCTCGGTCCTCATCTGTGGTGACCGGGGTGATCCGGTCGACCATCGAGTTCGGGAATTGGACGTTGCTCTCCACCCATTCGCCCAGCTCCGGGTCCCGGAGCCGGGCGAATGCGGTGAACACTTCCTGGGCCATATGCCCGTTGCCCTGGATGTTGTCGCAGGACATCACCGTGAAGGGCTTGGTGCCGCGAGAGCGGCGGCGCACCACGGCCTCGGTGATCAAGCCGAACGTGGTGGCGGGAACTGCTCCCGGAGCCAGGTCCGCCTGGACGGCAGGGTTGGTGTCGTCGAACTCACCGGTCACCGGATGGAAGTTGTATCCCCCTTCGGTGACGGTGAGCGAGACGATCCTGGTCGCGGGGTCAGCCATCTTCTCGATGACGGCCTCAGGATCGTCCGGGGCGTACAAGTACTCCACGATCGATCCGATGATCCGAGGATCCCAGCTTCCGTCAGGCGCTTTCAGGACCAGGGTGTAGAGACAATCCTGGGTCTGCATCGCCTGCTTCATCGTGAGGTCGAAAGGCATCACACCGACGCCGCAGATGCCCCAGTCCAGTGCCTTGCCCTGCTCCATGAGCTGATCGACATACATCGCCTGGTGGGCTCTGTGGAAACCACCGACGCCGAAGTGGACCATGCCGGCCGTGACCTGCGACCGGTCGTAGCTCGGCACCGGGATTGATAGGGATCGGAGGTTGACCTCGTTCAAGGCAGTCATAGGTGATATTCGCCTTACTTGACCGCACCGAGCGACAGACCCTGGACCAGCTTGTCCTGTGCAGCAAAGCCGGCGATGATCACGGGCAGCGAAACAACCGTCGCCGCAGCACACACCTTGGCCAGGAACAAACCCTGCGAGGTCACGAAACTGGTCAGGAATACCGGTGCCGTGCCTGCTATCACGCTAGTCAAGGTGTTGGCCAGCAGCAGCTCGTTCCAGGCGAAGATGAAACAGATCAGCGCGGTCGCTGCGATCCCGGGAGAGATGATCGGCACGATGATGCTGCGCAGCGTGCGGATCAGTCCAGCGCCGTCTACAGCGGCGGCTTCGAACAGCTCGACCGGAATATCGGCGAGGAAGGACCGCATCATCCAGACCGCAATTGGCAGGTTCATGGCCGTATACAAGATCAACAAGTAGTTGATGTTGTCCAGCAGGCCGAGATACTTCGCGAAGATGTAGAGCGGCAACAATCCCGCAACGGCGGGCAGCATCTTGGTGGACAGGAAGAAAAACATCGCATCCGTCCACTT
>DATLQP010000397.1:0-4100 GCA_035535155.1 Propionibacteriaceae bacterium
CAGTGGCGACCTGACACCGTGGTTCCAGCAAGGTGTGCTGCTGCTCAATCGAGTGCTGACCGTGCAGCCGGGGCGTTCGGGATCACATCGAGGCAAGGGCTGGGAGCGGGTCACGCAGCGGGCCATCGAGGCTCTCGTGGGTCGCGGCGGACCGCTGGTGGCCATCTTGTGGGGACGAGACGCGCAGTCACTCATTCCCATGCTCGGTTCTGTCCCTTACCTGGCAAGCGCCCATCCCTCGCCCTTATCCGCTGCAGCCGGCTTTTTCGGGTCGCGTCCCTTCAGTCGCGCGAATGAGCTGCTGGCCGGCGCGGGCGGCGAGCCGGTCGACTGGGCACTCGAACCAACGCCCTGAGCTGCGAGCGTCGGGAATCGCGCGCCCGCCGCACGGAGCAGGAGCGAGCAGAGGCGTTCTTTCCTCGAAGACGACGGCGGCGTGTGAGCGCGATGCGCGAGCAGCTCCAAAAAATCAGGCGAGTGCCCGGTCAAGATCGGCGATCAGATCATCGACATCCTCGATGCCTACGCTCAGCCGAATGAGGTCACCAGGCACCTCCAGCTGGGTGCCGGCCACCGATGCGTGAGTCATCGTGTGAGGATGCTCGATCAAGGACTCGACGCCGCCCAGTGACTCCCCCAAGATGATCACGGAAGTGCCTTCGCACACCTCGAGTGCCGCCTGCTCGCCACCCACCACCCGGAAACTGATCATGCCGCCATAGCGACGCATCTGCCGCTTGGCCAGATCATGACCTGGATGGGCGTCGAGACCCGGAAAGTACACTTCGGCGACGCCCGCATGATCATCCAGAAAGGCCGCCACCTGCTCGGCGTTGTCGCAATGTCGATCCATTCGCACCGCCAGCGTGCGAAGCCCACGCAGCACGAGCCAGCAGTCAAATGGGCTGGCCACCCCGCCGATCGCGTTCTGATGGAACCTCAGCTGCTCGGCCAACTCGTCGTTGTTGACCACGAGCGCCCCGCCGACGATGTCGGAGTGCCCGCCGCAGTACTTCGTGGTGGAGTGCACGACGACGTCTGCTCCTAGCTCGAGCGGCTGCTGAAGATACGGCGTCGCAAACGTGTTGTCGACGACGACGAGTGCGTCTGCTGCGTGCGCAACGTCGACTATTGCGGCGATGTCGGCAATGTTCAGCAATGGATTGGTCGGCGTCTCGATCCAGATCGCCTTGGTCTCCCCCGGCATGATGGCGGCGGCAACCGAGTCCAGGTTGGTCAGATGCGCCGGATCGGCCGCGACCCCCCAGCGCTGATGAACCCGGGCAAAGAGCCGATAGGTACCGCCGTACGCATCGTCCGGCACGACGAAATGGCTTCCAGGTGAGGCGATCGTGCGGAGCAACGTGTCCTCTGCGGCCAAGCCGCTGGCAAACGCCAAACCATGCCTGCCACCCTCGAGTGCCGCCATGCACTCCTCGAGCGCAGTACGGGTCGGGTTCGCGGAACGCGAGTACTCATAACCGCCGCGCGCTTGCCCGACCTTGTCCTGGATGAACGTCGACGTGGCGTATATCGGTGGTACCACTGAGCCGACCGCAGCGTCTGGATCTTGTCCGGCGTGGATCGCACGAGTCGAGAAGCCTTGTGTAACTGTCACAAGAGGCCAGCGTACGCGCCGGGCGCGCACTGAACCGGTCGCTTGGCCATCCGTGCACTTCGACAAGCTCAGTGCACGTCCACGGTGAAGATTTCAGCGCAGATCCCCTGTGGAACATGTCGAGGCTGAGTCAGCGTTGCGTAAGTGCAGTCACCGTTCGGAACGGTGTTGCAGGAAGGCAGACTGAATCACATGTTGTTCTCACGCAGGAAGAGCGCCCTCGTCGAGCCCGATCAGGCGCTCCGCGGCCGAAACACCTCAATCCTGGTCAACCCCACCTTCCACGACATCTTTGGCATCCCGGTGCAGAAGGTGCCCGAGGGCTCTGAGGTTGCCTACTTCGCCCTTGGCTGCTTCTGGGGGGCTGAGAAGCTGTTCTGGAATACGCCGGGGGTCACCAACACCGCCGTCGGCTATGCGGGCGGCTTCACGCCGAACCCCACGTACCAGGAGGTCTGCAGCGCTCGTACCGGGCACACCGAGATCGTGAAAGTGAGTTACGACCCGGGCAAGGTCAGCTACGAGAAGCTGCTCAGGATCTTCTTCGAGAACCATGACCCGACCCAGGGAATGCGGCAAGGCAACGACGTCGGTACCCAGTACCGGTCGGCAATTCTCACGACCTCACCGGAGCAGCTAGAAACTGCCCAACGGGTTTGCGAGCAGTTTCAGACCGAGTTCAGCCGGGCGGGCTATGGGCGCATCACCACCGACATCGCGCCGGCCGGCGACTTCTACTACGCCGAGGATTATCACCAGCAGTACCTGGACAAGAACCCGTTCGGCTACTGCCCGGTGCACGCCACCGGAGTGACCTGCAACTGACCGGTACTCAGCGTTGCCTCGCACTGGTGAGCCGATAGAGGGTGCGGGATGGCAGCAGCCGGACCATCGCTGCTATCACTCTGGCCTCCCGGCCGACCACCTGGCGCGGAGGAGGATTTTTGCCCTGCAGCGCGTCGAGGATGATCTTGGCCGGCACTGAGGGATCGAGTCCGGACGCCGCCAGCCGTTTTGACATTGTGGCTGCCGCTTCGATCTGATCGGCATAGCGGGCGTTGGCCTCGGAGTCGCGCGATTGCAGTTCGTCCCCCGCAGCCCGGCCGCGGCTCCAGATCGGTGTTGCGATCGCGCCAGGCTCGATCAGCAAAACCTTGATCTTGAACGGCGCAAGTTCGGCGCGCAGCGAGGAGCTGAGTCCGACTAGCCCATGCTTGGCGGCACCGTAGCCGCCAAGCATCGGGCCTGAAAGCCGACCGCCAATGGAGCCGATCATGATGATGCGTGCGTCGCCGATCTGCTCGGCGGAGCGGTGCAGCGCGGGCAACATGACCTGGGTAACGAGCAGCTGCGCGGTCAAATTGATCTCGATCTGGCGGCGGAAGACATCGATCGGGATCGTCTCAAGTGGCCCTGGCAGGGCGGCGCCCGCATTGTTGACCAGACCAAACAGCGGTCCCGCGGAGTTGATCATTTCGCCGGCGGCGCGTACGGAGTCCTCATCCAGCAGATCCATGATCACCGGCGTGACGATCTCTGGGAACTGCTGACGCAAGCTGTCCGCGTCAGTCTCTCGGCGTACGGTGGCGAACACCTGGTACCCAGCACTGACCAACTCGACGACAGTTGCACGGCCGATACCGGTTGAAGCGCCGGTCACGACGACAGCACGCTGCGCCACGCGCCACTCTCCTTATCGTTCTTGGTGTGACAAGGCTCAGTTCAGGGCGTCACGGGCGAAGGTGTCGCACTTGTTCGGGTCGCCGGTGTTGAACCCTTGCGCGAGCCATTGCCTCCGCATCGCCGCGGAACCGTGTGTCCAGGTTTCGGGCCTGACCTGGCCCTGCATCTTCGACTGGATCCGGTCGTCGCCGACCGCCTGCGCGGCATCCACTGCTCGATTGAGATCTTCTTGGGTCACCTCACTGATCGGACTCGCAGGATCCTCCGTCGCATGCCGGAACCACACGCCGGCGTAACAATCGGCCTGCAGTTCGAGCCGCACCCCTGGCGACGTAGGCCCAGTCCCCTGCCCGCTGCCTTGCACGCGCTGCATGGTGCCAACCAGATTCTGGATGTGATGGCCGAACTCGTGAGCTAGCACGTACGCCTCGGCGGCGTCGCCGCCTTGGGCTCCCAGTTGGCCGGTCAGCTGGTCAAAGAATCCGAGATCGAGGTACACCGTGGTATCGGCCGGGCAGTAGAAGGGCCCGACCGCGGAAGTTGCGTTTCCGCACGCAGTGTTGATGCTGCCGGTGAATGTCTCGACCTTGATCGTCTGGTAGCCCTGAACGTTGTCCTTCCAGTAGTCCTGGATCGAGTTCGTGTACGCGACGAACCGACAGTCCCGGTCCTGGTTGATGTCGGAACCGCGAGTGCATTGAGCGAACGGGCTCGCGTTGCCGGACTGCTCGGGTCCGGCCTGAGGCGCACCGCCGAGGATGTCGCCCGGATTCAGCCCGAACAGCAGCGCGAGCACCAA
>DATLQP010000398.1:0-8247 GCA_035535155.1 Propionibacteriaceae bacterium
CTAACTACAAGGGCGTCTTCTCGGCACAGAACAACTTCGGCCGCTCACTGATCAACTCGGTCATCGTGGCCGGGACCACGACGATCCTCGTCCTGCTGTTCGGCATCATCGGAGCGTACGCCCTCGCTCGGTTGAGGTTCACGGGCAAGGGTTTGGTGCTCTGGCTGATCATGGCTTGCTCAATGTTCCCGCTGGTCGTGTTGCTGCCGCCGCTGCTGAAGATGTTTTCCTCGACGTCGCCATTCACGTGGTTCCCGTACTGGATTAATACCTATCAGTCCGTCATCCTTCCCGGCTTGAGCTTCGGCCTCCCGCTGGCGGTGTGGACTCTGACAGCCTTCTTCAAGCAGCTTCCGGTCGAGTTGGAGCAGGCGGCGATGGTCGATGGCTGCACGCCAGGTGTGGCCTTCCGCAAGGTGATCCTGCCGCTGGCAGCTCCGGGCGTGCTCACGACGGCGATCATCGTGTTCATCGGCTCCTGGAACGAATTCTTGCTAGCCCTGACGTTCCTGCAGGATGCGAATAGGCAGACCGCCACCGTGGCGATCAGCAAGTTCACCGGTACGACCGGCTTCGATACGCCGTACGGCACCATCATGGCAGCGGGTGTGGTCGTGACCGTTCCACTGCTCCTCGCGGTGCTCATCTTCCAGCGCCGCATCGTGGCTGGCCTCACCGCGGGTGGCGTCAAGTAGCAATAACTGAAACAGCAGTTCACAGATCTGGCGCAGTCGCAATTGCCGCGACCGCGCCAGATCTGTCTCTGGAGTTGATCGGTCAACGCGCGTACACCCGGCTTGTCGGAAATGCGCCTCGAGTCAGTCGGGGCGGGTTACGACCTGCCTGGACGTCCTCGCGGTCAGCGCGACCAGCGCAACACTAGGGTGGAGCGGTGACGACCCCTCTCGAAGGCACCGTGGCCCTGATCACCGGCGCATCCAGCGGCATTGGTGAAGCGACTGCAGAAACTCTTGCCCAGCACGGCGCAGCCGTAGCGCTGGTGGCTCGAAGGCTCGATCGGCTCGACGATCTGGCAGCCAAACTACGGGCCGACGGAGCGTCGGTCCTCCCCATTCAGGCAGACGTCACGAACCGTGACGAGGCACTCGGCGCGGTGGAACGTGTGGTCACCGAACTCGGACGACTCGACACGGTGATCAACAATGCCGGTGTGATGCTGCTCGGACCGATCGAGCACGCTCCGCTAGAGGAGTGGGAGCGGATGGTGCACGTCAACGTGCTCGGGTTGCTGTACTGCGCGAAGGCTGCGCTGCCGCATCTGTTGAAGGCCGCCGATGGCGAGCCCCGTGGTGTCGCCGACTTGGTGAACATCTCCTCAGTCGCAGGCCGGGTTCCCCGGCTGGGCAGTGGCGTCTACAACGCCACCAAGCACGCCGTCGGCGCGTTCAGCGAGTCACTACGACAGGAGGTGACAGGACGCCATGTACGCGTCTCCCTGGTCGAACCGGGTGCCGTGACGACCGAGCTGGCGACTCACAATCGACCGGAGATCCGGGACCAGCTCGCGCAGCGTTTCAGTGGCACGCAACGGTTGGAGGCGGCCGACGTCGCCGATCTCATCGGCTACATCGTGTCTAGGCCGCGGCACGTGGCGATCAACGAGATCTTGGTGCGTCCGACTGAGCAGCAGCAGTGATCATCCTCTGACGGCTCTTGCGATCCCGGCGTGGTGGTTCGTGCCTTCCGAGGGCCCAGTGGGTGATGAGCCAGCCGAGGCCGAAGGATCCCGCAACGGCAAGCGTTGCGACGAGAATCGCCTTGGCAACTGCGGGCCACTCAAGTGATCTCGCGGCGATTTCCAAACCCAACAGCACCGGTACTTGGAGCAGATAAGCCGCGTACGCGCTTCTTACCAGCTGACGCACGGCGACGGCCTTGGACGCCAGCCTCCGCTGAGCCCATGCCAATAGCCACACCGACCCGGCGACGACAAGTGTCGCCTCAACCAGATCCAATAACAGGGCCTGCCAACGCCAGCCGCCGAGAAATGGCACACCGTCTCGCTTGAGGTCGGAGAGGCCGAGGACCGCCGCAACCATGACGCCAGCGGCTAATGCCACTAGCACGGCGATGCCGCAGCGACGAGCCGCACGGAGCGGCACACGCTCCGCCCACCCTTGGTCGGCCACCACAACACCCACCAGATAAAGGCCAATGCATTGCGGCCACTGCCAAACGTGCAGATCGAGGACTTGTTGGCTACGGGCGGGAAACGAGAGTCTGATCGCGAATGAAGCCACCGTGATGGCGACAACTGCCATGACGAGCGTCATGGCATGCGCACCTAGGCGGATGCGGTTCTGTCCAATCCCGATCACCAGCGCGTGGGCGAGCGAAACGTAGAGCAGGATCTGCACAAACCACAGCGGCCCCGAGTCGAGGAATGGCTGGCGCGTCCGCATGATCTGCCAAACCGAGAGGGAATAGCCGGCCGACCGGTAGACGACCCACATCAAGAGCGGCCAGATCAGTAGCGTGAATATCAGCCACGGGACGCCGAGCCGCACTAGCCGCTGCCGAGCGAAGGCGGCGGGACCGCGACGACTGATGCTGCGGGGGGCCATCAGACCGCTCAGAAAAAAGAAGGTTCCGATGACGAACAGGGCGCTCGGCCCGATGATGATCTCCAGAACCAATTCGACTTCGCGAGGCAGAGTCGTCTCAGCCACCTCGTCGTAGGGCCATCCTCCCATCGCCGCATAGCCCAAAAAAGCGTGGCCGGCGATAACCCATGCGACGAGAACCGCTTTGAGATTGTCGATCGGCACGATGCGCCGAACCTTCTCCGATCCGCGCAGTCGATCTTGAGGCAGCGACGGCTGGACTCCTTCGGGCGACGAAGCGTCAGCCGGCAGGGCGGGGGCCTCATCCCGTCGGTCCACAACGTGTTGTCTCGGCATGACCGTGAAAGCTCTGGCTTCGTACGTGCTGGGAAGCGGTGACGGCGAACCACATAACCGGCAAGGGTGCGGACCGGTCTCTGTGTGCTCTCTGCTGACTCCACGACCCAATGGATCAGTCTCAAGCCCAGCGTAGAACGGGCCGCCAGAACATCAACCACGGGCCGGACCTGGCATTCACCACCGGCCGTCCATATCACCTCGGCCTGGTGATCAGCGGGAGATGAAGTCCGCGCGTCTTCAGCTACTGACAATGCCGATGAGGCTCACGTACACTTTTGTCACTGGTTCACCTCCTTCATCAGGGAGTGGTCCCGCCCACGAGCAGGAGTCGTCATGCCCGTGAATGGTGTACTCGAGTACCTATGGTTTCGAGACAACGATCCGTGGTGGGCGACGCTCTTACGGGCTGTGACGCTGATTGCCCTCGTGGTGTTGTTCGCATTCAAAGGGATGCATAAAGTGCCGACGGGCAGCCGGGCGTTACGGACACGGTTCAACAAAGTTGTGCATTACCGCCGAGATATTTATGACCGCCTCGGCTATACGGTTCACGGCCGCGGTGAGGCCAAAGTGGTTGGTCCGGGCCTCGTCATCGGCAACCCTTTCGTGCACAACGTCATGATCGAGTCAGTGACCGAGCAATTCGAGCCGCTGCCGCCACTGATTCGCGTGCAGCCGTTGCGTGAATTTGCCTCTCAGATCAATTTCAGAGTCGTCGACTTGGAACAGGCCTTGGTCGGTGTCGCAGACTACAAGGGTTTGCTAGTCAATAGCTGTGCGGCGGCGGTTCGGCGCCTCGTCCAGACGACAGACCTCAGCGACGATGACATCTCGGCTCGCGTGCTGGCCGACGAGACGCTGCAGCAACGGACAACGAAGTTGGGCGTCAGACTGTTGGAGCTCAATGTATCGACCTCTAACCTCACCGAACCTGCCCAGCTGGCTCACGCGTTCAAGCAGGAGGGGATCGTCATCGAGGGCACTCCGGCCGCCGTACTGGCGGCCCGGACCGTCAATGGTGCATCTAGCCCGGCAGCGCTGACTGCGGTCGATGGTGATGCTCCGGCTGCTTAGTCTCCGCGACCCTCTTCACCACATTGGGTCTGGTTCAGGTGACTGGTTGACCGCCGGTGACTCCGAGCATCTCTGCGGCGATGTAGCTGGATTCCTGGGAGGCAAAGAAGACGTATGCGGGTGCCACTTTTAGCTGGTGACTTGGGCGGTGTGTCCTAGGCTGCCGAGGAGCCTGGCGATCGCCTCCTCCGGGGTGGGCAGCTGGCCGAAGACCTCGCGCTGCCGACTCGGATCGGCGACATACCGACCGGTTTGGAACCAGCGCATCATTGCAGCCATGTCATTCACGGTCGAGCTGAACCGTCCGACCACGGCCCCTGCCGCGTTGATCACGCCGGCGGGGATGGTCCGCACTCGGATCTGCTGAGTGAGCTGCTGGCCGGAGATCTGTGCAATGTCCTGCATGCTAACCGGCCGATCCCACCCGATGTCGATGCGCTGCCCGTCCACTCCGGGCGCGTCGACTGCCTCGGCTAGATAGCCAGCCAAGTCCTGGGTGAGCACGAAGGTCAGCGGGATCTTCGGGGAGCCGAACCACATCAGTCGACGCTTGGCGAACGGGTCACCACCCATCCGGACGATCATGTCGAGAAACGCGCCGGGCCGCAGAGCTACGAACGGGACGCCCAGCTCTTCGAGCCGATCTTCGGCAAGTTTCTTGTGCCAGAAGTGGGGGACCTGCGGGGTCTGGTCACAGGTCAGGATGCTGGTCAAGACGAATCTGCGGACGCCGACTCGGCTTGCTGCGTCGGCAAGGTTGCGGTTGCCGATCGTGTCGATCTCGTTAGTGTCACCTTTGCTGTGGCGGGTGTAACCGGCCGCGGTGCTGACAACCGCATCCGCGCTGTCCATTGCGTCCAGCAGCGATGCGGGGTCCATCATGTCGCCGCGCGCGATCTCCACGCCGGTTCGTTCAAGGCGTGTGGCGTCCGAGGTCGGCCGCACCAGAGCGCGCACCCGTTTGCCGCGAGAGAGCAGCTCCGCAACCACCTGTTCGCCGAGCAGTCCGGTGCCACCAACAACCAGCACGTGTCCGTCACTGGTCATCGTGAGCTCCTCCGCTAGCGTCCTGCGTGGCCGCACGTTCGTGGGCGGCGCGCCGGTAGATGGTCTTCTGGTCGTGTGTCGTCGGACGCCCATCTAGGTTCCAGCTCCACGAAACGGTGGGCGTAATCCGCAGGTAATGACCCGGTCCGAACTGACCTTCCTGGCGTACGACGAGTTCAGCGCTGCCGTAGATGCGCAGGCCGCGGACAGTCCACGGATTGACCGATACCAGATCGTCGATGACGAGAGCTAACTGCGTGTTCCCCGCTCGAACGTTTCGGAATTTCCGCGTCTTCGCGGGATTCATGCCGCCGACGTAGAAGTACTTCCCGTCGAACTGATATCCCACCGGCATCACGTCCGGCTGTGCGTCGGTAGAAACGGTGGCGATGCGGGCCAGCGGCTGGGTCTGCAGATAGGTGATCTCTTCTTCGGTAAACATGATTGCTCCTCCCAGCTGTTCACGCTACATACAGTACGCTCCATTAACTATTTGTCATGTACCGTAGCTTTTGTGAACGAGAGCCCGCAAGCGGGAGCCTTGAAGGAGGCCATCCCACAGCGGAGCGAGGCTGAGGAACGGCACAATGGTGGGCAAATTGAGATTGCCGACGCCGCCACCGGGCTGGTCCAACTTTCCGGCCTGGTGCAAGCCCTGTATGCGAGCATCGCCCAGCGCCACGACCTCACCCCTGTTCAGGCCAAGCTGTTATGCATTCTGGCCGACGGCCCGAGGGGGATGGCTGAGCTGGCACACTGCTTTGGCGTCGAGAAGGCCGCGCTGACCGGTCTTGTGGACAGGGTCGAGCGGCGCGGCCTGGCCAACCGAACGCCCGTACCCGGCGACCGGCGCGCATTGCACGTAACGCTGACCGACGCCGGTCGCCGGGCAGCGACCGCCTTCCACGGCGACGTAACCCTGGGACTTGAACATCTCCTCTCGCCCCTCCCGCCGCAGGACCGCAAACATTTTCACCTGGCGATGGGCGCGATCATCGCACGGTGCCGAGCGCAGGCCGTGTCGGATACTCGCTGACGCCGCGAGGACCCACCACCGGCTAGCGGTCGGCTGATGATTCCTTGTTTCGGCGCAAACCGCCGTGCTCGTGGTCAGGCCTACGAGTTATCACTTCATGGGGTGGTTCGTGGCCCGGGCCGTCTCACGGTTGCGATGTGAGGACGTCGCCTCGGTCTTGTCTCAGAAGCTGTTGTGCGACGCTCGCGTTGGTGATCAGCGTCGTGACGAAGCCGGTGCGAAGTACCACGCCGACAGCGTCTGCTTTGTCCACCCCGCCGGCCACGGCGACAACCTCGGGGATGCGACGGAGCTGCTCGCCGGTGATGCCGATCATGCGCTGGCTCAATGGTGGTGTGAGGATTTCTCCGCTACGGCTAAGCAGGACGGTGCTGGTATCGGCCCGAACGCCGGCGTCGAGAAGCTCTCGGCGTTCCTGTGGAGTGATGCTGTCGTACAGCTGAGATTGCGGCGGATCCCACGAGCCGATCGGAACGATTGCGATATTGATTCGGTCGTACCAGCTGAGTGCTTCGGCGACCTTCGCTTGGCTCCGGAGTGATTGGGCAGCGGCAGGGTCATCGAGCAGGAGCGGGGCGTAGATCGGGTAGGCGGCCCCGCCCGAGATTTGCGACATCCGCCGGACAAGCTCTATGGCGTTATCGCTGATCTCGGCGCCGGAGAGTGCACCGGTCATCTGCACGATGGAGCACCGTTTGATGCCAGTGAGAGCGGCGGTCATCGCGTTGACCGTGCGACCCCAGGCGATACCGACGACACCGTCTTCTTGCACGAGTTCGGCGAGTAGGCCGGCGGCGACCCGCCCGAGGTCGGCCCGCATGGTCAACACCGACTCATCCGGTGTGTCCACGACGATGGCCTGGCGGAGCCCGAAGGCGGTTGCTAGCTCGCCGGAGAGGTCGGCGTTAATGGCGTCCGGCATGGCAATGTCGATACGCACGATGCCGAGTTCACGAGCCGCGGTAAGGAGTCGCGCGACCCTGAACCGGCTCATGCCAAGGTCTTGGGCGATGTCCACCTTGGAGCGACCCTCCTGATAGTACTGAGTCGCGACCGCCGCGATCTGCAGCAGCTCTTGCGGACCGGTCAGCCGAGCAGCGTCGGTCATCTCGTACTCTCTCTCCGATGAGGCCTGGACTCATCCGAGCATATCTAACGCTCTTTTGAGCGGAGGAACCTTGACACTCAGCGACATCACCTGTTGTAATTGTATGTGCTCAAATGTGAAAAAGATACGCTCAAATGAGCAAGATGACTGGACTTCCCGATCAGGCGGTCAGCGAAGGCCTGTTGGCTGCTGGGCGCAGCCGAATCATCGCGGAGGCTGAGGCTTTGCGCCTGGTCGGCGATTCCCTCGACGAGAGCTTCGTAGCGGCCGTGCGGCTGATCAGGAGCTCGGAGGGAAAGGTGGTCACCGTTGGCGTCGGCACATCGGGACCGGTGGCGCGGCGCATGGCCCATTTGTTGTCGACCACTGGCACGCCATCGCTGTTCCTCCACCCAGGTGACGCGCTCCACGGCGGACTCGGTGCGATCACTGCGGCAGATGTCGTGCTGGCAATCTCAAAGGGTGGTGGATCCGCCGAGTTAAACGAGTTCATGCGGCTCGCCAAGGCGCGGGGCGCGGCATTGCTGGTGCTGACTGCGAAGGCGGAGTCGCCCTTGGCGCGTGCAGCGGATGTGGCAGTGGTTTTTCCGCAGTCGCCGAACTCAGATCCCGGCGGCATCATCGCGATGGGGTCGAACCTTGCGGTGGCGGCGTGGGGGGATGCGTTGGCGATCGTTTTGATGCAGATCAGTGGCTACAGCTGGGACCAAATCATCGACGCCCACCCGTCAGGCGCGGTCGGGCAGCGCGAGCAACTGCCAGCGGCGCTGTCCCGCCTGCCCGATCCAGCAGCGCCCGCGAGCGACCGATGAAGGTCGTTGCCGGGGTGGATTCTTCCACCCAATCCTGCACAGTCGTCCTGAGGGCGTTGGACAGCGGGAAGGCGGTCGCGGTTGCGAGAAGTCCGCATCCGGCCACCACCCCGCCCGTGAGCGAACAGCACCCGCACGACTGGTGGTCGGCGTTCCAGCTCGCGATGCGGCAGGCCGTGGCCACCGTGGAGGTAGAGGAGCGGCCGCCGGAGGTGGCTGCGGTTTCCGTCGACGCCCAGGCCCACG
>DATLQP010000399.1:0-5073 GCA_035535155.1 Propionibacteriaceae bacterium
CTGCTTTGCTTTTGCACGGCCGCGCCCCATCGGGTCGACCCCCTCGCACTGTGTCTGCCTGCGGCTAGCCGCGGCTGGAGAATGGTTAATGTCGTGAGGGAAAGGCTACCCAATGCTCCCAAGGGTGCAAAGCGCAGGGACGCTATCCCACAACGTGTTGCCCGTATAGACGCACTGGCTCACGGACTCCCGGACGGGCAGCCGCAACCGTCCCGCAGACCCAGGCACCCAGCCCACGCTCGGCCAGTAGCTGCACGGCTTCGTCCACCGCGTCAGGCGGCATGATCACGACCATGCCGACACCCATATTGAACGTTGCCTCGATATCCGGCTGGATGATCTTGCCGAGTTGCTGGATCAGTCCGAAAATGGGCAACGGCTGCCACGTGGCGCGGTCAATGCGCACTTCGCAGGAGGCGGGAATCACCCGGGCGAGGTTGCTTGCCAGCCCGCCACCGGTGATGTGGCTCATCGCATGCACCTCGACCGCTCCGATCAGCTCCAGGCAGTCGCGGGCGTAGATCCGCGTCGGGGTCAGCAGTTCGTCGCCGAGCGTGCAGCCCAGCTCGGGAACGTAGCGATCAAGGGTTTGGTTGGAGTCCTCGCTGAGAACATGCCGGACCAGCGAGTAGCCGTTGGAGTGCAAGCCGGACGACTCCATGGCGAGCACCACGTCGCCAGGCACAACGCGCTCCGCGCCCAAGATCTTGTCGCGTTCCACGACCCCGGTTGCCGCGCCCGCGAGGTCGTACTCGTCCGGTTCCAGCAGTCCGGGATGTTCCGCGGTTTCCCCACCCAGCAGCGCGCAGCCGGCTTCGCTGCACGCCATGGCGATCCCTTGCACGATCGCCGCAATGCGTTCCGGCTCGACCCTGCCGCAGGCGATGTAGTCGGTCATGAACAGCGGTTCAGCGCCGCAGACGACAAGGTCGTCGACCACCATGCCGACCAGGTCGAAGCCAATGGTGTCGTGCCGGTCCAGCGCCTGGGCGATCGCAACCTTGGTGCCCACGCCGTCGGTCGAGGTTGCCAGCACCGGATGCCGGAGTTGCGCCAGCCGGCTGGCGTCGAACAATCCGGCGAAGCCGCCGATACCGCCCATCACCTCGGGACGGCTGGTCTTGGCGACCCACTCCTTCATCAGCTCGACGGCACGGTCACCAGCATCGATGTCGACGCCGGCCGCCGCGTACGCCGACTTGTCAGAGTTAGGCGAGTTAGGGGCGGCTGAGGGCATCGGCGGCGCCGACTCCAGAGGCCACAGGCTCCAGGTCGGCGGGGTCCTCGAGGATTGACTTGCCCAGCCGCTCGCTGAGTGGCAGCTCGATCGGATAAATGCCGTCGAAGCAGGCGCGGCAGAGCGCCCGCTTCCCCACCTCCGTCGCCGCTACCAGACCGTCAAGGGAGACGTAGCCGAGCGAATCTGCCCCGATCGAGCGGCAGATTTCCTCGGTGTCCAAGCCGTTGGCGACCAGCTCGGCGCGGGAGGCGAAGTCGATGCCGTAGAAGCACGGCCATTTCACCGGCGGGGCAGAGATGCGTACGTGCACCTCGGCCGCCCCGGCTTCGCGCAGCATCCGCACCAGCGCGCGCTGAGTGTTGCCGCGCACGATGGTGTCGTCGACCACGACGAGACGCTTGCCGGCGATGACATCCCGCAACGGGTTGAGCTTCAACCGAATGCCCAGCTGCCGAATGGTTTGGCTCGGCTGGATGAAGGTGCGGCCGACGTAGGAGTTCTTGACCAGTCCTTGACCGTACGGAATTCCCGATGCTTCCGCGTACCCGATCGCTGCCGGCGTACCCGACTCAGGCACCGGAATCACCAGATCGGCATCGGCCGGACATTCGTGCGCGAGAGTACGCCCCACCGCGACCCGCACCGAGTGCAACCGGCGACCCGAGATCATGGTGTCGGGTCGCGCCAGATAGACGTACTCGAACAGGCAGCCCTTGGGATCGGCCTTGGCGAAGGTGAGGCTGCGCAGGCCGTTGGCGTCGACGGCGATCAGCTCACCCGGCGTGACCTCCCGGATAAAGGTGGCACCCACGATGTCCAGCGCCGCGGTCTCGCTGGCGACCACCCAGCCGCGTTCCAGCCGGCCGAGCACCAAGGGCCGGACGCCTTGCGGATCCCGCGCGGCGTACAAGGTCTCCTCGTCCATGAAGACCAAGCTGAACGCGCCGCGCAGCTTCGGCAGCACCTGCAGCGCAGCCTCCTCGGTGCTCAACCCGGCGAAGGTTGCCATCAACCCGGTGATCAGGGAGGTGTCACTGGTCGCCTCGTTGGACAACGATCCAGGAAACAGCGAACCGTTGTGCTGGTCACGCTCCTTCAGCCACGTCTGCAGCTCGAGCGTGTTGGTCAGGTTGCCGTTGTGACCGAGCGCGATGCTGCCGATCGCGGTGGAGCGAAAGGTGGGTTGCGCGTTCTTCCACACGCTCGAGCCGGTCGTGGAGTAGCGGCAATGCCCGATGGCCAGGTGAGCATTGCCAAGGGAGTCGAGAGTTGCCTCGTTGAAAACCTGGGAAACCAAGCCCATGTCCTTGAAAACCACGATCTGGGAGCCTTTGCTGACCGCAATCCCTGCCGACTCCTGCCCTCGATGCTGCAGGGCGTACAGGCCGAAGTAGGTGAGCTTTGCCACCTCCTCATGGGGCGCCCAGACGCCGAAAACCCCACACGCGTCTTGCGGTCCGCGGGCGGTGGGGTCGGTGGGGTCGAGGTCGTGGTTCAACAGGCCATCACCTTGTGCCACAGCCTCATCGTATTCGCCAGGGCCAGCAATTCCCGGCAGTTGGTGGTACGCCCAATAAAGTCGGGCGGAAGCGATATAACCTGTCCCTGCCATGGAGTCAGCAAAGCCCACAGGGACTATGAGCATCGGCGCCTGGTCCGACTTCGCGGGTGCTACCCGGTCGAGGGTCTTCGACCTGATCATCAGCAACCTTTTCAACGTCTGCGCTGTGGTAGGCGCCGTCGTGATGTTCCTCGCCGTCGGATCGCCGATCATTTGGCTCGGTGCGGGCTTGGCCCTGGCCTCGCTGATCATGCTCGGCTGGCTGATGCGGCGCGACATGAGCCGCCGCCGCCCGCTGCTATCGGCCTACCAGGCACCCCGGATCGTGGTACTCGTCGGCGTCGCGGCGGCCTACCTGGCCCGGCGCCCTGGCGACGCCGGTTGGATCTGGGCTGCCACCGGCCTCGCAATCTTCGCGATCATCTCCGAGCCGACGGTGCGCCTGCTGCTGACCAAGGCAACGCCCGTGGCCGTACAACTTCCTGGCTTCCCCGCCGTGCCACGGCCGCCCTTCAATCCGACCTTCGTGGCGCTTGCCGCAGTTGCTGAAGCGGCAGTGGGGGGACTGCTGGCCCTGCTCGGAGCGCCCGGCTGGTGCTACCTGCTGATTGTCGCTGTTGGCACCATGTCCGCTGTCATCATGGTCGGGTACGCCATCCGAGCCGTAACGATCAGCCGAAGCTCCGCGATGGGCGTCCGCAAGGCACTCCAGAAATATGAACCCGAGTTCTGTGTGTATTACGCCGCCCGCAGCGGTGCCCGCTACCAGCTGGGCATGTGGCTGCCGTATTTGGAACGCCTCAACCGGCGATTCATTGTGATCACCCGGCACCCGCATACGGTGCCCGAGATCACCGAGCTGACCTCTGCACCAGTGCTCGTTCCCAAACTCAAGAGTGCGCATGGCCGGCTCTGGCATGTGGTGGTGGACTCGCTCAAGGCAGCTTTCTATGTGCAGAACCACCAGGCCAACGCCGACATGTTGCGGTTCCCACGCTTGACGCACATCTGGCTGAACCACGGCGACTCCGACAAGGCAGCCAACTACAGCGCGCGACATGCCGCGTTTGACAAGGTCTTTGTCTCGGGACAGCAGGGCGTCGAGCGGTACGCGGCTCACGGGGTCAGGATTCGACCGGACCAGTTTGCGATCGTCGGACGGCCGCAGATCGACCGAATCGCGACCCGAGACGAGCCCCTTGCGCCCGGTGCGCCGCGTACGGTGCTATACGCGCCGACGTGGCACGGCGGCAAACCCAACACCAACTACTCCTCGCTGTTGCTCGGATCCAAGATCATTGACGCACTGCTCAGCCGCGGCGCGACGGTGATCTTCCGGCCGCATCCGCAGACCTATGGGGATCCCGATCAGACGGCGGTGGCCCAAACAATCCAGCACCGGCTCAATGCGGATCGCAAAGCCACTGGGCGCGAGCACGTCTTCGGTCGCGCCGCCGAGATCGACTGGGACATTCCTGCCTGCTTCAACCATTGCGATGCGTTGATCACCGATGTGTCCTCTGTTGCCTCGGATTTTTTGGCGACCGGGAAACCGTTGGCCCTGGTGGCGATTCAGCAGAAGGGCATGGCGTTTCGCGAGGCGATCCCGATGGCCCGGGTTGCGTACCAGATCGAACGCGACCTCAGCACGCTGCCGGAGGCCCTCGACGAGCTGCTCGGTCCCGACTCCCTCGCCGCTGCGCGCCGGGCCTACCGGTCCTACTGTCTCGGAGACGCCGTCGGATCCGAGGCACCCTTGCCGTTCTTGCGCACCGTAGAGGGGATTCTCGACGGTGCACCGCTTGAGCGACGCCGGTTCGAACCAGCGCGGCAGGCCCGAGAGCCGCACACCACGGAGCTGCAGTGCCGCTGAACTCTCGATCCTGCTGTCACATCGTGACGCGCCGCCTCGTCAGACAAGGTGAGATGTGCACCGAACCACCAGTCGAGAGGAACAAACCATGGCCCTACAAGTAACCGCGATCATGCTTGGCGTCGACGATCTCGGGCGATCCAAAGCGTTCTACACCGATGGTCTGGGCTGCGCGATTGAGCAGGACTATCCCGGCTTCGTCAAGCTCAACCTCGGTGATGGGTCATCGTCATTGGCGCTCTATCCGCGGGATGCAGCGGCTCAGGATGCCGGGGTCTCGCCTGACGGGTCCGGTTTTCGGGGTGTCTCCTTTCACTACATCGTCCCCTCCAGCGAGGCGGTGGACGAGGCAATGAGCAAGGCCGTTGCCGCCGGCGCCGGGATTGTGAAAGAGGCGAC
>DATLQP010000400.1:0-2190 GCA_035535155.1 Propionibacteriaceae bacterium
GGTGCACGGGTGATGGCCTTGATCGTCTGGACGGCCACACCGCGCTCGGCACAGACCGCGACCAACGCCTCGAAGTCATCGATGTAGCGGGAATTGCGCGACATCGGGAAGTTGTACGGCAGTAAGACCGAGTCGAACGGATACTCCTGCAACGAACGCAGGTGCTGGGCCGCCACAGTCAGGCCATGACCGGTGACACCCACGAAGCGGACCAAGCCATCATCCTTGGCTGCGACCACAGCCTCCAACGCGCCACCAGCCGAGAACGCGGTCCGCCACTCATCCTCGTCGACAAGGTTGTGCAGCTGAATCAGGTCGACGCGGTCGGTACGAAGCCGTTCCAATGAGCGCTGAATCTGGTTGTACGCCTCCACGCGAGCGCGCTCACCGGTCTTGGTGGCCAGGAAGAACTCGTCGCGATGAGTTTCGATCCACGGCCCCAGGCGAAGCTCTGCTTCCCCATAGCTGGCAGCGGTATCGATGTGATTGATGCCGTGCTCGCGGATCAGCTCCATGGTCTGATCGGCGTCGTCCTGGCTGACGTTGCCGAGTGCGGCAGCGCCGAAGATGACGCGGGTGCTTGCGTGGCCCGTACGGCCGAATGGCTGGGCAGGAATCATGGGGGTCATTCTGCCCCCGACCTGATCGGCTACTGCGGGCGACTGTCGCGGTGGAGGTCGGCCGCTGTGAAATCAGCCCTTTGATGTCGGCGCCGCTCGGCGAGCAGGATCGGGATCTGTCGCTCGGTCTTCTCCTGATACTTCTCGTACGTCGGGTAGGCCGCCACGGCTCGCTGCCACCAGATCTCGCGTTCCTCGCCGCTGAGCTCTCGCGCGGTGGCGTCGAAGCGCTCCGCGCCGTCCTGCACCATCAGCGCCTCAGGATCGGCCTTGACGTTGAGATACCAGACCGGATGCGTCGGCCCGCCACCCACGGAGCCGACCAGGGCGTACTTGCCGCCATGCTCCACCCGCATCAACGCAAACTTTCTGATCTTGCCCGACGTGCGACCTCGCGTCGTGAAGATCACGACCGGCCGGTTGGTACCAGCCAGGGTGTTGGCCTCCCTGCCGTCCGTGGCTTCGTAGCGTTCCACCTGATCGCGGACCGACTTGCGTGGACTCGGCTCGTACTCCCCTGTCAGCGGCATTCGGCCATCATAGATTCGCCGCCGCTGCGAGTACGGCGGTGATCTCCCGCGGCTGGTTGATCTGGTTCACCTGCTGCCACCTGATCATCCCCGCAGAGTCCAGCACGAACGTGCCGCGTCTGGCGCAGCCCGCCAGCTCGTCGAATACGCCGTACGCCTGGGCAATCGCGCCGTGCGGCCAATGATCGCTGAGCAGGTCGAACGCGATGCCCTCCTTGTCGGCGTAGGCACGCAAGGTGTACATGGCGTCGCAGGAAATCGCCAACACTCGGGAGCCAAGGGCCATGAAACTCTCATGATCATCGCGAATCGCAGCCAGCTCGCTGCGGCAGATGCTGGAGAACGCCCAGGGGTAGAAGACGATCACCGCTGAGGAACCGCGCAGGCTACTCGCCGTGAGCAGCTCGCCATGCTGGTTGCGGGCGGTGAAGCTCGGAGCCTGCTGGCCGAGCGTAAGACTCACCGACGCGTGCCCTTGGGGCGTACGAGTTTGGTCGCGGTCCAGTCAGAGGACACCTGCACGCTGTTGGTCAACGCCAGACCGGCCGTCACGGCGGCCTCCGCCAGGTCGGCAGCATCGACATAGCCGCTGCGCCCGACCTTCGGGGTCATCAGCCAGATGTAGCCGCTGTCGGTGAGATCGGTCAGGCCGTCGACCAACGCATCGACCAAATCTCCGTCTTCGTCGCGCCACCAGAGGAGCAAGAGATCAACGGCCTCCATTGCCTCTTCGACCAACTCGCCGTCGATCGCGTCCTCAATCATGACCCGCACGTCATCGTCGGCGTCCTCGTCCCAGCCGAGTTCTTGGACCACCAGGCCGCGAGACAGGCCCAGCTTGTCACTCAAACCCTTGAATCCCCCGGCGCCAGCTGTGGAGGTCACCCACACCTCCATGGCATCGACCAAGAGAACTGGCTGCTGCGGCCCGCCGTCGCAGTCCGATCAAGGCGAGAAGAGATCCCGCTCATCGCGGCGTGCCGCCTCCTTTCGACCAACTCCGGCGAGTACCGGAGGTGGGAATTCTCCTCGGGGTGAAC
>DATLQP010000401.1:0-3382 GCA_035535155.1 Propionibacteriaceae bacterium
TGGCGGGCGTGCCGGCGGCTCAATGAGGTGCTGGCTGGTCGCGTGCTGACGCGATCGGAGTTCCGCGTGCCCTCATTGGCCACGACCGACCTGACCGGCGTCGGCGTACGTGAGGTGATCTCCCGCGGTAAACATCAGATGTTCCGGTTCAGCAATGAGTTCACTTTGCACACCCACTTCAGGATGGACGGGGTCTGGAGGATCTACCGACGGGGCCGGAGCTGGAGTGGCGGGCCCGCGTTCCAGATCCGTGCCGTGCTTGCAACTGGTGATCATGACGTAGTCGGCTACCGGCTCCCGATCGTGGAACTTGTACCGACCGCTGATGAGGACACCGTTGTCGGACACCTTGGTCCTGACTTGCTCGGCCCCGACTGGGATCTGGATGAGGCCGTCAGGCGGATCGCCGCTCGGCCCGACCGTGCGATCGGTGAGGCACTGCTGGATCAGCGGAATCTGGCCGGTATCGGAACCTTCTATAGAGCTGAGCTGCTCTTTTTGCATGGTGTCCATCCGCGTACGCCGGTCAGCAGTGTTCCCAACCTGCGGCGCATCGTCGAACGCGGCCGGCAGTTGCTACTGGCCAACCGATCGAGGTCCGAGCAGTCCACGACCGGCGACTTACGACGCGGTCGCCGTGCCTATGTCTTCGAGCGGCCCGGACAGCCGTGTCGCCGGTGCGGCACGCCGATCCGCACCGAGGAATTCGGTCCGGTCGGCCAGGAGCGGCGCAGCTACTGGTGCCCGCGCTGCCAGCCGAGCCCATGACCGTCTTAGAGCTGTTACGGGCCGGAGCGCCGCCGGCCGCGCGATCGGAGTCGGGCTAGGTGGATAGGCAGATCTATGGCTGGCAGGAGCCTCCCTCGAGCGCAGCTGGGTGTCGAGCACCTCAGCCATCGGCGGGACAGTGAAATAATCTCCGTTTGTGTCTTCCCTTGCTTCGCTGCTGAGTAGCCGGGTCCAGGCTGTCGCCGGCTTCGACCCAGAGCTTCGGCCTGCCACCCGACCACAGTTCGGCCACTACCAGTCCAACGTGGCGTTGCGTCTAGCTAACAGCGAAGGCAAGCCCCCGCGTGAGATTGCTACCCGCCTCGTTGCCCAGCTCGAGATTGCTGATCTGTGCGAGCCGCCGGAGATCGCTGGGCCGGGCTTTATCAACTTCCGGCTTCGGGCCGATGTATTGGCCCAGGCGGTGAGCGATCAGCTCGCCGACCCGTACGTCGGGGTGCCGCAGACCTCCGACCCTGAGGTTGTGGTGATCGACTACTCCGCTCCGAACGTGGCCAAACAGATGCATGTCGGACATCTCCGGTCCACCATCATCGGCGACTGTCTGCGTCGAGTCCTTACCGGCCTTGGGCACCGCGCCATAGCGCAGAACCACATCGGCGATTGGGGTACGCAGTTCGGGATGCTGGTCGAGCAGATCGTCGACGAGGCGCTGGATCCTGCCGGGCTCGAGCTCAGCAGTGCGGAGGCGCTGTACCTGCGCGCCAATGCCCATTTCAAAGCCGATCCAGACTTCGCCGAACGCGCGCGGCGACGGGTCGTGTTGCTGCAAGCAGGTGATTCCGACACACGGGCGATCTGGCAGCAGTTGATCGACATTTCTCTCGCTGGCTTCAACGCGGCCTACGCCCGGCTTGGAGTGCTGCTCACCGACGCCGATCTGGCAGGGGAGAGCATGTACAACGACGACCTCGAATCAGTCGTCGAGGAACTCGTGGCGACCGGCACAGCAGTGGTCGACGACGGCGCGCTGGTGGTTTTCGTCGAGGGTTTCAACGCCCCGATGATCGTACGCAAGCGCGATGGTGGGTTTGGCTATGGCGCTACTGACCTGGCGGCAGTCAGGCACCGGGTACGCAACCTGCACGCGAACCGGCTGATCTACGTGGTGGGCGCACCCCAATCGTTCCACTTCGACCAGGTTTTTGCGGTGTCACGCAAGGCGGGCTTCCTACCACACGACGTTTCCGCCGAACACATCGCCTTCGGGCAGGTGCTCGGGCCCGACGGCAAGAAGTTCTCCACCCGCGAGGGAACGGCCGTGACCCTCAACACCCTGCTGGATGCGGCCGAGCGGGAGGCGGCGCCGCTGGTGGCTCTCGCAGCGATCAAGTACGCCGACCTGTCCAATGGGCTGAACAAGGACTACGTCTTCGATGTCCACCGGATGGTGCAGACCACGGGCAACACCGGCCCCTACTTGCAGTATGCGCACGCCCGGGTAACTCAGGTGCTGCGTAAGGCTACGGCTCGGGGCTATGGCGAGCAGTCGAAGATCTTGGTGCTCGAGGAGCCGGCAGAGCAAACGCTGGCCCTGCTTCTGACCCGGTTCGGCGACGTTGCAGACGAGGTCGGACGAACGCTGCAGCCTCATCGGCTCTGCAACTACCTCTATGAACTATCCAGCGCCTTGGCGATCTTCTACGAGCAGTGCCCGGTGCTGCACTCCTCAGCTGCGGTGCGCGACTCGCGGCTGGCGCTGTGTTTGATCACCAAGCGGGCGCTTGCCTCCGGTCTCACCATGCTCGGCATCGAAGCCCTGGAACGCATGTAGCCAGCTCGGTCTCCAAGATGCCCCTCACCCTCCGCCGAACATAGGTTTCGATAGTTGGTCGCGGTGGTAAGGAGTCGCGACGGTAAGGCGGTCGGGCCGGGTAAGCCTGTGAATGGGGGCGGATTACCTGAGCTCGTCTGGATGGATTAGGCGGTCGGCGGCGAGCCAGGCGGCGCCAACGATGCCAGCGGTGTTCAGCAGCTTGGCGGGAACGATGTCGGCGTTGAGCTTGAGCCTCGGAATGAACTTGTCCGAATTCTTGCTGACACCGCCACCGATCACGATCAAGTCGGGCCACAAGAGCGCCTCGAGCCGCTCGTAGTAGCGCTGCAGTCGCTTGGACCATTCCTTGTACGAGATGCCCTCTTTCTCCTTGATGCTCGCTGCGGCGCGCGTCTCGGCGTCATGGCCGTCGATCTCAAGGTGGCCGAGCTCGGAGTTAGGTACCAGCACGCCGCGGTAGAGGATTGCCGTGCCAATGCCCGTGCCGAGTGTCGTCATCAGAACCAGACCCTGATGGCCAGCTGCTGCGCCATAGTGCACCTCGGCGACGCCCGCGGCATCGGCATCGTTCACCAGCAAGATGTCGCGACCCAGATGCTCTTCGAAGATCTTCTCGGCGTCGGCATCGATCCACGACTTGTCGATGTTGGCTGCCGATCGGGTCCTGCCGTGGGTCACCACGGCGGGGATGGTGACACCGATTGGGCCGTCGCCGATGGTGCCCGCGAAGTGATCCACGATCTCGCCAACGACCGCGGCCACGTTCTTCGGCGTCGACTGTTCGGGCGTCACGATCCGAAGTCGCTTACCGACGAA
>DATLQP010000402.1:0-4727 GCA_035535155.1 Propionibacteriaceae bacterium
CGACAGCGAGGCTGCTGGAGGGCGCTCGCCGCGTGCCTCGAGGACAAGTACCTCAAACAACGCTGCTAGCTCTTTCACGGCGCTGACCCGCCGCATACATGACATGGGCCTGATGCGTCGCCGCTACGGCTACTACTGGGCCAAGCTCATCGGGGCGGTCGTTGTCCTCGCCGTCTGGGTCACGGCATTCGTTTGGATCGGTGACAGCTGGTGGCAAGTCGTGTCCGCTGTGGTGCTGGCCGTGCTCATGGCGCAAATGGCGTTCCTCGGCCATGATGCGGCGCACCGCCAGATGTTCAAGTCCGGTCAATGGAACGACTGGATCAGTCTTGTCGTGGCGAACCTGCTCGTCGGAATCAGCTATGGCTGGTGGCGCAGCAAGCACAACCGACATCACGCCAACCCCAATAAGGAAGGCGCCGACCCGGACATCGCCCTATCAGCACTGGCTCTCACTCCCGACCGCGCCACCAGGGATCGCAGCCGGTTGATGCGCTGGCTGGTCGACCACCAAGGCTGGTACTTCTTCCCGATTCTGCTGCTGGAAGGCCTTTCGATGCACTGGGAGGCCATCCGCCGGGTCATCAGCCGGGGCCAACTCGAACGCCGCTGGATCGAAATGATCTTCCTCGCCATCCGGCTCGGCGGACTCGTTGCTCTGGTCTTCCTCGTACTGCCTCCGGGGAAGGCGGCCGTGTTCTTCGCCGTACAGCTGGCCGTCTTCGGCTTCTACCTGGGCTCCACGTTCGCGCCGAACCACATCGGCATGCCACTGGTCTCACCCAAGCTGAAGCTGGACTTCCTGCGCCGTCAGGTCCTGATGAGCCGCAACATCAGCGGCGGTCGTTTTATGTCGATCTTCATGGGCGGGCTGAACTATCAGGTCGAACACCACCTGTTCCCGTCCATGGCCCGGCCACACCTTCGCACCGCCCGGCCGCTCATCGCGGCATACTGCGCTGCTCAAGGAGTGCCGATTACTCAGACAACGCTGTGGCAGGCGTACCGCTCGGTGATCGGCTACCTCAACACCGTCGGCCTCCGCGGCAAGGACCCGTTCCTCTGCCCGATCGTGGCTCAACGCCGCGCCCTGTAGTCCGCGGCGCGCGTAAGACGCGTACCGGCGCGGGCTAGCGCAAACCCGCGCGGGTCAGCGCATACCGGCGCGGGTCAGCGAGTACGGGCGCGGCCGCTGAACTGGGCCGCGCTATGGCTCCGGGTCGCAGTCGTCCTGCTCTGCTTTCCTGGCTTACCTGGCTTTCCTGGCGCAGAGCGATGTTCCGGTGATCGCTTGGGCCGCTCGAAGCTCGGTTCGGTCCGCGGGCGACGACGGTTCGAGCGCGGGCCGCCGACGGTCGGCCTGGCGGGAATGGCGGCGCTCCCGGGTGCGATCAGGACGCGCTCGCCGGGCGCCAGCTCACGAAGGATGGGGTCTGCCACGTTCTCGACCCGCGTCGTGACGGGCCTAATTCCGGCAGCACGGGTGAGCGCGCGAACGTCGCGCAACTGCGCACTCGTCGTCAGAATGATGACCGTGCCGGCCTTGCCGGCTCGCCCGGTCCGACCGGAGCGATGGACGTACGCCTTCTGCTCGACCGGCGGGTCGGCGTGTACGACCAGCGCAATGTCGTCGACGTGAATGCCCCGCGCGGCGATGTCGGTGGCGACGAGGGTGCCGACGCGCCCGGCATGGAAGGCCGCCAAGTTGCGCGCACGGGCGCTCTGGTTGAGATCGCCGTGCAGCTCCACAGCCGAGATCCCCTGCGCCTTGAGCTGGCTGGTCAGTGCCTTGGCCCGGTGCTTGGTTCGGGTGAAGACGAGCGCGTGGCCCGGGGCGCTGGCGAGCTCCGCCAGGACTGGGAACCGCTGCTCCTGCTCGACGTGCAGCACGTAGTGAGCCGTCGTACCCGCCGACGGCTCGAGAGAGTCGGCTTCGTGCGTCACTGGGTTGCGTAGGAACCGGTTCACCAGGACGCTGACGCTGGCGTCGAGGGTGGCCGAGAAGAGCATCCGCTGACCACGGGCTGGCGTCTGCGCCAGCAGGCGTGTCACCGGCGGCAGGAAGCCGAGATCGGCCATGTGGTCGGCTTCGTCCACGACCGTGATCTCGACGCCTGAGAGGCTGCAGTGACCTTGCTCGATAAGGTCCTCCAGCCGGCCGGGACAGGCGAGAACGATGTCGACTCCCGACCTCAGCGCGCGCACCTGGGGCTGCTGATTCACCCCGCCGAAGATCGAGACGCTGGACAGGCCGGCGACTTGTGCCAATGGCTTGAGGGCAGCCTCGATCTGGCCGACCAGCTCACGAGTGGGAGCGAGTACGAGGGCTCGCGGAGCGCGGGGACGCGACCGGGCTTTCGAGGCGGACAGCCGAGCTACCAGCGGCAGCAGGAAGGCGTAGGTCTTCCCCGAGCCGGTGCGGCCGCGGCCGAGGACGTCACGGCCGGCGATGGTGTCGGCCAGCGTCGCGGCCTGGATGGGTGTGGGGACAGTGATATCCCGATGGGCCAGCACGCGCGCGAGTGGAGCGGGCAGGCCAAGATCGAGAAAGGACAGAGCAGGCACAGGTGATCAAATTCTTGTTGGGCGGCAGCCGGGCAGACCCCGGGCACAGCGGTCGTCCCGCACAAGAGCTGTTTCGGAGGGGAGGAGCTTCAAGCTCGACATCACCGGTGACTCGGGCGAGACTGGCCGAACCACGTTGACACCACCCTACGCGACAACTGGACAGGCACCTATTCGCAGCGGACGGGTAGGGTGACGCCATCCGCGCGAACAAACCGTCCGCGAGCCGATCGGTTCGTCGATGTCCACCGGCTGGGAAGTCGACGACCGAATCAGGGGCACTTCTATATCCATTGTCGAGCTATCCGGCGCGACCGTCCGGTTAAGCCACCAGCCGTTCACCCACACGTTCACCGAACTAGCCCAGACCGTCCGTATTAAAGGGCTGCAGGGTCGCCGCCGCAGCTTCTATATGATGATCTTCGCGATCCTGGTACTTGGTCTCGGTGGCATTGCCACCGGAATGATCTTGCTCGACGATTCCTGGCTGCAGCTACTGATGGCCGGTGCTCTGGGCGTGATCTTTACTCAGTTGGCGTTCCTGGGGCATGAGGCCTCACACCGGCAGATCTTCGAGTCCGGTCAGGCGAACGACCGCAGCGGGCGGGTGTTGGCCGGGGCGTTCGTGGGCATCAGCTACAGCTGGTGGATGAACAAACACAGCCGGCACCACGCGAACCCGAACAAGATCGGCAAGGATCCCGACATCGAGTCCGACACTGTCTCCTTCCTGGAGGAGAGCGCTGCGACTCGGAAGGGAGCATTGGCCTGGATCACCAGGCGGCAGGGCTACTTGTTCTTTCCGCTGCTGCTGCTCGAAGGGCTCAACCTGCACGTGAAATCGATCCGCAGCCTGGGCTCGCGTACGCCGGTGAAGGGTCGTTGGATCGAGCTGGGCATGCTGGCGGGGCGCTTCGTGATCTACTTCGGGTTGATCTTCTGGCTGTTGCCGTTCGGTATGGCGTGGGCTTTCATCGGGGTGCAGCTTGCCGTGTTCGGCCTCTACATGGGCGCGACCTTCGCTCCGAATCACAAGGGCATGCCGATCATCCCAGCCGACGTCAAGCTCGACTTTCTGAGCAAGCAGGTGCGTACGTCGCGCAACATTGCCGGCGGCTGGTGGGCCACGATCTTGATGGGCGGGTTGAACTACCAAATCGAGCACCATCTGTTCCCCAGCATGCCCCGACCGCACTTGCGCGCCGCTCGTGCTTTGGTCCGCGAGCACTGCCGCAGCAACGACGTCCCGTACGTCGAGACCAGTCTGCCCTCCTCGTACCGAACGGTGATCGGCTACCTGAACCGCGTCGGGCTCGCCGCGCGGGACCCCTTCGACTGTCCGCTGGCGAGCCAGCTGCGTCCTAGCTGACCTGTCACAGACGCCGCCTGCAGGTCTGCTCGGGCACGAGTGCCGTTGCCTAGCGCGGCGTGAGGACCACCTTGCCGATATTGCGACGTTCGGCGAGGTAGCGGTGGGCGTCGCCGGCCTGTTCGAAGGGGTACGACCGGGCGACGACTGGCATTAGGCGCTTGCTTTCAAGATCGCTGAGCAAGGGGGCCGTGATCCGGTCCATGCCGCCTTCGCGGCGCCACCAGCTGAGCAGGTTGAGGCCGAACACACCCCGGTTCTGGTTCAGCAGTCGGCCGGCGTTCCACCACGGCATCGTCGAGGTCGGGATCCGTAGCAGGCTGGACAGGGCGGCCTTGATGCTGCGCCCGTTCTCGTTCATAGCCTCGGACAATCCGTACATGATCAATCGGCCTCCTGGTCTCAGGATCCGATAGTCCTTGCGAAACGAAGTCGGGCCCATCGGGTCCAAGATCACGTCTACGCCCTCTCCGTTGGTCAGCCTGCGGACCTCGGCCTTGAAGTCTTGGGCCCGGTAGTCGATCGCATGATCAACACCTTGAGCCTTGATCGCGTCGTGCTTGGCCGCCGAGGCGGTGCCATAGATGTCAGCGCCCAGGTTGTGTGCGATCTGGATTGCGGCAATCCCGACCCCCCCGGCCGCGGCATGGATCAGCACCCTGTCCCGCTCTCGAAGCCCACCCATGATGATCAAGGCGGCGTACGCGGTTGCGTAGTTCACGCAGAACGCCGCACCTTCTTCGAAGCTGAGGTGATCAGGCATCGGCATGACATCTCGTGCCCGGGCAACTGC
>DATLQP010000403.1:0-7529 GCA_035535155.1 Propionibacteriaceae bacterium
TGCCCGTGCCTGGTTGAGCAGGCTGATGTGACCGCGGTGCAGCAGGTCGAAGCAGCCGCCCGTTGCGACCAGGCGCCCTCCGGTACGGCGGACCCGCGTCGCCACCTCGAAGGCGTCAGTCGTGTCGGCCGGCTCGGTCCGCACCGCGAGATCGATCGTCTCCGAGCCCGAGACCGTCGATACCGCGCTCGCTCCACCCTCGTGAACGAAATGTGCAGCCGAGAACACGGCAGCCTGTACGGCCTCACGAGCATCAGCGCCGTCCAGCAGAGCCAGGGCCGCTGCAACCGCGAATTGATCACCCGCACCGAGAGTGTCCAGGCGGCCCGGACCAAGCTTGGGAGAGTCCAACAGCGGAAGGTGCGTGGTACGCAGCGGGTCGGCCTCGGTCAACACCGCACCCCGTCCGCCAATGGTGACGGCGACGGCACGGGTATGCCAGTTCGCGCACAGCCGCCGGCCCTGCTCAGCCGGATGCTCGGCACCGCTGGAGAGACGCGCCTCGGCGGCGTTCGGAGTAACCAGGGTGCAGCCGCGCACCGGAGCCGGCCCGCGGGGATGAGGGTCCCAGATCACCGGCAGTGAGCTCATCCCCGGCAGCAGCGCCTGTCGGATCGCGGGCAAGCTCGCTACGCCGCGGCCGTAATCGGCGACCAGGATCGCGCCAGCGGACGCGAGCGCGCTTGCCGCGCCAGGCGGCAGGGCCGCCCGACGGGCGCGTCCGGATCCCGAGTCCACGCGTAGCAGCGGAACGTCGCCGGCCGCGACCCGGCACTTGCACACCGTGCTGCCGTGCAGTGGCAGCGGGCGTACGTCCACATGATCAGCCAGTAGATTTCGCAGCGCGTCGCCGTGGTCGTCGTTGCCGATCGCGGTCAACAGAATCACATCGTGGCCTGAGCCGGCCGCCAGCAACGCCGCAAGGCCTGCGCCCCCGGGCCGACGCCGCTGACGCGTCACGTCGACCACGGGCACGGGCGCCTCGGGACTGAGCCTGCTGGCCTCCCCCTCGATATCGATGTCCAGCATCGAGTCACCGAGGACGACGAGTGGACCGCCGCGCGCGCGGGGCGTCACCATATGTGTGCCTGCAGCGCCTGGTCTAGGGCGATGCACAGTGCGTGCACCAAGGAGAGATGAATTTCCTGGACTGTGGCAACGGTCGGCGCGTCGACGGCAATCGCCGAGTCTGACAGCGCGGCCAGCGGATTCGGCGCGGGTCCGGTCATCGCCCACACGGTGACGCCCAGGTCCAGCCCAGCTTTCGCCGCAGCGATCACATTCGGGCTGCTGCCGCTGGTAGACAGCGCCACCAGCACGTCACCTCGACGGCCGTACGCCTGAACCTGGCGAGCAAAAAGCTCCTCGAGGCCATAGTCATTGCTGATGGCAGTGACAGCCGCCGAATCGGCACAGAGCGCGACCGCGGGAAGCGGCCGGCGTTCCTGCCGGAAGCGGCCGAGCAGCTCCCCGGTGAGATGCTGAGCTTCGGCCGCGCTTCCTCCATTGCCGCAGGCGAGCAGCTTGCCGCCGGCCGCGAAAACCTCTGCAAGTTGCTGACCCCACTCGTGCACGATAGGTGCGGCCCGGTGTGCATCACGGGCAGCGATGGCCAGGTCGTCGAGGTGCAAGCCGACCAGCTCGACGCCCTGGCCGGGTACTTGGGAGCTACTCGCGCATTGCCGACACTCGCAGCTCGAGTTGTGACTCACAGCCATAGCCCTCCTTTCGCCGCTGCTTTCGCCCCTTCGGCCTCAGAATGCGTCAGCAGATCTGCCACGGCTGCGACGACCTCGGTGGGATGGATGGAGGTTAGGCAGGGGTGATGAGGGATCGAGCAGGTCCTCATCCGACTGCCTCGGCAAGGCGCCTGCTGATCACCCAGCAGCGCCCGAGGGACGCCGTACGGAGCCCACTGTTGGGCGGGTACCACCGGCGCGAACAGCGAGACGACCGGCGTGCCAACTGCTGCCGCAAGATGGGCCGGCCCGGTATTGGGTGCGACAACGGCGTCGGCACGTGCGAGAACGGCGGCCAGCTCGGCCATGGAGAGCTGGCCGCCAAGATCGCAAGCCGCACCGCCGGCAACAAAGCCGGTCAGGGTGGCCTCATCGGCGGATCCGGTGACAACTACCCGATAACCGGCCCCGAGCAGCGCTGCCACGATCGCCCGACTATGTGTAGCTGTGGGGCGCCTTGCCGGCACCGCCGCACCGGGATGGAAGACCACATAGGGTTCCGTTCCGACCCGAGCAGTGATGTCGGGCAGCGGTTGGCGTACGGATAACCGGGCTCCCATCTCGTCCGCGGGAAAGCCGGCAGCGCGAGTGAGCGAGAGATTGCGCTCGGACTCCGGCAAGCCTTCAGCCACACGATGGCGCAGATCGAGGAGTGAGCCCGGGTAGTCCTCGCAGATGGCACCGATCCAGGGGACCCGGGCCATCCGCAAGAGCAGGGCTAGTGGCAGCGGGGATTGGTGGAACGAGGTCAGCACGAATGCGGCGTCGAAGCGTCGGGCCTCGACGGCACCGAGCAGTTCGGCGATTGCATCGTGGCGGATCGGCGGCGGATCGAAGAGCACCCAGGCGGCGTCGAATTCCATCACATCGTCAACCCCGGGCAGCAACTCGGCCGCGGCGTCAAGACCGCCACGAACCAGCATGGTCACCTGGGCGCTACGAGCCACGGCCCGCACCGCCGGCCCGGCCAGCAACACATCGCCGAGGCTGTCCAGCCGGGCCACCAGAACTCGGGAGACGGGACCCGAACGGAGCGGAGCACTCATCGCGATCTCCCGACATGGCGGCGTACCGCAGCCCGCAGATTCGGGGCGACGGCTGCGACCAGATGGGCATGATCGATTTCGCCAACCTTGGTGTCGCGTCCCGGTACCAGTACCGCACGCGCCCCCGCCGCGAGTGCCGCGTCGACGTCGCTGCCTATATCACCGATCATCAGGCAGTCATGCGGAGCGACCCCTAGCTGGCGAGCGGCCGCGGTCACCAAGCCGGGCTCGGGCTTCCGGCAACTGCAGCGCGCATCCGCCGCGTGTGGGCAAACCTGCCACGTGTCGAATGGACCGAGCAGCGACTCCACTCGGGCGTTCACCTCGGCCAACTCGTCGAAGTTGATCAACCCGCGGGCGACTCCGGATTGGTTGCTCACTACGCCAACGGCGACACCTTGGCGGCGCAGCTGATTGAGCGTACGCCGGGCGCCTGGCATCGGCCGGACCCCGCGCGGGTCGGCCAGGTAGGGCACGTTTTCGATCAGCGTGCCGTCCCTATCGAAGAGCACGGCTCGGGGCTTGCCGGAGGGAGCCCGGGGTTTGTCGGGCAGTGCTCGCGCGACCGACGCTCCCAGCGCATGATGGTCTCTCCGGCCGGCAAGCCGGACTTCCACCTCCCCTCGCAGCCGATGCGCAACTGCGAGGGGTGGAATGAGGGCACTCGTGACCACCATCGTGGTGGTCTCTCGTGCTGTCCGTGGTCCAGCGAGGACCCGCCGGATCGCGAACTCGGCCGTCAGCCCGACCCAGACACTTCCAGCCGCCGCCGCGACGGGCGCCCAGCTGCCTCGCGCGGGCACAACTATGCGTGAGGCTAGGGCGGCTAGGGCCGCTGTCGCGGCGGCGGTGGTGATCAGGTGACGGCCGGTCCTCCCCTGTGTGGTTCCGATCAGCGAACGCCAGCGACGGCCATGCTTGGCACGCATCAAGGCATTGTCGGCGTTGCCTACCTGGTCTCTGAGGCTGCTGCGCCAACTCATTGACGGGGCGAGCGGGTGGGTCGTTACCCGCTCACCCCACGCGATGCCATACCCAATTCGGACCGTTCTTATAGCCAGATCCGAATCTTCCCGAAAAGCGCGCGGGAAGCGCTCATCGAAGCCGCCGGTCTCGACAAGGGCAGCGCGGCGATAGGCCATGTCAGCGGTGATCCACGAAGCGCCGGTGAGACCCATGGTGCGGCGCTCCGCGTCTGTGGGTCGGCGGCCCTGGGGTGACGGCACGTGAATCCAGGCCTGGGAGGCGGCCACCGTATCTGGCACGTCTTCGAGATCTTTGACCAGTCGCCGGCACCAGTCGATGGGGATGGAGACGTCATCATCGAGAAAGGCAATCCACTCGGCATCCGCCGCATGCCATCCCGCGTTTCGGGCGGCAGCCGGCCCGCGTCCGTGGGTACGGAGGACAATCAGCGGCGCGGCGGTGTCGGGCAGGTTCAGCTCAGCGGCAGCACCGCGCCGATCGTCGACGACCACAATGCTGGACGGTGCCGGATCGCCGTCAACGATGGCTACCAGCTCAGCAAGACCAGCACGTCCGATGGTGGGGATGACGACGGCGTACGAGAGATTGGTCATGGCCGCCGCACTAGGTAAGGGCCGATGGCGAGCGCGTCTACCGGCGCCGAGCCGAAGAGCTCCAGCGCGTCCTGCGGGCTGTCCACCATAGGACGCCCCGCGGTGTTGAGGCTGGTATTGACGACAACGGGAATGCCGGTTATCTCGTCGAATGCGGTCAGCATGTTCGCCGTCAACTGATCATCGGCTGCGTCAACGGTCTGGATGCGTGCTGTGCCGTCCACGTGGGTGACGGCCCGCAGCCGGTCTTGCCATTCAGCGGCGACATCGTGCACGAAGAGCATGTACGGGCTCGGGATAGGTCCTCGATTGAAGATCTCCGGCGCCCGTTCGGAGAGCACCATGGGCGCCACCGGCCGGAACTGCTCGCGTCCTTTGATGTCGTTGAGCCGCTCGGTGTTGTCGTCGCGGGCGGGATGGGCGAGCAGCGAACGGTGACCGAGCGCTCGTGGCCCGTACTCAGCGCGACCCTGGAACCAGGCAACGATTCCGTTGTCGGCGATGATCTCGGCTGTTGCGCCGGCAATGTCTGCTGGCCGCTCGTACGGGATGCGCGCGGTGCTTAGAGCCAGCTCGATCTGGCGGTCGCTCCAGCCGCGTCCTAGGGCGGCCGAGGTCATCGGCTCAAGATCATCGCCGGCCTCCGCGGCGACAGCCAGCGCGGCACCCAGGGCGGTGCCGGAGTCACCGGCGGCCGGCTGCACCCAGATCTCGCTGAACGGGCTTTCGGCTAGCAGCCGGGTGTTGGCGACGCAGTTCAGCGCGACGCCGCCGGCGAGCGCCAGCCGGCTGTTGCCGGTTCGATCGTGGAGCCAGCTGCAGAGAGCAAGCAGTACTTCTTCGAGCACCGCCTGCACGCTGGCCGCCAGATCGGCATGGCTCTCATCGAAAGCATCGCCCGGCCGGCGTGCCGGCGCGAACCTTCCCCAGTCGATGGATTCAGTACGGAAGCCGCCGTCGGGAGTCGCGTACACCCGCTGCCGGAAATGATCCAGATGCAGCGGCGCTCCGTACGAGGCCATCGCCATCACCTTGTACTCGTCGCTGGATCGCTCGAAGCCGAGATAAGCGGTCAGGTCCTCGTACAAGAGTCCGAGCGAGTGTGGCAACGATTGGGCCGCGAGCACGTCCAGCTTGCAGTCGCGGTACTCCCCCGCCAGCATCGAGGTGGCCTCGCCACGCCCGTCCACCGCCAGCACGGCGCAGTCGGCGAGCGAGCCATCCGTACCCCAGGGCGCCGCGAGCGCAGCGGAGGCGGCGTGCGCGACATGGTGCCGCACGAAATTGAACTGTCCGCCCTGGTAGCCGGACAGTGCCGTCTTGAGGAAATGCGGTGCCCGTGCCGCGTACGTGGTACGCAGGTCCTCCCAGCTCGGGTCGAGGCCGGCTGAGCTGGGATCGACCAACTCCGGGTCGTAGGAATACGCGACTGCGTCAAGATCATCCGGAGTCAGCCCGCCCTGAGTCAGACACCAGGCGATCGCCTGCTCGGGCAGCTCCCAGGCCGAGAACGGGACCGGCCGCTTGCCGTGCTTACGCCGGCTGAACCGTTCCTCTTCGGCGGCCGCGATCGTACGCCCGTCCACCACGAGAGCGGCAGCAGAGTCATGGAAGACCGCGTTGATGCCGAGTACGCGCAATGCCCTATCCCCCCGCTTCTTCGTGGTTGCTACCCGGTTCTTTCGGCGGATACCCGGCCTACTCGTGGCCAAACGACCTATGGGTAATTTGCTTCTCCCTGCTTCAGACCCCTTCTGGCTGGACCGGCGGCCGCAAGCTCCGTCAGCTGAGCGGTGCCGTCCGTGCGGTTTCGCTACCCTGGCGCCGCGCGGTCCGCTGATACACCGCTGCGGTGTCGGCAGCGACCCGATCCCAGGAGTAGCGGCTGCGGACCCGCTCCAAGCCGGCTCGAGCGAGCTCGGCCCGATGGTCCGGTGCGTTCAGCAATCCGCGGATCACCTCAGCCAGGGCGACCGGATCACGCGGCGGTACGTGGGCACCGGTGACGCCGTCGACGACCGTGTCGAGCATTCCGCCGACCGCACTGGCCACGACGGGGACACCGCATGCCATCGCCTCCAGGGGCACGATCCCAAACGGCTCGTACCACGGTGAGCAGACGATCAGATCCGCCGAGCGGAGCAACGCCGGCATCCCCGTACGCGCGACCTGACCGATCAGCCGTACCCGATCGGCAACTCCACCTTGATTGGCACGAGCGAGAAGTCGATCATGCTCCGGCTCCGGGCCCGCGTCGCCGCCCCCGGCAATCACCAGCTCGGTTTCCGGTAGCCGGATCAACGCGTCAATGATGGTGTCGTAACCCTTGCGCGGCACCAATCGGCCCACGCTCACCAAACGATAACGATAGGCCCGATCAGGCACGGCCGACGAGGCGCTGTTGTTCGGAGCCGGTGAGAAGTGTGCGAGATCAACACCGCAGGGCACGATCGCCACCTTGCTAGCGGGTGTCCCGAGGAGGCGGAGCTCGGTCACCTCATCCGCGCAGGTAGCGACAATGCAGTCGGCTTCAGTGGCTACTGCCGCCTCGACCCGAATCCGGTTGAGCGGGCTGGTATCAGATCGACCCTGATACCGGCGCTTGACCGTGCCGAGCGCATGAAAGGTCACCAGCAGCGGCAGGTCCAGACGCCGCGCGGCCGCTGCAGACGCCCAGGCCGACATCCAGAAATGCGCATGCACCACATGCGGCTGTTGGAACTTGAGCATCTCGGTGAGATGGTCGGCGAACGTGGCCATGTACGGCCATAGATCATCTTTGGATACCGGCGCAGCCGGCCCGGCCGGGACGTGCACAACCTCATATCCCGCCTCGGTTGTCACTCGCTCCGGCAGGTCCTTGTCGTCACGCCTGGTGTAGACAGCAACCGAATGGCCCTGTCGGACGAGTCCGGCAGCCAGCTCGGCGACGTGGACATTCTGACCCCCGGCGTCGATGCCACCAATGGCAGCCAACGGACTTGCATGTTCAGACACCAGGGCAACGCGCACGGCATTTTCCCCAATCCTCCTGGGTAACACTGCTCAGCAGGACGTACCCGGCTCTTCTCCGGCTAAACCCGAGCCGGCCTCCACTTCGTCGCCGACTTGTCGGTGAAGGTTGGGGAAGGAGCACGTGTGAACGTCGAAGCGGAGCCTGTCAC
>DATLQP010000404.1:0-13671 GCA_035535155.1 Propionibacteriaceae bacterium
CTCATGCCCATCCACCCGCTCATCGCTGCCCGGTTCTCGCTGATTTCACAGATCAGCAGCTTCGAGGAATCTGTCAGCAATCCCGAGGCGGCCCAGCTGAAAGCTGCCTACGAGGCGCCGTACGCCTTGTACTCCCCACCAGAGGTCGCCATCGAGAGCATCTCGATCTCCGGACCGCATGGTGACATTCCCGTGCGGATGTACCGGTCGCCAGCGGCGAGCCGGGAGGCACCAGGTCTGCTGTGGATGCACGGTGGCGCCTTCGTCAGTGGTGATCTCAATATGCCGGAGGCCCACGTGGTGAGCGCCGAGCTCGCGTCCCGAGGAGCGATCGTCGTATCGGTTGACTACCGGCTGGCGTCAGACACGGTGCGCTATCCAGTCCCGCTGGACGACGTCGATGCAGCCTGGGTCTGGTTTGCGGAAGCCACGGGCGACCTCGGCACAGATCCACAGCGGCTGGCGATCGGCGGCGCGAGCGCAGGTGCGAACCTCGCCGCCGCCGCGACGATGCGCGTCCGAGATGATTCCGGCACCATGCCGACGGTCATGCTCCTCGCCTATCCGGTGGTCCATTTCCCGGTACCGGCCTTGCCCGATGAGTTGGCGGCCGAGATGCGGCAGCTGCCCAGGATGTTGCGATTCACCGCCGCCGACATCGTCGACATCACTCGCTGGTACCTCGGGCGGCTTACCGACATCCCAACGCAGACCATGCCCGGACACGGCAACCTCGAAGGCCTGCCACCCACCCGTATGGTGCTCAGCGAATACGACGACCTGCGCGGCTCTGGTGAGCTGTTCGAGCTGCAGCTGCGCGAAGTAGGAGTCTCGGTGGAGTCGACCGTGGCGGTCGGCATGCTGCATGGTCATCTCAATCTGAATCCGGCGGCCGAAATGCCTGAAATCGAACGGTCCCTGGACTTTCTGGCAGACGGGCTCGGCCTGCGCCGGGCCACTTGAGGATGAAAGAGCTGTCCTCACGGTCGGGCCAGGTCAAGCCTGCGCTCCCGTCCCGACGATGTAGGTGATCTGGCATGCAAGAGCTGCGAGGTCGGGGGCCAAGCTCGCCGCGTTTTGGGGTTGGACCCGCCAATCAGCTCGCAACTCGGATCAGCAGAGCCTCTCCCTGACCGCCGCCTCCGCACAGCCCGGCTGCTCCCAAGCCGCCGCCACGGCGCTTGAGCTCAAGGGCAAGGTGCAGCGCGAGCCGCGCGCCGGACGCGCCGACCGGGTGGCCCATGGAGATGGCGCCACCGTTGACGTTCACGACGTCCTCGCCGATTTCCAGCTCGCGCATCGACTGAATGGCCACCGACGCGAACGCCTCATTGATCTCGTATAGATCGACCTCGTCAGGCGTGAGATTCTCCCGTCCGAGCGCCTTGCCGATCGCGTTGGCCGGCTGAGACAGCAGCGACGGGTCCGGCCCGGCAACTGTGCCATGCGCGCCGATCTCCGCAAGGATCGGGACTCCCAGCTCCTCGGCCTTGGCTCGGGACATCACCACCACCGCTGCGGCGCCGTCGGAGATCTGTGACGACGAGCCGGCGGTAACGGTGCCGTCCGCGGCAAATGCCGGGCGCAGCTTCGCGAGCGTCGTCGCCGTGGTGTCCGGACGGACTCCCTCGTCGTCGGTGACCATCACTGGGTCGCCCCTGCGCTGCGGCACCGCCACCTCAACGATCTCGTCGTCGAACAGACCGTTCTTCTGCGCCTCCGCGGCCCGGCCATGCGACGCCGCCGAGAAGGCATCCTGCTCTTCTCGACTGATGCCGCGCAGCTTGGTGTACGTCTCGGTCGCCGCGCCCATACCAAGCTGGTCGAACGAGCAGAACAGCGCGTCGTGCGCGGTGGAGTCCACGATCTCGCCGTCGCCGTACCGGTATCCGCCGCGGGCCTTCGGCAGCAGGTACGGGCCCTGCGTCATCGACTCCATCCCACCGGCGACCACCACATCGAACTCGCCGTAGCCGATCAACTGATCGGCCGTCGCGATCGCATTCAATCCGGACAGGCACACCTTGTTCACCGTCAAGGACGGCACCGACATCGGTATCCCACCCCTGACCGCAGCCTGTCGGGCGGTGTTCTGCCCGGCCCCGGCCTGGATGACGTGACCCATGATCACGTAGTCGACTTGATCACCAGTGATTCCGGCTCTCTCCAACGCGGACTTGATAGCAAACCCGCCCAGGTCCATCGCCGAGAAATCCTTGAGGGATCCGGCGAGCTTCCCGATCGGTGTCCTGGCACCCCCGACGATGACTGATCCTGGCATTTGGTGCCTCCTTATGTCGTTTTCTTTTTCTTCTTTGGCAGATAAAGGTCTGTGATGGTTCCCTCGAACGCCTCGGCGGCCATGCCGACGGTTTCCGAGAGGGTCGGATGTGGATGAATGGTCAGTCCGATATCGGCCGCGTCGGCACCCATCTCAATGGCCAGCGCGGCTTCGGCGATGAGGTCTCCGGCACTGGGGCCGACGATGCCGCACCCGATGATCCGATCAGTCGATTCATCGAAGATCACCTTCGTGACGCCTTCGTCCCGACCGAGCGTCAGCGAACGGCCGGACGCCAGCCATGGAAACACCCCTTTGCCGTACTTGACGCCAGCGGCCTTTGCCTCGTTTTCGGTGACCCCTACCCAGGCCACTTCGGGGTCGGTGTACGCCACAGATGGGATCACCTTTGCGTCGAAGTAGCTCGGCAGACCGGCCGCCACTTCCGCAGCGACCTTGCCTTCGTGAACCGCCTTGTGCGCCAGCATCGGCTGGCCGACGATGTCGCCGATCGCGAAGATGTGCGGCACGTTAGTGCGCTGTTGCTTGTCCACCTGAATGTAGCCGCGTTCGTCGGCCAGCACACCGGCGTTCTCCACGCCGATCAGTCGGCCGCTGGGTCGCCGCCCGACTGCGACCAGCACCTTGTCGAATGTGTCGGTATCCGGCGCCGCCCCGCCTTCGAACCGCACGCGTAGCCCGTCGTCAGTGGCGTCGACCGCGGTCACCTTGGTCTTCAGGTAAATGCTTTCGTACCGCTTGGTGATGTGTTTGGTGAGTGGCGTGACGATGTCTTTGTCCGCGCCCGGAATGAGTTGGTCCATCAGTTCGACGACAGTGATCTGCGCGCCGAGTTCGGAGTAGACAGTGGCCATCTCGAGGCCGATGATCCCCCCGCCGAGCACCAGCAGCCGCTGCGGTACGCCGTCAAGTTCCAGCGCCCCGGTGGAGTCGATGACCCGCGGATCGTCGTTTGGGATGAACGGCAGCGTCATGGGTTCGGAGCCGGCGGCGATGATCGCCTGTTCGAAGCTCACCGTCTTGACCGAGCCATTCTCCGCGGTCACCGCTATCTGGTTCATCGAGGTGAACATGCCGGTGCCGCGTACGACCTCAACCTTGCGCTGCTTGGCCAAACCCGCGAGGCCACCCGTGAGCCGCTTGACGACGCCCTCTTTCCAATCACGCAGCTTGTCGAGATCGATCTGCGGGTCGGCGAAGGAGAGCCCGTAGGCGGCCATCTCTTTCGTCTCGGCGATCACTTTCGCTGCGTGCAGCAGCGCCTTGGACGGAATGCAGCCGATGTTGAGACACACACCGCCGAGCCTCTCGCCGCGGTCAACCAGTACGACGCTCTTGCCGAGGTCGGCGGCGCGGAACGCGGCGCTATATCCCCCGGGACCAGCGCCGAACACCAGCACCTCGGCGTGTAGGTCGCCGCGCTCGGTCGTCGGTGGCCGGGCGGCCGGCGAGGCGGCCTGTTCGGCGGCGGCCGGTGCTTCACCAGTGCGCAGGTCCAAGATGGGGTGCCCGGCGGAGACGTTGTCGCCGACGTTCACCTTTACAGCGACGACTGTGCCGGACGCGGGGGCGGGCACGTCCATCGTCGCCTTGTCCGACTCCAGCGTGATCAGCGGGTCATCGACTCTGACCGTGTCGCCGGCGTTGACGAGGACCTCGATGATCGGCACCGCCTCGAAGTCGCCGATATCCGGGACGCTTACCTCGATCTGGTCGTAAACCCCGCTTGCCGAGCCGTAGCCGGCCTTCTCGCCGGGGTCCGGATGCCCGCCTTCATGCACGTGCTCCTTAGGCGGTGTCCCCGGGGCTCCCTCGGCCTCCACGACCATGATCACGCTTCCCTGCGAGACGGTATCTCCCACGCCGACCCGCAGTTCAGAGACGGTGCCAGCCGTTGGGGAGGGCACGTCCATCGTCGCCTTGTCCGACTCCAACGTGATCAGCGGGTCGTCGACAGCGACGGTGTCGCCGGAATTGACGTGGATCTCGATCACCGGCACGTCGCCGAAATCGCCAATGTCCGGTACCTGAATTTCGACAGCACTCATGGTGGGATTTCCTCGTGTCTCTTAGAGGAGGAGCCGGCGGTCGTCTTCGAGCAGGTGGCAGAGCTGCCGCGTGAACCTAGCGGCCGCTGCACCGTCGATGACCCGGTGGTCGTACGACAGCGAGAGCGGCAGCATGAGCCGCGGGACGAAGTCCGATCCGTTCCAGACGGGGGACATCTTGGACCGCACCACACCGAGGATCGCGACCTCAGGGGCGTTGACGATCGGGGTAAAGCTCGTGCCGCCGATGCCGCCCAGACTCGAAATGGTGAACGTACCGCCCTGCATGTCACCGGGGGACAGCTTGCCGTCTCGGGCCTTCTTCGAGATGTCGCCGAACTCCTTGGACAGTTCGATGATCCCCTTGCGATCAGCGTCCTTCACGACCGGAACCACCAGCCCCTCAGGCGTATCGACCGCAATGCCGATGTTGTAGAACTTCTTGAGGATCAGGCTGTCCTTCTCCGGTGAAAGCGAACTGTTGAAGTCCGGGAACTGCTTCAGCACCGACACGCACGCCTTCACCAGGAACGCTAAAAGGGTCACGCGGTAGCCGTCGGCCTTGGCCGCGGTGTCCAATTCCTTGCGGTATTTGTCGAGGTCGGTGATGTCGGCGTCGTCGTTGTGCGTGACGTGGGGAACGTTCAGCCAGGACCGGTGCAGGAATGGGCCGGACAGCCTCTTGATGCGAGCGAGCGGCTTGGTCTCGACGGGGCCGAACTTCGAGAAGTCCTGCGCCGGGATCTCGGGAATGCCAGTGCCCGCCGCGGGAGCAGCGGCCGCTGGGGCCGGAGCCTGAGCGGGCCCGCGTAGGAAGCTCAGGAGGTCTTCCTTAGTGATTCGGCCCTTCTGCCCGGTCCCGGTGATCGCTCCGAGGTCGATGCCGAATTCCCGCGCCATGCGCCGTACGCTCGGGCCGGCGTGCGCACCGACCACGTCGGGCGCGCCCGCCGCCGGTGCCGCGGGCGCCGGGGCGGCCGCAGGTGGTGGCGTCGTCGCAGCAGCTGTGGGGGCCGGGGCTGGGGCCGCCGCCGGTCCCGACGGTCGGGTGGCATCAGGTGGCGGCTCCTGCTGTTCCACCAGCGACGGCGGCGCGGTCATCGCCCCGTCGCCTGGCTGGAGCATCAGAATCGGCGTACCTTCACTCACCTGGTCGCCGACCTTGACAAGCACATCGGCGACGGCGCCAGCAGCCGGCGAGGGGACATCCATCGTCGCCTTGTCCGACTCGAGGGTGATCAGCGGATCGTCGGGGTTGACTGCGTCGCCGGGCTTGACGTGCACCTCGATGACCGGAACGTCGTTGAAGTCGCCGATGTCGGGGACCTTGACCTCAGTTGTTTCCTGGGTTGCCGCAGTCATTGGCAGGCCCTCTCTTAAGCGTGGGCGGGATCGGGTTTGTCGGGGTTGACGCCATACTTCGTGATGGCTTCTGCCGCGGCGCTGGCCGGGAGAGTGCCCTCAGCGGCCAGTTCGTTGAGCGCGGCGACGGTAATGAAGTGCCGGTCGACCTCGAAAAATTCACGAAGCTTTCGCCGGTAATCGGAACGCCCGAAGCCATCGGTTCCCAGGACGTGATAGCGCCGCTTCACGTACGGACGAATCTTCTCGGCGAAGGCGCGAATGTAGTCGGTCGCCGCGACCACCGGGCCGTCCGGCCGGCCTGCTAGCTGGGCCTCGACATACGACTGCCGCCGCTCCTCCATGGGATGCAGCATGTTCCAACGCTCTGCCGCCATGCCGTCGCGCCCCAGCTCGGTGAAGCTCGGGGCGCTCCAGACATCGGCTGCCACGCCCCAGTCCTGCTCCAGCAGGTCGGCGGCGGCGATAGCTTCGCGCAAGATCGTCCCCGAGCCGAGCAACTGCACCCGCGGCGCCTTCGCCTTGGTGCTCTTCCCCTCACGGAACAGGTACATCCCCTTGACGATGCCTTCTTCCACACCGTCCGGCATGGCCGGATGCTGATAGTTCTCATTCATCAAGGTGATGTAGTAGAAGACGTCCTCCTGGTCGGCGTACATCCGGCGCAGCCCGTCGGCGACGATGACCGCGACCTCGTAGCTGAAGGTGGGGTCGTAGGACACGCAATTCGGGATGGTCGCGGACTGCACGTGGCTGTGCCCGTCCTCGTGCTGCAGTCCCTCGCCGTTGAGTGTGGTCCGCCCCGCCGTGCCACCGAGCAGGAAACCACGGGCCCGCATGTCACCCGAGGCCCATGCGAGGTCGCCGACCCGCTGAAAGCCGAACATCGAGTAGTAGATGTAGAAGGGGATCATCGGCGTGTCGTTGGTGCTGTACGAGGTGGCCGCCGCGATCCACGACGACATCGCGCCCGGCTCGTTGATCCCCTCCTGCAGCAGCTGGCCGGACTTGTCCTCCTTGTAGAACAGCAGCTGGTTGGCGTCCTCCGGCTGGTACAGCTGCCCCACCTGGGAGAAGATCCCGAACTGGCGGAACAGGTTCTCCATGCCGAAGGTGCGCGACTCGTCCGGCACGATCGGCACTACTCGCTTGCCGATCTTCTTGTCCCGCAGCAGTGTGGTCAGCACCCGCACGAACGCCATCGTTGTGGAGATCTCGCGTTCGCCGCTGCCTTTCAGCTGAGAGTCGAAGGCGGATAGCGGCGGCACCTCCAGCGATTCGGTTGACCGTCGACGCCGAGCGGGCAGGTAGCCGCCGAGCGCTGTTCGGCGCTCATGCAGATACGCGTGCTCCTTGCTGCCATCCGCTAGCGGCAGGAACGGAATCTCGGCAATTCGCTCTTCGGGCAGGTCGATGCGGAACCGATCCCGGAAGGCCCGTAGCACGGTCTCACCCATCTTCTTCTGCTGGTGAGTGATGTTCTGGCCCTCGCCGGCCTCGCCCATGCCGTAGCCCTTGACAGTCTTGGCCAAGATCACCGTCGGCTGGTCGGTGTGATTGAGCGCCGCTTGATAGGCGGCGTACACCTTCTGCGGGTCGTGGCCGCCGCGGTTCAGCGCCCAGATGTCGTCGTCAGACATGTCGGCGACCATGTCGAGCAGCTCGGGGTACTTGCCGAAGAAGTGCTGGCGGACGTACGCGCCGTTCTTGGATTTGAAGTCCTGGTATTCGCCGTCGACGCACTCCTCCATCCGCTTGAGCAGCAAGCCCGTCTTGTCCGCAGCGATCAGCCGGTCCCACCCGGTGCCCCAGATCACCTTGATCACATTCCAGCCGGCGCCGCGGAAGACTCCCTCAAGTTCCTGGATGATCTTGCCGTTGCCGCGTACCGGGCCGTCGAGACGCTGCAGGTTGCAGTTAATGACGAAGATCAAGTTGTCGAGCTTCTCCCGGCCGGCCAGCGAGATCGCGCCGAGCGACTCCGGTTCGTCCATCTCGCCGTCGCCCAGGAACCCCCACACGTGTCGGTTTGCGGTGTCCGCTAAGTCGCGGGCATGGAGGTACTTGAGGAACCGGGCTTGGTAAATCGCCATCAGTGGCCCGAGACCCATCGACACCGTCGGGAACTGCCAGAACTCCGGCATCAGCCATGGGTGCGGATACGACGACAGCCCACCGTCGACCTCCTGCCGGAACCTGAGCAGCTGCTCCTCGGTGAGGCGACCTTCCGTGAACGCCCGCGAGTAGATACCCGGCGAGCTGTGCCCCTGAACGAATACCAGGTCGCCGCCGTGCGACTCGCTCGATGCGTTCCAGAAGTGGTTGAAGCCGACCTCGTAGAGTGTGGCCGCGGACTGATAACTGGCGATGTGACCGCCCAGCTCCGAGGATTCCTTGTTGGCCCGCAGCACAATCGCTACCGCGTTCCACCGAATCAGCGACCGAATCCTTTGTTCGATCTCCAGGTCGCCGGGATACTGGGGCTCCCGATCAGGCGGGATTGTATTCAGATAAGGCGTGTTGGCCGAGTACGGCACTGGCACGCCGCTGCGGCGGGCGCCATCGAGTAGTTCATCCAGCAGGAATGTTGCCCGGTCCGTACCGTCGAACGTGACCACCGAGTCCAGCGCGTCCAACCACTCGCTGGTTTCCAGCGGATCCAGGTCCTGGGTCATTGAGCCCTCCTCAGCTACAGGCCCACCCGGGCGCCTGGGGATCGCAGAATATGTCGGAAACGTTACGCCAGATGTCCCGTCTAACTCCACCAGAGTGCGCGTCGTCGGACTTTTGGCGCTCCGCGGGACGTCGTAGGGCGGAGCATTTTGGAAACCCGCCATTGGGAACGGATGGCTCGGCAGGGCCAAGAGACTGCTGGAGCAAATTCCCAACGAATGTGCGGCGCACGGATGGCAAGCAGCTTCGCTGCCCTATCTTGCGCTCCGCAGGCCAGCGATGCGGAGGAAGCACTCCGTCAAGCACCGGTAGACCATTCCAAACCGAGGGACCGCCGCCCAGCACACAAACTCCAGCGGCAAACGCCTCCAAATAGATTGACACGCTCCGATCAGGCTTCATACGCGACCAGGTGCGGAGAAACGCGGACTCAGGACCGGCGACGGCGCCACTCGGCCACAATGCGTTCGACGTCAACAACCCTGACCAAGATCGGCGGGCCGTCTACCCGGATCCGATGCGATGCAGCGATTCGATGATTGAGATCTCTGACGATCTCGCGTACCGACTCCTCGTCAGGCACATCGACCAGGGTCTGGGACAGCTCCATGACCTCTTTGCGGAGAGCAAGCGACGTCGGTAACGGCAGCGGTAGCTGCTCGCGCTCGAGGTAGGCCCTGACCCACCAGTTCTCCTCGTCGCGACCGCCCAAGCCCTTGATCGGCTTGCCTTGCCCGGGCAGGTTGTCGAACTCCCCGCGCTCGGTGGCCTCGCGGATCTGACGCTCCACCCATGACTCGTACGGCATCGAGTCCCCATTCTTCCAGAGCTCCTCGCGCATCGCGCTCTGGAATCCGCCGCCGTCGTCGTTGCTCGCAGAGGAAGAACGCCCTCCCGAGTGTCCATTGCTCGCTCCGCTCGCTGAGGCTGGCGTTCCCGCCAGCCTGGCTCCGTGCGTCGGCGCGCGATTCCCGACGCTCGCAGCTCGCTTTCAGAGCTCCTCGCGCATCGCGCTTTGAAGGCCACCGCTCGCAGCTCGTTTGCAGAGCTCCATCTGATTCGCATGTGGCACGCTGAACAGCGTGGATGCGTGGAGCATCGGACTCATTGCGTTGATCGTTGTTGGGCTCGCGGCGATCATCTTCGGTGCTGTGTGGGATCGCCGGCGTAACAAGCGACGAGCCGCCGAGATGCTGGCCCCGCCGCCCCGCACCATTCCACACTTCACACCGGACGCCCCAGCCCCGCACTACCTCTCCGATCTCCAGGCCCGCCGTCGCCCGGAGAATGCAGCGCCGGCCGATCTCAGCACCGCTGAGCGCGAATCGATCAATCAGCAGCTCGCCGATCCGCACACCGTCACGGTCCAGGTCGGCTACGCCTCGCGCGACTTCGTCACCGATGCCACCTCGGGTTGGGCAGTACTGGAGCATCCCGCGGTACTGGTATGCGGCGACCCCATCGATACGTTCCGTGAGTTGCTCGGCCCGATGGAGAAGTTGATCTTGAGTGACTCGCCACTCGTGGTCGCCGCGCCGGCGATTGCGCGGGACGTGCTGGCGACGTTAGAGGTGAACACCATCAGGCAGACCATGCGTTTGCTCGCCGTCATCTGCGATGACGCCGGCCGCAATACCGTCGCGGCGGCTTGCCATGCAATGATCATCGATCGATCAGACCGGCAGTCCGGCTACCTTGGCCCTGAGCATCTCGGCCACTGCGAGCGCTGGATCAGCACAGCCACCTCGAGCCACGTGATCGTTGCCGCGGAGACGAAGCAAGAGTCTCTATGACGGCCGACAATGCGGCCGCTACGGCGGCAGCAACCGACCGGCACACCGGCGGTTGGGGGTACCTGGCGGCGCTGACTCCGATCATCTTCGGCACCACGTATCTGCTGACCACTGAATTCCTGCCGCCGGGCCGTCCGTTGCTTGCTGCCCTGATGCGCTCGCTGCCCACCGGGTTGGTGTTGATCATTGGCAGCCCTATTCCGCCGCGGCGTTGGATGGTCCGCTTCTTCGTCCTCTCAGTGCTCTACGCCTCCGGGCTCTTCCCGCTGCTCTTCATCGCGGCGTACCGGCTGCCGGGTGGGGTCGCCGCGGTGATCAACTCACTGAGTCCGTTGCTCGTCGTGGTGATCTCTTTGCCGCTACTCGGTACCCGAATCCGTGCGATTCAAGTCATCGCAGGCATTGTCGGCGTAGCGGGTGTCGCGTTGCTGGTGCTGCGATCGGATGCTCGGCTGGATGTGGCCGGTCTCATCGCCATGGGTGGGGCAGCGATCATGTTCAGTGCGGCAACCGTGCTCACGAAGCGTTGGGGTCGTCCGGATGGCATGACTTCCGTCGGTGTCACCGGCTGGACCTTCCTGCTCGCCGGTCTCACCCTGCTGCCTGCCACCTTGATCATCGAAGGACTGCCGGACCATCTCACGGCGCGCAACGTCGGCGGGTTGATCTATCTCGTGCTGATCAGCGGCATCCTCGCGTACGCGCTGTGGTTTTGGGGTTTGGAGCGACTGTCCGCAAGCGCGGTCACCTTTCTGACTCTGCTCAACCCGGTCACTGCCGCGCTACTCGGCTGGATCGTGCTCGACCAGCGCCTCAATCACTGGCAGCTGATCGGCGCCGTACTCATCCTCGTTTCGGTGGTGTTAGGCCAACCGGCAACGTTGGACCGACTCCAGCGAACATTTAAGCGATCGGCATTACCATCGCGAGTGTGACTGCGCCGACCCAGCACCGTGACCGTCGCTGGCCGCGTCGTGTGTACGCAGCGGGCTCCGAGCCCGACCCCCGATTCACCTTCGCGAACGAGCGGACCTTCTTGGCCTGGATCCGAACTGGCCTTGGTTTTCTGGCCGCCGGTGTCGCAATCGCTACCGTCGCCCGGATGACGGACCGGCTCGGCCTCGAGATACGGCTGGCTTCTGCTGTACTGGTGATTTGCGGGCTGGCCTGCGGGATCGGTGCATTCAGCAGGTGGATGGGCAACGAGCGGGCGATGCGACTCAGTGAACCGCTGCCCTCCTCGCCGCTGCTGGTGGTGCTTACCGCGATCGTCGCCGGCGTAGGAATCGTGGCGTTGATCATCGTGGGGTTCGGATGACCCTCGCGCCATGGGATCCCGGACTGCAGAACGAGCGGACCGGTCTGGCCTGGCAGCGCACCATGCTGGCCGGTCTGACGTGCAGCGTGCTCGTCGCCCGGCTGCTCGCCTCGGTCTCCCTGATGTTGTCGGTGATCATCGGCTTGTCGGCGCTGCTCTGTACGGCGGGGCTCGGCTACGTGGCGATCCGGCGCTTCCGATTGAACAACGTCGCCGTACATCGAGAGGAAGCGCTCGGTGACGGCAAGGTGAACGCCCTCACCAGCCTGCTCGTCGTGCTGACGGCCCTCGGCGGGCTGCTGTACGTCGCTGTCGCCTAACGCAGACTTAGTCGTAGCCGAGTTCGTGGAGTCGGTCGTCATCGATCCCGAAGTGATGGGCGATCTCGTGGACGACGGTGATCCTGATCTCCTCGATGACCTGCTCGGAAGTGTCACAAATCGACAGGATCGGATAGCGAAAGATCAGAATCCGGTCCGGCAGGCCGGTGTAGTACTGGCCACGTTCGGTGAGCGGAATACCTGAATAGAGCCCGAGAGTGCCCGGCAGATCCGGTGGCGGATAGTCCTCCACCAAGATCACGCAGTTGTCGATCAGCGCCGCCAACTCGTCCGGGATCTCGTCCAGAGCCTCGGCGACATGCAGCTCGAATTCCTCGGCCGACATGTGCATGCCAGGGCGACTCACAGCCGCAGCCTAGACCGCCAAGCCTCACAACCCGGCTGCCGCAAGCTAGGTAGACGCAGGTGCAGCGCCAATCGAGTCGGTCGAATCTGAGCTCGCAGCTTGCGGTTACGAATGTGACGGGAATAGAGTTCTGAGCAATCTGAGTCTTATGTGACTTATGTGATAAAAGTGGCTACTTCCCCCCACTGCCGGAAGGCCTCACATGCGCAGAGCTGTGATCAAGGCGCGAGCTGGAGCTGCGCTCATCGGTGCAGGCTTGATCCTGAGCCTGCTATGGGCGCAGGAGGCCGGCGCCACGACGCAGATGACGGCAACCGTCGGCGTCAATATCCGTTCCGGAGCCGGCACCGACGCGGGAATTCTTGGTGGCCTCTATCGCGGCCAAACGGTTACCAGCATCAGCAGCTCCGGTGGCTGGACCAAGATCAAATACGCTGGCTCGACGGCGTACGTCGCCAGCAAGTACCTGACCAAGGGAACAGACCTGCCGGCGCCGAAGAAGATCGGAGCCGGCACGGTCAAGATCACCACCACTGCACTCAATCTTCGTGCCGGCCCAGGACTTTCCTACCGAGTCATCAAGGTTCTCAAGGACGGCGCACGGGTAACCATGACCGGCAAGACGGCCCGCGGCTGGGCCCAGCTGATCAGCGGCCGATCCACCGGCTGGTCCAGCATGCAGTATCTCGCTGGCTCGACCACCGGACGGCCCGTGATCATCGGCAAACGCATCGCAACCGCTGATCTTGACATCCGCACCACCAGCGGCGCCGGCTCCAAGACCGTTGCTGAGGCGAAGAAAGGCACCGCACTCTCGGTCACCGGTGCCATTCAAAACGGCAGAGCACAGATCATCTACCACGGCACTGTTCGATGGGTGACGGCAAAGTACCTGACAAACCTCAGCAGCAACTTGCCTTCAGCACCCAAGCTGCCCAAGATCACCGGTACCCGATACGCCACCGCAACGCTGAACATTCGCTCGACCTACGCCGACAAGTATCGGCTGATCGCAGAAGTGCCACGTGGCACCAAGCTCAGCATCACCGGCGTCGTCAAGAAGGGCCGCCGTCAGATCATCTTCCAGAAGGCCGTCCGTTGGGTGACCGCCAAGTACCTCTCGAAATCGGCACCAAGATCAACACCGCCGAGCTGGCGAGCGGTCGAGAGGGGCCTGAAGCCCAATGCGATCAAGGTCCATCGCGCTGCGCGGGCGAAGTTCCCACAGATCACGACCTACTACACGCTGCGGGCAGGCGTATTCACCGATCATTCCACCGGTCGGGCCCTTGACCTGATGATCCCCAACTATCGGTCCGCATCCGGAAAGGCCCTCGGCTACAAGGTTGCAGCATGGGCCAAGGCCAATGCCCGCGACCTCGGAATCAACTACGTGATCTGGAACCAGCACATCTGGAATGTCCAACGCAACGGCGAGGGCTGGCGCTACATGGCCGATCGCGGCGACGATTCGTCGAACCACAAGAA
>DATLQP010000405.1:0-6293 GCA_035535155.1 Propionibacteriaceae bacterium
GGAGTGGGAAGAAGCCTGGCAGGAGATGGGACGCCTCGAGTGGGTGGTGGGCGTCGCTGGTCAGGTGCTCCCAGAGGAGGCCGCAACGATTCAGCAGCAGCTCCTCAAGGCCCGCCAGCTGCTGGCCGAGATTTACGATGACCATCGCCGTGAGCTCGTCACAGCCGAGCAGGTGGCCAAACTGATTCCGGCACAAGCGTTTGCCGCGGGCCGCGACTTCGAACGCGAATCCCGGCGGGTGCGCCGCGCTCGGCGGGAGTTTGTGGATGTGTGGGCCAAGACGAAGAAGAAGCTTGGCGCGTGAGCACCGCGGGCGGGGTCTTCATTGTCTTCGAGGGCGGCGACGGGGTCGGCAAGACGACCCAGGTCGACCTGCTGTGTGGGTGGTTGGCCGATGCGGGTCATGAGGTCGTCAAGACCTTCGAGCCGGGGGACTCGACCGTTGGAGCCATGATCCGGCAAATCGTTCTGGATCCAGCGACCGGCGAGATGTCTCCGCGTGCCGAGGCCTTGCTGTATGCGGCTGACAAGGCGCAACACGTTTTCTCGGTCGTCAGGCCGGCGTTGCAGCGAGGTGCCGTGGTGGTGTGCGACCGGTACGTCGACTCGATGCTGGCCTATCAGGGAGGTGGTCGGGTGTTGCAGCTCGAGGACGTCGAGCGCATCGCGCGCTGGGCCACCGAGGATCTGCGACCGGATCTCACTGTGGTGCTCGATGCCGAGCTCAGCGATGGCGTCCACGCCAAGTCCAACAAGGACCGCCTGGAGTCGGCCGGCGATGTGTTTCACGAACGGACCCGGCTCTTCTTCCTCGACCTGGCCCGGCGTGAGCCGGAGCGGTATCTGGTGTTGAATGCACGCGCCTCGCGGGAGGAGATCGCTGGCCAGGTCGCCGCTCGGGTCGCCCCGTTGCTCCGTGCCGTAGCCCGCCGATGACGTCAGGGATCGGTGGCAGAGTGGTGCTGTGGCTGCGTCGTTAACCGATACCTCGGCTCCTGACGCTGGGGCGGACCTTGGTGTCTGGACGGAGCTGATCGGACAGACGGCGACCGTGACCACCCTGCAACGGGCGGTGGCGAGAGAGCCGCATGCCATGAGTCACGCCTGGTTGTTCACCGGTCCGCCGGGTTCGGGCCGCTCTAATGCCGCGCGGGCGTTTGCTGCGGCGTTGCAGTGCAGCTCGGGTGGGTGTGGCACATGCACCGCCTGCCGTACGTCGTTGTCCGGCGCGCATCCCGACGTCACCCTGGTGCGTACCGAGTTGCTCTCCATCGGTGTCGATGAGGTTCGCGAACTGGTCCGCCGAGCGGTGATGAGTCCGACTCTTGGTCGCTGGCAGGTGATCGTGATCGAGGACGCGGACCGGGTCACCGAGCGCGGCGCCGATGCCCTGCTGAAGAGCATCGAGGAGCCGGCACCGCGTACGGTGTGGATCCTGTGTGCGCCGACCCCGGAGGATGTGGTTGCGACCATCCGGTCGCGTTGTCGCCTCTTGTCGCTGCAGACGCCAACCATCTCCGCGGTGGCGCGACTACTCGAGACTCGCGATGGTGTGGAACCGGAGCTGGCGGCGTACGCGGCGAGGGTTTCGCAGGGACATGTCGGTCGGGCACGGGTGCTGGCCCGGGATGAGGGCGCCCGGAATCGGCGGCAGCAGATCTTGCACATTCCCTTTGAGTTGCATGGCCTGGGTCCCTGCCTGGCGGCGGCAGCTCAGATTGTCGAGTCGGCGACTGCCGAGGCGGCCGAGGCAACGACCGAGCTGGACGCGAAGGAACGCTCGGCATTGGAGGAGGCGCTGGGATTCGGCACGAAGGGTGCCAAGCCGCGTCAGGCTCAGGCGGCGATCAAGGAGTTGGAAGATCAGCAAAAGGCTCGCAGCAAGCGGTTTCAGCGGGATGCGATCGATCGCACGCTGACTGAGCTGACCGGCTTCTATCGCGACGTGCTGAGCATTCAAACCGCCTCCGGTGCAGCGGTGATCAATGAAGATCTGAAGCCGCAGATTGCCGTACTGGCACGGAAGTCGACACCTGAGTCGACGCTGCATCGCATTGATGCGCTGCTGGATTGCCGAACTGCACTCGAGGGCAATGTTGCTCCGCTGCTCGCGGTCGAGGCTGCGCTGATCGGCCTAGTCGAAGGTTGACCGAGGAATCTGCAGGAACCGCTGCCCATGGATACGGTGGCGCAGTGTACCTCACTCGCTCCGCAAATTTTGGGGTTCATTTTCTTCGAGTTGTTTAGTAACCTGGGCCGCACAGGTTGCCGGAGGGGACGAACCCCCGAGCGTCCTCTCCGACAACCTTCCCAAGGTCTGGCTGATCCAGCCGGACCTTTCGTTTTGTAGCTGCTCGCGCATCGCGCGCATGGAATCCGCCTACTTCGTCGTCGCTCGCAGAGGAAAAGCGCCTCCACTCCCTCCTCCTCAGCACGGCGGGCGCGCGATTTCCGACGCTCGCAGCTGATTCATCGTGCCGGACCGGCCCAAGGTCACAAATTGATATCGCAAAGTGTTGCGCTGCGGGGAAGTTTCGCTCTACGGTGGTTTTTGGCTCGTTTCCGTTTCGTTATCTAACTCGCGGGGGCGGAACGCCAAGGGGGAAGAACTCAGTGGCATCCGATGTGTCGCTGGGATCGCGTGTCCGTTTGCCGAACTCCGCTGGACGGGCACCTTGCCGGGAATGTCCCGGGCGAAAGCGGAGGTGGGAACCATCGGATTTCTCTCACGTCAGGACTGAGAGATTCCCGGGGTGAAGCGCTCACAGCGGTGTGGGTTTCACACCGCGTGAGCGCTGGGACGTAGCCTCCTGAACACACGGGGTCACCACAGGCGTACTCGGGGAAGGATTTACTCCTAGGTGACATCCACCATCATCACGCGCGCCGTCGGCGTGGGTGCTGGGCTTGCTTTGTCCTTCGGGATTGGGCTTGCCGGTGCCGTACCTGCCGAGGCGGCGTCGTCCGTATGGGACAAAGTCGCTCAGTGCGAGAGTGGCGGCAACTGGAAGATCAACACCGGCAATGGGTTCTACGGCGGCGTGCAGTTCGCTGCCGGCACCTGGAAGGCGTACGGGGGAAAGACGTACGCGAGTCAGGCGCACCTGGCAACCAAGGCCGAGCAGATCGCTATCGCTCGTCGGGTACTAGCTGGTCAGGGCCCTGGCGCCTGGCCGACGTGCGGCCGACGTGCGGGACTGACCAAGGCGAACGGGGAGGCGTCCGCGAACGCGGCACCGACGTCGAATCCCGGTACGTCCGCAATCCAGAAGTCGAGCGACTCGAAGAAGAAGATCGCCAAGAAGTCGACTCATAAGAAGTACAGTGCTACGGGCAAAACCGTTCACGTCAAGCGCGGTGACACGCTTCGCAAGATCGCCAAGCGCTACCACGTCAAGGGTGGCTGGAAGGGCCTGTGGAAGCTCAACAAGAAGACGATCAAGGATCCCAACTTGATCTACATAGGGCAAACGATCAAGATCACATAAGTCTGATTGGCGCGGGTGGGACCCTGCCCCCCAGTATGCCCACCCGTGGAAGCCCGGCAGACCCGCATCTGCCGGGCTTCCAGTTTTTCCGGGCAGGCTGAGCAAGTGTCAGGGTGCATGAGGGCGCCTCCGGCTTAGGCTATGGTCCATGGCGCGGGTTATGGCTGTGTCGTTCGAGCGGTACGGCCGGCTGTATTACCTCGATCCGGCGGGTCACGACTACAGCGTCGGTGACCGCGTTCTGGTGCCGACCGACTCCGGCCCAGAGGTGGCGGAGTGTGTCTGGGCGCCCGAGTGGATCGACGAGGACGGTTTTGCTGAGCTGCCAGTCTGCGCTGGCCTGGCTGGTCCGGAGCATCTGGAGCGGGATGCGGCCAACCGCCGGCGACGCGCCGAGGCGAAGCTGGCCGCCAAGAAATTGATCAAGCGGAACCAGCTGCCGATGAAGGTGGTTGCCGTCGACTTCGTGGATTCCGGTATCGATTTCGATCAGCTGGTGGTGGTCTACTTCACCGCACCCCACCGGGTCGACTTCCGGACCCTGGTCAGCGAGCTGGCTCGTACGGTTCATGCGCGGATCGACCTGCGCCAGATCGGCTCGCGGGACGCCGCCCGGCTGGTCGGTGGGTTGGGCAACTGCGGCCGCGACTTGTGCTGCGCCACGTTCTTGAAGGACTTCGAGCCGGTGAGTCTCCGGATGGCCAAGGTGCAGGATCTCCCACCGAACCCTCTGAAGATCTCGGGCGCCTGCGGCCGACTGATGTGCTGCTTGAAGTACGAGCACCCGCTCTACACCGAGTTCGCGCGTACGGCTCCGGGCATCGGGGAGCAGGTTGCGCTGGAGGACGGCGACGCCGTTGTTGTCGGCCACCAGGTCCCGGCCGACTCTGTGGTGGTCCGGATGAACGCGAACGGCACGACGAGGAGCTGCTCCCTGGCTGCCGCCTGTGGTGCTCGGCAGCTCTTTGCGTCCCGCGCCACTCCGGCCCAGGTGCAGCGGCCGCCGCGGAAGGGCCGGATACGGCGACGCACGTCCGACGGCGAGGAAAGTTGAGAGCTGTCGCCTGTGTCGCTTTCGAAACCGCAAATGTTCACGCCAGGCATCGCTAGACACTTCGTCACACCGTGCGTAGTTCAGATGGGGTGAGGAAATGCGGGACGTCAGCCGGAAGCAGCGCCGTTAGGTCCGGTTGTTATTGATCTTGACCCGCGATTTGCGCGACTAGCTGCCGCGTAGGCTCTGGACATGCCGTCTGCCGTACGCCGTCTGCGCCTCCTCGGCGTGACGGTGGCGGCCTTGGTGGTCGTACTAGCAGCGTGTTCGGCGAGCCCGGACGCCCCGGCTGATCAGCCGTCACCGGTGCCAGTGCCGTCTTCCGCCGCCAGCTCAAGTCTCAAGCTGCCGAAGGACGGGCGGCCGCTGCAGCCTGTCCCTGAGGTCAAGCCGGAGGGTTTCAGCCGGCCACCTCCCGGCAAGGGGTTGGCGCGCTATGAAAGGCAGCGGCTGGATTGGCAGCCGTGCGGCCACGGTTTCTTCTGCAGCACGATGCTGGTGCCGCTGGATTACGCCAAACCCGACGAAACAGCCATCACCCTGATGGTGGCCAAGCGGCCGGGCAAAGGGGACGAGCACCTCGGCAGTCTGATCATCAACCCGGGGGGCCCGGGCGGCTCAGGGGTTGGCTATGTCGGCTACTTCGACGCTGCTGGCCTGGAAAACTACGATGTCGTCGGCTGGGATCCCCGAGGAGTTGGTCGTTCCACGCCGGTGAGCTGCTTCGGTCAAGCTGATCTTGATCGATACTTCTCGATGGACAGCTCACCCGATGACGCTACTGAGCTCCAGGCAAGGATCGACGAACAGATCAACTTTGGCCGGTCCTGCCTGGATCAATCCGGTGCGTTGCTGGAACACATTTCGACCATGGAGACGGTACGTGATCTCGATCTATTGCGTGGGCTGCTCGGTGACGCCAAGATCAACTACTTCGGCTCCTCGTACGGCACCAGAATTGGCGCACTCTATGCGGAGATGTTCCCGCAACGAGTAGGGCGGATGATCTTGGACGGTGCCGTTGACGTCAACTCCACCTCCAAGATCACCCAGGTGGATGGTTTCGAGCGGGCTCTCCACCACTTCGCGTCGTGGTGCGCCGACGAAAACTGTCGGATGGGATCGCAGCAAGACGACGTGATCCACGTGATCAAGGATTTTCTCGATCGGCTCGATCAACAGCCGCTGGCCGCGTCAGGCAGCCGCACCCTCAGCCAGCAGCAGGGCGTCGAGGCAGTCTTCTACTCGATGTATGGCGGAACCAGCGCCTGGCCGGTGTTACGGGATGCGCTTGACGAGGCGATCTTCGACAAAGACGGCAGCAAGCTGCTGCAGCTTGCCGATGCATCGGACCGGCGTAATCGGGACGGCAGCTACGGGCAGCTCAACGATGCGTTTCCTGCGATTCGGTGTCTGGACAGCCAGGACCAAAGTGTCCGGTTGGCTGAGCGGCGGCTGGCGCAGGAGTCTAAGAGTGCGCCGATTTTGGGCCCGTTGAATGGTCCGGATCTGGTCTGCGCTTTGTGGCCGGTCAAGTCCGCACCTAAACAGCCGACGGCGGACGGGGCGGGCGCGCCGCCGATCGTGGTCATTGGAACTACCGGCGATCCGGCGACGCCGTATGAGTATGCACAGGCGATGGCGCGGGAGCTGCGTTCAGGGGTGCTGGTCACCTTGGACGGTGAAGGTCATTTAGCGTACGGACAAAGCGGCTGTGTCAGGAAGCTGGTCGTTGCGTATCTCGTTCGTGA
>DATLQP010000406.1:0-4995 GCA_035535155.1 Propionibacteriaceae bacterium
AGACCCGCGGACCACTTCTCCTCGATGCGGCCAAACTTCCAGATTGTCAACGCGATCACCCAGGTCAGCACGAAGAGCAGGACGATCGCATAACCGACGTAATCCAGGCTGATGTTTGCAATGGCCGCCAGCGGCCCAGACCTAATGCCAGTCTTCTCCGTCAGAATCGACGCCAGCTCGATTGTCCCGACGATCAAGGCCACTGCAACAGACAGGCCGGTGATCGTGATGTTGTAGTACACCTTGCGAACCGGCTTGGAGAAGGCCCAGCCGTACGCGAAATTCATGAAGCAGCCGTCGACGGTGTCCAGCAAGCTCATACCGGCGGCAAACAAGATCGGGAGCGTCAGGATTGCGTACCACGGCAGGGCGAAGGCCGCAGCACCGCCAGCCAGCACCAGCAACCCCACCTCCGTCGCAGTATCGAAGCCCAGCCCGAAGAGCACGCCGATCGGGTACATCTGCCAAGGCTTGCTGACCGTCTTGGTTGCGCCGGCCAAGATCTTGTTCATGAAGCCGCGATTGTTCAGCTGATCTTCGAGTGCTTTCTCGTCGTACTCGCCTTGGCGCATCCTGCGGAACACCTTGATGATGCCGATCAAGATCACGAGATTGATGATCCCGATGACGTAGAGGAATACCCCGGACACGGCGGTTCCGACGACGCCGGTGATGCGCTGCAGCAGCGACGATTCGTTCTCGACCTGCCCAGCCAAGGCGCGTATTCCCAGGGCGAGCAAGGCGACCAGCACGAACACGATCGTTGAGTGCCCGAGCGAGAACCAAAAGCCCACCGAGACCGGCCGCTTGCCTTCGGACATGAGCTTGCGGGTGGTGTTGTCGATCGCGGCAATGTGATCAGCGTCAAAGGCATGCCGCATGCCGAGCGTGTACGCGGTCAGACCAAGACCAATGCCGAGTACCTGTCCCGAGGCGGTCTGGTAGTGCTGCGGGGCGACGATCGCGACTAGCACTCCCCAGCCGATGAGGTGCAGACCGATGATGAAGGCCGCCATGCCAAGAATGGATCGCCATTCCTGACCACTCAGCCTGCCGCGGAACCGGGCGGGCGCGTCTTGCTCTGATGTAGCAGCTCGGGACAAAGGCAGACCCTCCCAAGAAAGAACGTCGTGAACCATCGCTCCAAGATGCGACACTATCGCACCTTGGTTTCAGAGCTGCTGGGACAATCATGAGGTGCGAGCCGGCAAGGTGACATCGGGTGGATCACCGTATGCGCCGCGCGTCCAGGTCGCCCTGGACCTGCTCCGCGAGAAGCACGAACGCGTCACGAGGGCTCGCCAGGCCGTGATCGAAGTCCTCGACGGTACCGAAGAGCACCTGGCTGCGGACGAGATCGTCGTTCGCGCCGCAGCATCAGCTCCTGGTGTTCATCGGGCCACGGTCTATCGTGCCCTGGCCACGCTTGGTGATCTCGGATTGGTTACCCACACCCACGTCGGAGGCTCGGGCACGGTCTACCACCTGGCCGTGCCCACGCCCAGCACCCAGGCCACTGCTATGCATGCTCATCTGCAGTGCACCAATTGCCAAGCGGTGATCGACATCCCTGCTAACGCTCTGGATTCCTTGATCGCCAGGGCCGATCGTGAGGCCGGCTTCCTGGTCGAGCCGCATCACGCTGCATTGCTGGGGCTCTGCGCCGATTGCCGACCGCCTTCACCGCTCGAAAGTGGTCGAACGCGACAGGCCTGAATCGATTCAGGCCTGTCGCTTGCGACCACTTTCGGCGAGAGGTGGACCAGGCCGTGGACCGGTGGGTGGGTTCGGGGGTCCGGCCTCCGATGGCGCGGCGGCTGGTGGCGACGACGTTTGAGCAGCGGGCTGAGCCGTCGGCTGCGTAATGGCCTCGATGCTCGCGACGCCCGGCAACTGGACAGTGAATTCGGCCCCGCCCTGTGCCGAGCGACCGGCCTTGACCCAACCGCCGTGCTGAGCGATCGTTTGGGCGACGATCGAAAGACCGAGACCGGTCCCGGAGGTTTGCCGCGCCGAGTCACCGCGGTAGAAGCGGTCGAAGATGAAGGGCATGTCGGACTCGGAGATGCCCGGACCTTGATCCGCCACCCGGAGCCGGTCGCCTTCCAGCTGTACCCGGATGGTGCCTCCGGGCGGGCTCCACTTCACCGCGTTGTCGAGCAGGTTGGTCACGGCCCGCTCCAGCATGTCGGAGTCGCCGACGACGTAAAACGGGTTGAGCTCGATGTCGAAGCCGATTCCGTGGGCCCGTCGGCGTACCCGGTCGATTGCGGAGGTCACCACATTGCGGAAGTCGAGTGCCTCCGGCGTGGAGGCGGTTTCGTCGCGGGCGAGCTGGACAAGATCACCAATCAAGTCGGTGAACTCCACCAACTGAGCCTTCACGTCGGCCAGGATGTCGATTCGATCTTGATGTTTCAACATGCCGCTGTCCGCGTCGGCGGCGAGTAGTTCGATGTTGGTCCGCAAGCTGGTGAGTGGGGTACGCAGCTCATGCCCGGCATCACCGATCAGCCGGGCCTGTCGATCCCGAGAGGAAGCCAGCGATCGCAGCATGTCGTTGAAGGAATCAGCGAGCACCGCGATGTCACCCGTCGCGTTGATGGCGATCGGCGTCAGCTCCTTGGTGACGCCGATGTGTTCGACGGCGGCAGACAGCTCGCGTACCGGACGCAGGCTGGAGCGGGCCACGTACGCGCCAACCACTGCAGCAATGATCACGCCTGCCACACCGAAGATGATCAAGACCAGCCAGAGCGAGCTGAGGATGTCGTCGGTCGGCTGCAGCGGCCGACCCAGCACCAGCGCATAGTTGCCAAGATCAGTAATCGGCACCGCGACGATGCGGTACTCCTCACCCCCTGACGTCACGCCGGAACGCGCCGAGTAGCCGCTCTGCAGTCGAGCAACGGCCAGCTCCTTGGCGCCTAGCACCAGATGATCACGCTCGTCGGGCACGTTGAAGATCTCGCCGTCGGTCCGGATCGCAGCCACACTGACGTTGCCGGCGCGCAATGCGCGCTCAGTCAGACCGCCGAGAGTGCGAATGTCCTCCGCGACTGGCACCACCGCCAGCGAGGTCGCCGTTTGGACCAGCTCCGCGTCCAGCGCCTGATACAAGGAGATGCGCAGCGTCAGGTAGCCGGCCACGCTGGTGACCGCGACGGCGAGGGCCACTGCGGCCGTGGTCAGGTACGCGACGCGGCGCTGCAGCGGCAACGCTCGCAGCCAAGCCCTCAGCCGGCGCAGCACCGTGAACTCTCCGAGGATGCGCGCCGACTCAGGAACTTGATCATGGCGGCGTCTCGCGGAGCACGTAGCCGACACCACGTACGGTGTGGATCAGCCGAGGCTCCTCGGAGGCCTCTGTCTTACGGCGCAGGTAGCCGATGTAGACCTCCAAGGAATTCGCCGTCGTCGGAAAATCGAATCCCCACACCTCGTTCAGCAACCAGCTACGCTCCAGAACCCGGCGCGGGTGACGCATGAAGGCCTCGAGCAGCGCGAACTCGGTGCGGGTCAGGTTGATCGATCGGTTGCTGCGCAGCACCTCGCGGGTCTGGGTATTCAGCACCAGATCGCTGAACGACAGACTCTGGGCCGACGGGTCGGTCGAGTCAGCCACCGTGCCAGCGCGCCGCACCAGCGCCCGGAGCCGCGCAAGCAACTCATCCAGCGCGAACGGCTTGGCTAGATAATCGTCGCCGCCGGCATCGAGACCATCCACCCGATCGCCCACCGCATCGCGCGCGGTGAGCACCAGGATCGGTACGTCATTGCCGGCCGCTCGCAGCATCCGAGTGGTTTCGAGGCCATCGAGCCGCGGCAACATCACGTCCATGATCACCGCATCCGGTCGGATTGCGGCCAGCCGGGCAAGCGCCTGCACACCGTCTTCTGCGGCACTCACCTCATAGCCGTTGTACTCCAAGGACCGCCTCAAAGAGTCGCGTACGGCTTGATCATCATCGACGACCAGGATGTGCATGCACCCAGCGTGCCAGACGAGTCTCCGAGTGCCTACGTCGTACGGTTCGCCGTCAGGCCGTTGAGCGCCCTCGGCCGTGGATTTTGCTCCGGCATGCCGTGGAGGGCGGCCCGACAGACCGAGAAGATGACGGACGGGTGGAACAGCATGGCGGGCGCGGCCATCAGGTGGTACACGCGAGCAAAGGCCAGGTACGCGCCGCGGTCACCGTGCGCGGCGAGCAGTCCCAACTGGCCGGTCCACAAACCGAGCAGCCGTTGCACCCCGGCCTGAGAGCCGGAGCTGCTCAGATGGCGCAAGTCCTCACTCGTCGCCACCTGCCACGGCAAGTCGGCGGTTGCACCGATCCGGCGCTGCAGCCCCCGAGTAGATTCCAGCGCCCCGCCCTCGGCAGCCGTACGGCCATGCTTCAGGGCGTCACGGACCAGCAAGGCCTGACACGCGGCAACGGTGATGCCCTGCCCGTAGACCGGATCGAAGGCGCAGTAGGCATCTCCAACCGCGAGCAGGCCGGCCGGCCAGGACCGCGATCGCCCGTAGCGGTTACGCCGATTGCCGGTCTGCCGGTGGATCGCGATGTCACCGACCGGCTCGAGCTGCTGGGTCAGCTCGGAAATTGCGGGATCAGGCAGCGTGGCCAGGAACTGATCGAATTCTCCGGGGTCCCGCGTCGGTCGCCGATCCGCGTACCCGCTGGCGACAACCAGCCAGTGGTCGTCCTCGACCGGGATAGCGAGTCCACCGCGGCCGGTCTGCGGGGTGGGCTGAATCACCACGCCGACGCCGATCGGAGGCTTCCCGATGGCTCGATACATCCGGCAGGCATAGCCGAGACGGGCATCCACCATCAGCGGTTCGGGCACTACAATCCCGAGCTCGGCTAGCCAGTGAGGCAGCCGAGATCCGCGCCCGGAGGCGTCAATGACCAGGTCGGCCGGCACCGTCGAGCCGTCCTCGCACACCACCTGCCAGCTGCGGCCGTCGCGGTGCAGCTCCGTGACGCGTAC
>DATLQP010000407.1:0-6793 GCA_035535155.1 Propionibacteriaceae bacterium
AGACTCGTTCACCCAGCAAACCTTCGAGCACCTCGCCCTAGCGAACGGCTGCCAGCTGGTCGACGCTGCGGGCGCCATCACGCTCACCTCGCCGAACTGTGTGCAGGCTTTCCAGACCGTCGGAGACCTCGCCAAGAAGTACGGGCCGGCTGGCAACCAGGACGTCGACTCGACGCGAGCCGCCTACTTCGCCGGCAAGGCAGCGATGACGATCTGGTCGTCGTTCATCCTCGACGAGATGGCCGGGTTGCGTAAAGACGCGCTGCCGACCTGCAAGGAATGCCGGTCCGACAAGGAGTTCCTGGCAAAAAACACCGGCATCGTGTCTGCGCTGTCCGGACCGATGGGCGGCCCGGCGCAGTATGGCGAGATCACCTCGTTCGCTATCACCGACGGTGCAGCGGGCGCGACGAAGGACTTCGTGCAGTACATGATGAACGACGCGTACCTCGACTGGCTGGCGTTAGCGCCTGAGGGCAAGGTGCCCGTCCGCAAAGGTACGGCCGATGAGCCGACGAAGTTCAGTGACGGATGGGCCAACCTCGAGGCAGGTGTGGACACCAAGGCCAAGCTGTCCAGCATCTATAGCCCGGAGGTGCTGAAGGAGCTCACGAACAGCCCGGACACCTTCCAGCGCTGGGGCATCGAGCAGGGCAAGGGTGCGCTCGCCGGTGCCATGCTGGCTGAGCTTCCAGTCCCGAAGGCGCTCAGTAATCAGCTGAACGGCAAGGTCGACGCCGCAGGAGCCGCAGAGGAGGCTCAGAAAGCGGTCGAAGAGATCAACAAGGGCTTGGAGTGATCTCATGGCAACACTGACCGAAACCCCGGGGGCCCAACTAGGGCCCCCGACTCACAAGAATCGCGGCCGTACGCTGGCCGCGCGGGATGCCCGAGCCGGCATCGCGCTGATCACCCCGACGGTGCTGATCGTTACCGTCATCGTGCTGATCCCTATCGCCTGGACGGTGATGATCGCCTTCCAGAAGATCAAGTTGATCAACCTGCGGCGGACCGGCCTCTTTGGCCGCTACACGCTGGACAACTTCGTCAACGTTCTCACCTCAGCGGGCTTCGGTAGCTCGCTGGTCACCACGTTCATCTACACGATCGGCGGAACGGTGGGTTCTATCGCCGCGGGTTTGATCGTGGCGCTTGCGCTGCGAGAAAGGTTCCGTGGCCGCGGGTTAATACGCGGGGCGATGCTCCTGCCCTACGTCGCGCCCGTGGTCGCCGTGACATTCCTCTGGACGACCATGCTCAATCCGGAGTACGGGCTGATCAACGCCTGGGGTCAGAAGTACTTGGGTTGGGACGCGGGGATCCCGTTCCTGTCGCAGTCGAGTACGGCGCTCGCCACAGTGATCGTCTTCGAGATCTGGCGGTATTTCCCGTTCGCGTTCTTGTTCATCACCGCGCGGCTCGGCGCTCTGCCGGGAGATGTGGAGGAGGCGGCCCGCGTGGACGGCGCTACACCGTGGCAGCGCTTCCGTTTCGTGATCTTGCCCCAGCTGTGGCCGGTGATATCGGTGCTGTTCATCCTGCGATTCATCTTCACCTTCAACAAGTTCGACGACGTCTACCTGCTCACGGGGGGTGGCGCCGGCACGGAGGTTGTCGCCATCCGGGTCTACAACTACCTGGTCTCACGTGGCGACCTCGGCGCCTCCGCTGCTCAGGCACTCGTGCTTGCCATGACCTTGGTGATCTTGATGATCATCTACACGCGGGCCAGCAAGCGCAGTGAAGAGTCCCCGCTGTGACCACCATGACCACCGCCCCCGTCACTCCGGCCCGTACCAGCGTCGCCCCGACCGGCTGGTCGCGTGACGCGGTCCAGACCCGCGTCTTCGGGATCGGCCGCTGGGTTGTGATCATCTTCGCGCTCTTGGTCACGGTCGTGCCGTTCTACTACATGTTCGTGCTCAGCCTGCGCCCGATCGAGGAGGTGTTGCTGAAGCCTGGATCGCTGCTGCCGCAGCTGTCAGAGATCAACTTCTCCGCGTACGGGCGGGTGCTGAAGTCCCCAGACGCCGGGGGCCAGGGCTTCCTGGAGTTCCTGCGCAACAGCCTGATCGTCTCGCTGATCACTGTCCTGTTCACACTGTTGGCGGCTATCCCGGGCTCGTACGCGATCGCCCGGCTTCGCTTCAGAGGGCGTCGGACAGTCAACTTCATGTTCCTGGCTGTCTACCTCTTTCCGCCGATGATCTTGGCCATCCCGCTGTTCACCGCGTTCACCATTCTGGGACTGCGCGGCTCGCTGCCCGCGTTGGCTCTGGTCTACATCGCACAAACGGTGGCGGTGGCGATCTACATGCTCCGCGGCTACTTCGACACGATTCCCGAGAGCCTCGAGGAAGCCGCCGTGGTGGACGGCTGCAGCCGCTATCAGGTGATCACTCGGATCAGCCTGCCACTGGCCCTGCCATCGGTCATGTCCACCGGCCTGTACGTGTTCATGATCGCCTGGAACGAGTTCCTGTTCGCCTTGCTCTTCTTGGTCGAGCGCCGCGACCGCTGGACCGTGTCCTTGGGCCTGAGCCAGCTGTCGGGGAGCATCGAGGTGCCGACGACGATTTTGATGGCCGGGTCGATCGTGATCACCATTCCCGTGATCATCTTGTTCTTCATCGCGGAGAAGGCGCTGGTGGAAGGTCTCACTGCGGGGGCGGAGAAGGGGTAGGCCATGGCGACGGCTGTCGCCACCAGTTCGGGACAGCTGTTTCAGCTGTTCCGCTCGGGCGAGGTGCAGACCCGCAGCGACCTACAGTCGGTGACGGGCATGGCCAGGTCGACCGTGGCATTCCGGGTCGATCCGCTGCTCAGAGCCGGCTATCTGCTCGAGGACGGTGTCACCAGCGAGCCCGGCCGCGGACGCCCATCGATTCGGCTGCGCGTCAACGACGCCCAGACCACCATGCTGGCTGCTGACCTCGGAGCGACCCATGGGCGGGTGGCGGTGTGCACGGCCGCCGGTGAGGTCCTTGTCGAACGGATGATCGAGAGCGCCATCAGGTCGGGACCGAAAGTCGTACTGGACAGGGTGCACAAGCTGTTCGAAAGTCTGCTCCGGCGAACAAGTCGTGAGCGCGGCGACTTGCGAGGTATCGGGATCGGCGTGCCAGGGCCAGTTGATCAAGAGACCGGCCGGATCGCCCGGTCGATCAGCATGCCTGGCTGGGACGACTATCCGGTCGCCGACCACATGGCTGAGCTCTACGGCGTCCCCGTTGCCGTTGATAATGACGCGAACCTGCTCGGCCTGGGGGAGCAGTCGGTGATCTATCCGGACGCGCATTTACTGCTGTTCGTCAAGGTGGGGACCGGTATAGGAGCCTCCATCGTGCTGGACGGTCAGCTGCTCCGCGGCCGGGACGCTGCCGAGGGGGACATCGGCCACGCCAAGATCGTCGGCGTACACGAGGTATGCAGCTGCGGTGCGGTCGGCTGCCTCGCGGCCGCCGCCAGCGGCCGCGCCATGGTGCGCGACTTGAACCGGCTTGGTCACGAGTTGCGCACCAGCCGGGATGTTGTCGCGCTGGTACGGCGAGGAGATCCCGAGGCGGTGCGCATCATCACCGACGCCGGCCGGGCCCTCGGATCGGTGCTGTCGACCGCCGTCAGTCTGCTGAATCCCGAGGTGGTGGTGATCGGCGGCGACATCGCCCACGCTCACGAGCAGCTGCTGGGCGGAATTCGGGAGACCCTGCTGCCATTGACCCAACCTCTTGCTACCGCCCATCTCACCGTCGCGCCCAGCCGGCTCCGGGATCATGCTGGCATTGCCGGCGCGGCGTTGGCAGTCCGGGAAAAGATCTTCAGCGCCGCGGCAGTCGATGCCGATCTTGATCGCCGCGTCCTTGCCGGAGGTGCGCCGCTATCGCGGCCGACAGGGTCTCAGCCAAGGGCGGCACCGAACACGCGGCCCAGTAGATAGGTGGCGGCGGCGGCGCCGTATCCGATGCCGAGCTGACGTACCGCTCGCTTCAGCGGCGACGCGCCGGACAGAATGCCGACGATCGCGCCGGTGCCGAGCAGCGCGATGCCCACCAGCGCTGCGGCGATGCTCACTGCGGCCAAGCCGGACGCGCCGAACAGGTACGGCAGTACCGGCACCAGGGCACCCGAAGCGAAGAAGCAGAAGCTGGAGATAGCCGCGTTCCACGCGGAGCCAACCGCCTCGTGTGGGTCCACCCCAGCCGTTTCCGGTGCGACCGCGTCAAGGCGCAGCGTGGCCAGCACTGTACGCGCGTGTTCCTCAGCCTCTGGCGGCTGCATGCCACGAGCCCGATAGACCAGCGCAAGCTCGTTCGCGTCCACATCCAGATACGGCAGTGCCGACTGCGATTCCGGATCGGGTTGTGTCGATTGCAGTAGCTCGCGCTGCGACCGCACCGACACGTACTCTCCGGCAGCCATCGACAGCGCCCCGGCCAACAGCCCCGCCAGGCCGGTGAACAAGATCGTTTGAGCATCGACCCCGGTAGCCCCGATACCGAGGACCAGGGCCAGGTTGCTGACCAAGCCGTCGTTGGCGCCGAAGACCGCCGCGCGGAAGGTCCCCGAGAGCCGTTCCCGGCCGCGGGCGGCAAGACCACGCAGCACCTCGCCGTGAATCCGCTCGTCGGCCGCCATCTGATCAGTGGCGTGCGGGTCGCTCTTGTAGGGCGAGCGTCCCTCGGCACGTTGCATCAGGGCGAGGACGAAGACGCCGCCGAAATGAGCGGCCAGAAAGACCAGCAGTCGGGTACGCACGCTGCTGCGGCGTGGCTGTCCCAGGTCGTCGCTGAGGAGGTCCAGCCAGTGCGACTCGTGCCGCTTCTCGGCGTCGGCCAGCGCCAGCAGGATCTCGCGCTCCTCACCGGTGCGACGCCCGGCCAGCCTGCGGTAGCCGGCGGCCTCGGAGCGCTCATCGGCAAGATATTGCCGCCAGCGTCGGATCTGACCCGGTGTGCGGGTCGGAGAAGTCGTCACGTCAACATCATGGCTGCTCGCCTCGCGCCGAGAAGCCGTGGAAGGTTCGGCTTCAACAGTCGAACACCGACCAGCAGATGTCGTTGCGCAACCTCTGGTCATCAAGTACGAGCTCGCGGATCGCCTCCGGGAGCTGAGCGCGCTGCCACTGGCACTCGAGTCGCCCTGCGGCCTCGCTCAGACCTTCCGCTGCCGCTGCACGTGCAGCCTTGATCGCGTAGGCGGCCGCGCCGAGCTCGTGCGCGGCGACGTGGGCGACAGCCCCGGCCTGGCCGGCGGCGTACGCGGCATGCCGTGCTGCCCCACGCAGGTCTCTGGCTGCCCCCATCGCACGGCCGCCCGCCGCGCGAGCCTGCATCATCTTGACCTCGCCACGCACCCAGGCCCTGGCATACTCGATCGCCTGGCGCGGTCGGGGGTCCCCAGGCTGGGCCGACTCGAAGAGGCCAAGGACGTGCGCTGCACACGCGGCGGCCCAAAGAGCGAGGAGATGGTGATCCGCATCAGTGAGAGTCCCACCACGGCGGATCGTCACGAAGCGAGGGTCCCGGACCTTCGAGAGGATCATGACTTGCACTCCGGCCTGCGCGCATCGGCGCGACTCACTACGGTGTGCCCTGGCGACCGGTCAGCCGCCTGGCGCAGGGAATGGTCCAGAGTGCTCATCAGCCGGGCGACACGATTGCTGCCGCTTGTCGTGGGCGGGTAGCGGCGGAGCACGTCGATGAGCACCGGTGTCGCACGCTGCCGCGACCGTTCCAGCAGGGCATCCCCGATCGCTGGGTCACCGCCCGCCTCTATCTCGCCGATGCGCGCAGCGCTCGCGGAGGCTCGCAGGATGTGGCCGACCTGGCCGGCCTGGGCAATGGGGTGCAGGTATGCGGCCGATGCGGCGTCACCGGCGGATCGCGCGGCCAGTCGCGCAGCTTCGGATGGTGCGCACCGGGCGGCTCGATGAGCGTCGAGGGAAGTGACGCGTTGCAATTTCGTCCTGTTGGCACCGTTGATGAACGCCCAGGCCGCGTCGATCGCTGCACGGGGGCGCGGATCATCGGGAACAGCCTGCTCAAAGACCGACAGGACGTCCGCTGCGTGCCGAACCACGTAATGCGCCACGACGCGCAGCTCGTCCATCGTCAGGTCGAAGTCTCCGGACACGGTGTGCGTGCTCTGTGCCATGTCCCTGAATCGTATCCTTGAACGCTCGGTGGAGACCCTGCGGCTAATCCTCCACTCAGCTGCGTCGGAAACCCTCAATCGGAGGTCACCTCGGACGCCTCTCACCCGCCGTCGCACGCCGACCGGCGCGCCGCTCACCCCCAAAGGAACTCAGAAGAGCCCTGATTGATCAAGACCTCGCAAGGGTAGATCAGCTACGCGTCGTAAGAAGAACGACGTGGTGCCTCTGTGAGAGGACTGAGCGGTGATAGTCGCAAGCCGTGTTTCCGCTAGCCGCCTGGATCGGGATAAGCCTTTCAACATCGCGATGCTGGCTCCACCCTGGATTCCGACACCGCCACCCGGTTACGGAGGCATCGAGCACGTCGTCGCCTTGCTCTGCGACGGCATGGTGAAGCTTGGTCACCACGTGACGCTCTTCGCGGCACCGGGCTCACGCTCTTTGGCCACTGTCCATGAGGTGCTACCCCGTAGCTATCCGAACGCAATTGGACAGGCGCTCCACGAAAGCGATCACGTCTCCCGGGTGCTCGACGTGCTTGACGAGGCGGCCGAAAAGGGCGAACCCTTCGACATCCTCCACGACCACTGTGGTTTCACCACGGTGGCAGTCGCCGACCGCATTGCGACACCTGTGATT
>DATLQP010000408.1:0-23433 GCA_035535155.1 Propionibacteriaceae bacterium
GCGTCTCGCCCGATGTCGTCACGATCATCGGCACTCTCGGGGTCGTGCTAGGTGCGTTGATCTGTTTTCCGCAAGGCTGGCTTTGGCAAGGCGTCATCGTTGTGATCATCTTCGTGATCTCCGACATGATCGACGGCCTGATGGCCAAGATCACCGGAACGGCCAGCAACTGGGGCGCCTTCTTGGATTCCACCTCCGACCGGCTCGGTGACGCGGCCGTTTTCGGGGGCATTCTGCTCTACTTCGTCTATCGGCAGGACTCAACCCTGTGGGCGGGCATCGCCCTGGCTGGGCTGGTCTTCGGGCAATGGACCTCCTACGTCAAGGCGCGAGCCGAGAGCCTGGGGTTCTCCTGTACGGGCGGGCTAGCTGCGCGCGCGGACCGCTTGGTGATCATCCTCGCCGGTGCACTGCTCGCCGGCCTCGGAGTGCCGTACGTGCTGAACATCGCGGTCGCCGCGCTCGCCGTGACAAGCATGATCACCGTGATGCAGCGCATCGCTCAGGTCCGCAGGCAAGCCAAGGCACCGGATGCCCGGTCGGCCTGAGGCGGCGGCTGCATCGGCGCAGCCGACTCAGCCTGACCTGCTGCGCAACTGGCTGCTGCGAGGGATCTACCGCGGAGGTTGGCGGTTGGCGGCCCGGCTGCCAGCTCGGCTGGTTTCAGTGATCATCTCGGTTATCAGCCGGCTGGCGCTGCTGCACAACGGCGTCCATGTCCGCAGGCTGCGTCGGAACCTGATTCATGCCACCGGCGCGCCGGTCGGAGACGATCTGATGCGCGCTGCCTTGACCTCCTACGTCCGTAACTTCTATGAAGTACTCGCGCTGCCCGCCTGGTCAGAGGAGGAGATCCGGCGCCGGGTCTCCGCTGTCAATGAGCCGGCGGTACGTGAGGCTCATGCGGGCCCCGGAGCCGTGGTCGCACTACCGCATAGCGGCAACTGGGATCTGGCAGGCGCCTGGGCTTGTGTCACCGGAATGCCGGTCACGACCGTCGCGGAACAGCTGCCGGATCGCGAATTCGCAGACTTCGTCGCCTTCCGCGAAGGTCTCGGTCTCCGCGTGCTCTCCCATCGCGACCCCGCCGTCCTTACCGCACTCATCGAGTCCATCAAGAGTCGGCGGGTGGTCTGTTTGCTGGCCGATCGCGACCTCGCCGGAACCGGCGTCCCGGTGTCCTGGCGTGGAATGCCAATCACGATGCCAGCCGGCCCGGCCCTTCTCGCCCGGCGTACCGGCGCCAGCTTGCTACCAGCCGTGTGCCAATTCACCGAAGGAGGTATGGCGATCATTATCGGAGACAAGATCCCGGCGCGTCCGGGCCGCGATGGCTTGGTGGCCATGATGCAGCAGGTGGCTGACTTCTTTGCCGATACGATCGCCCGGCAGCCGGAGGACTGGCACATGATGCAGACCTTCTTTCCTGATCATGAAAGCCCGACCGAGGAGTCGCGGTGACGGCTGTCACTCGGGGTGCGCTGCGCATCGGAATGGTGTGTCCTTACTCGTTCGACGTACCAGGCGGCGTTCAAAATCACGTTCTGGGCCTAGCGCGTTACCTACGCCAGTCTGGCCACCGGCCGTCTGTACTAGCGCCCGGGGAGCTAGACCCAGCTGCGGGACGGCTCGAGGTCGAGGACTTCGCCAGCGTCGGCGCAGCCGTGCCGCTCCGTTACAACGGGTCAGTCGCCCGGGTGAATTTCGGGCCGCTCAGTGCCGCCCGGGTACGCCGCTGGTTGCGCAAAGGCAACTTCGACCTCCTCCACATCCACGAGCCGATCACGCCAAGCATCTCGTTGCTGGCGCTGTGGGCAGCAGAGCAGCCCGTGGTGGCTACCTTCCATGCCGCCACCCCGCGATCGCGATCCATGCAGTTGGCCGGAGGAGTGCTACGCGCTGCGATCGAGAAGATCGATGCAGGTATTGCCGTGTCAGAGTCGGCGCGCAATGTCGTCGTACAGCATCTCGGGCGCGATGCTGTGGTCATTCCCAATGGGATCGATGTCGACGCGTTTGCACCGCGCACAGCCGAATTGCCGCGACCATCTGATCATCCGAAATTGATCTTCCTTGGTCGGATCGACGAGCCGCGGAAAGGCCTCGATGTGCTACTGGAGGCCGTCCCGTTGATCAAGGACGCTCATCCTGATCTTGAGGTGATCGTCGCGGGGCAGGGCAGTCGGCTACTTCCCACCTGGTGCCGCAACCTCGGCACGATCACTGAGCAGACCAAGATCGCACTGCTGAGTTCCGCCAACGTCTTTGTCGCTCCGAACCTCGCCCGGGAGAGCTTCGGGATTGTGTTGCTCGAAGCCATGGCGAGCGGTGTTCCGGTGGTCGCTTCGGAGCTGCCGTCATTCGTGGATCTGCTCGGGCCATCCCACGACAAGGAGCAACTCGGCGACGTGTTCACCGCCGGCGATCACCGCGCCCTAGCCAGCGCAGTGCTCCGTGTCCTGAATCAACCCAGCCCGCTGCGCGCAGCGAGGGCCCAACAGGCAGCCCGGCGCTACGACTGGTCGAGTGTCGGCGCCAGCGTGCTTGCCGTCTATCGAGCAGCGCTTGCTGCCGCGCCTGCTCGATCGAAGGTGGCAAGCAGCGGATGAGCAGCGTCGAGATCCTCACTTTGGTGATCATCCCGTCCGTGATCATCGTCGCCCTGATCGCGGGATGGCGGATCACCTGGTTGGCGACCCGGGTCGACCGCGCGCAGGCCCGAGCCGAGCGAACCTGGGCCGTGCTCGATGCCGCGTTGGTCCGACGTGCCCAGCGTGCGCTCGAGCTGATCTTGATTCCCGGTATCGACCCGGCCACCGCACTGCTGGTATCGGATGCGGCCGGCGCCACCCTCGAGCCCAACCTGTCTCGGCGTGACCGGGAAAGCGCCGAAAGCGACCTCAGCCACGTCCTTGACGCGGTCGGTCCTATGCTTCCCGGCAGCCCCGACAAACTTGAATCGGAGCGAGCCCGAGCCAGTATCTGCCGCCGACTGCACAACGATGCGGTGGCAACCGCTCTGTCGCTACGCCGCCGCTACACCGTACGAATGCTGCGATTGGCAGGCCGTGCAGCCGAGCCGCGTCCGTTCGAAATGGCCGATGGATCAATCTGCACTCTGACGGCTGGCCCGCCAGATTCGCCTCCTTCGTCGCTCGCGTACGTACCTCAGCCGGCTGCCCAGCCGAGCCGCGACCTCCGGTAGTCGGCGAAGCAGTCCAACCGTCATGGTGCGAGCGGCCGAGAACTAGGCTGGCAGCGTGACAGGTAGCGAGCAGCCGATATCGGTGGCCGGCGTGCCGCAAGATCCTGATGCGCGGCTGACGTCCGGCAGCGCAGTGCCGGCCGAGTCGACTATCGCCGGGCAAGGCCTACCGCTCTACGACACCGATCGGGTGTGGACTTTGCCCAATCTGCTGAGCATGTTGCGGTTGGCCGGAGTGCCACTGGTGCTGTGGCTCATCCTGGGTCCGCAGGCCGATGGATTGGCCGTGCTGGTACTCGCGGTCGGTGGTTTCACTGACTGGCTGGACGGCTACCTGGCGCGAGCGTGGCACCAGACGTCCCGGCTGGGCCAGATGCTTGATCCGATCGCCGATCGTCTCTACATCGTTGCGGTGCTGATTGGGCTGGCCCTGCGGGAGATCATCCCGTGGTGGCTGGTTGCCATCGTGGTAGCACGTGACGTCATGATCGCGTGCCTGGTACCCCTGCTGAAGACCAGAGGCTTCTCATCGCTACCGGTGCACTTCGTCGGCAAGGCCGGGACCCTTAGTCTGCTGTACGCGTTCCCGTTGGTGCTGCTCGGCTCCGGCGAGGACGGCTGGCTTCAGCTGGCGTGGGTGTTGGGTTGGGCGTTCGCGATCTGGGGCACGGCTTTGTACTGGTACGCCGGAGGTCTCTACGTTGCGCAAACTGTCAATCTGCTTCATACCATGCCACCAATTGACCGCCGCCAGCACCGGGGAGTGACCGGCTGACGGCGAGCAGACAACACATCCGGGGGAGGCACGTCGGCGATGACACAACGGGGGAGGACGAGCACGTCCGTACGCCGCGGAGCCCAGCACCGCGGCCACGCCGCCGAGCCAACGACGGCGCAGCAGCCGCCGCCCGTGTCTCAAATGCCGGATGCCAGCATGGATTTGCTCAATCAGATCAGCCGGCAGCCTGTCGACCCGGATTACGCGCTCGCTGCTGCGCGCGGTACCGACTCGTCTGGTGGACGTTGGACCCTTGGCCTGTTAGCGATCATCATCGGCGCCCTCTTCGCGGTTGCTGCGCTGCAGACCACCCGCGCCGCGCCGGCCCTGCAGTCGGAGCGATCGGAGTTGATCAGTCGCGTACAAACTGCAGAACGCGAGCAGGATCAGCTACGCGGCAGAGTCACGACCCTGACGCAGGAAATCGCCACACTGCGCGCTGCAGCGCTCGGCGACGATGACGCCGCACGCGTCGTCGAATCCCGCATCGATGCACTCGACCCGGTGGTCGGCAATGTTGCAGTCGACGGCCCTGGGGTGCTGATCGTGGTGGACGACTCGCCCTCGGCAGCGGCGGATGCCCGCGACAGGGTCCTCGACATCGATCTTCAAGTGCTGGCCAACGGGCTCTGGGAGGCCGATGCGGAAGCTGTGGCGATCAACGGCCACCGGCTGTCCGGTCTGACCGCGATCCGCAGCGCCGGTGACGCGATCACCGTCGACTATCGCTCGCTGACCCGCCCGTATCGGGTTGAAGCGATCGGGAATCCGCGTACGCTGCAGGCTCGCTTTGTTGAGTCTTCGGCAGGCGCGTGGTGGAATGACCTGGCCCAGAACCGGCGAATGAGATACGAGATCAGTGACGTGAAGCAGCTCGATCTGGCAGCCGATCCGGGCATAGTGCTTCGTCGTGCGGGGAGGGCGACGTCATGATCCCCCTGATCGGCCTGATCGCCGGAATCGTGCTCGGAATCGTGCTGGAGCCATCGATTCCCCAGGTCCTTCAGCCATATCTTCCGATCGCGATCGTCGCCGCGATGGACGCTCTGTTCGGCGCCTTTCGGGCATATCTAGAGGGCATCTTCACCGACCGAATTTTCGTCGTGTCGTTCATCTCCAACGTGTTGATCGCAGCCGCGATCGTCTATGTCGGTGACCAGATCGGGGTCGGCTCACAACTGGCCACGGGCGTCGTGGTCGTCCTCGGAATTCGCATCTTCACCAATGCCGCAGCGATCAGGCGGGCGCTGTTCCATGCCTGACGAGGTGTCCGCTGATCCGCAACCGCAGGAGCAGTCGGTGCGGCCTCGGCACCATCACGCGCGCCGGCGCAGCGCCGTGTCACGACGGATCAGCTCGCTGCGACGTAGTCAGCGACGACTGGCGGGGGAGGAGCTGCCCTCCGCTGCCACCTCGAAGGCAACGGCAGCGACCTCGGCCCCGGCTGCCCCAAGCGCCACGGCGACGAAACCTAGCCAGCCACCGGTCGCGACACGACGGCCGCGCTCCACTGAGAACGCCGCGGAACCCGCACAGAAAACGCGCGGCAGGCTGCTCTCATCGCTGCTGCGGCCGGGACGGGGGCAGATCCTGGCAGCGATCATCTTGTTCGTCGTGGGCGCGGCGGGTGTCACGCAGATCCGCAGCAACGCAGCTGGCGACACTTATTCGTCGGCTCGGCGGGAGGATCTGATTCAGCTGCTCGACGGACTGAGCGCAGAGTCCAGACGACTGGAGAACGAAATTGCGCAGCTCGAGCAAACCAGAAGCAATTTGCAGTCAGGTGCCGACACCCAACGGGTAGCCCGCGAGGAAGCAGAAAAGCACCTCTCGGAGCTGTCGATCCTGGCCGGTACCGCTCCCGCTCAGGGGCCAGGAATCCGGATGCGTATCGCCGATCCGAAGGCGGCTGTGGACGCCGGCGTACTGCTCGATGCGGTCGAGGAAATGCGAGATGCGGGTGCCGAGGTGATAGAGGTCAACAACACGATCCGCGTTGTCGGGTCGACGTGGTTCAGCTCCGACAGCCGCGGCCTGGTGATCGATAGCAAGCCGGTCGGCCGGCCGATCACGTTCGAGGTCATCGGCGATCCCAACAGCCTTGAAGAGGCGGCACGGTTCCGGGGCGGGATCGTCTCTGAAATTACGGGCCCCAAGATCGGTGGACAGGTCCAAATTGAGCGGGAAAGTCGGCTCGTGATCGAATCCTTGCACACGATAAGTGAGAATCAGTACGCTCGCCCCGCATCCGCGCCGCCAACGCCTCGGTGACGTCTGAATCTTGAGGAGCCTGATGTCGGACTATCCCGAAGATCTGAAGTACTCGCCCGAGCACGAATGGGTTCGCAGTGGCAACGCCAACAGTGTCCGGGTGGGGATCACTGAGTACGCCGCCGACCAGCTGGGCGACATCGTCTTCGTCTCGCTGCCAGAGGTGGGTGACTCCGTCGCAGCCGGCGACGCGTGCGGCGAACTCGAGTCGACCAAGAGCGTGTCGGACATCTTCTGTCCGGTGCCGGGCGTCATCACGGCAGTCAACTCTGTTTTGGACCGTCACCCCGAGACCGTCAACTCCGATCCGTACGGGGATGGCTGGCTCTTCGAGCTCGAGCTGGACGAGGCAGCGGACATCGACGACTTGCTGGACGCTGATTCCTACGCTGAGCAAGTCGGAGGGTGAGTTCACCAGTCCGCTGCATGCAGGCTTGCGGTTGGTCCTAAACTCTCCATCACGTCTCGAGCCTTCGAGGCGGTGACCGAAAGCGAAGCAATGCCGTTCTGTACCAACTGTGGACACGAGAACCCAGAGGGGAGTAACTTCTGCGGCCAATGTGGCTCAGCGCTGGTTCCTGGCGCGGCTCGGGCTGCGACTCCCGAGAAGGTGCCGACCGGCGATACGACCAAGGCGATGCCCGCGATGGTTGAGGAGCGTGACACTGACTCGCTGACGGCCGAGGATGAGGCCGCAGTCAATGCGCTGCCGCACGGTTCAGCGTTGTTGATCGTTCAGCGGGGTGCGAATGCTGGCAGCAGATTTCTGCTCGACACCGATGTCGTCACCGCCGGGCGGCATCAAGATTCCGACATCTTTCTCGACGACATTTCGGTTTCCCGACGGCATGCCAGCTTCAGCCGTACGCCCGAAGGGACGGTGGTCAAGGACGTAGGAAGCCTCAACGGCACCTACGTGAACCAGAGCCTCGTCGACCAATCGGTGCTGCGCAACGGCGATGAGGTTCAGATCGGCAAATTCCGCCTGGTTTATTTCGGGAGCAATCGGGCCGCGGACTAGCCCGCCCATGATGCCGAAACCTGCCGATTCTCCAACGACCGCGGCCGGCGACCTTCGCGCTCGAGCGGCGGACGATTCGAGCCAGCCCGCCTCTGAAGGCCGGTTGCGGCATGCGACCCGCAGCATTGGACAGGTCATGGCGATCCTGCGCACCGAATTCCCGGAGATCTCGATCTCCAAGATCAGATTTCTCGAGGCTGAGGGGCTGATCACTCCGGAACGGGCGCCGTCGGGATACCGCCGATACAGCGAAGGGGACGTGGAGCGGCTGCGTTATGTGCTCTCTGTGCAGCGCGAGCACTACCTTCCCTTGAAGGTGATCAGGGAGCATCTGGAACAGATCGACCGTGGTCAGGGTCCGCTCAGTCTGAGTCAAGGCTCACTGAGTCAGGGCACAGCGAGTCAGGCCACACAGCTCGCGGGCAGCTCATCAGCCGTTGCCCACAGCGTGAGTCCGCCGGCTGGGAAACAGCTGGTCAGGCTGACTCGCCAGGAGCTGCTGGAGGCGAGCGGTCTTACCGAGACTGCACTCGGCGAGCTGGAACGAACCCAGATTCTGCACACCCGGCGGGGCACGGCGCACTACGGAAGGGACGCCTTGACCTTGGCCATTGCGGCGCGCCGGCTGGCAGAGTATGGCATCGATGGGCGACATCTGAGGGCTTTCAAGCTGTCTGCCGACCGCGAAGTCGGGCTGGTGGAACAAGCAATCGCCCCGTACGCGCGGCGGTCCGGCAGCAACCGCGATGTTCCGGGAGACGTGACGCAGTTGGTGATCAGCTTTCATGCGGCTCTGGTGCGCACTGCCATGGAACGCAATATTTCCGGGTGATCGTTCGCGTAGCGTATAGCTGAGCTATGCGCACGACGCGCGATCCGTCGGCGAGGGGTGATCTTGTAGCTGGCAGCTGTCGAAGTAGGGTTATCGCATGCGCGAGCTCGATGTGGTGGGTGTCCGAGTCGAGATGCCATCAAACGCTCCGATGGTCTTGCTGCGCGAGGTAGGTGGGACTCGTTACCTGCCGATTTGGATTGGAGCTGCGGAGGCTGCCGCGATCGCGAACGCGCAAGAAGGGATCGTCCCTCCCAGGCCCCTCACGCACGATCTGATGGTCGATACGCTGACGACCTTGGGTCACCGGCTGACCGAGGTGCATATCACCGAACTCGAAGGCGGCACCTTCTACGCCGTGCTGCTGGTGGACGGCATCGAAGTGAGCGCGCGACCCTCCGACGCCATCGCCCTGGCGCTTCGGGTCGGCTCCGACATCTACTGCGCCGAGGATGTGCTCGATGAGGCCGGCATCGAAATCCCTGAAGCCGAAGATGATGAGGTGGAGAAGTTTCGGGAGTTCCTCGACCAGGTCAATCCGGATGACTTCGTCACGGGTGAAGAGCCAAAGTCCTAGTCAGAAGCAACACTCAAGCTCACCATGAGGTCTGGAATCAGCGATTTCTGCCCTGCTTTAGCCCCTCGAGTGCAGCTTGAGACTTGGGCGCACCAGGTCGACCCGGCGCCGCGGTCGTTGACCCGCTTGGTGCACTCGTCGTAGCGTGCATAAAGTAATGCCGAGCGTGGAATTACGCGCAGAGAACTCCGACGAGCTCTCTCTTCCCCAGTTCGAATATGAAATCGGAGGCAACACGTGAGCAGCACTGAGGCATCGGCAGATCCGGCGGACTCGGCAGAGACCGAGTCGGCGGACGCGCAGGGGCTGCTGTTCGACGGCGACTTTTCGCCGCTGCCAACCGACCTGGGTTTTCGTGGACCGGTCGCCTGCAGCGCGGCTGGCATCACCTATCGGCAGCTTGACTACTGGGCGCGTACCGGCCTAGTCGTACCCGAGATTCGGAGCGCATCTGGATCCGGCTCGCAGCGCCTCTACAGCTTCCGGGACATTTTGATCTTGAAGGTGATCAAGCGGCTTATCGATGCCGGTATCTCCCTGCAGCAGATCCGCACCGCCATCGAACATCTGCGCAGGCGTGGCGTGCAGGACCTGACCCAAGTCACACTCATGAGTGACGGGGTTTCAGTCTTCGAGTGCACTTCGGACGACGAGGTCATCGACCTCCTCAGTGGTGGCCAGGGTGTTTTCGGCATCGCTTTGGGCGTCGTCTGGCGCGACATCGAAGGAACGCTGTCTGACCTGCCAGCCGAGCGAGCCGGGGGTGTCGAGCCGTCCCCCGCCCACGACGAGTTGTCACAGCGTCGCAGCACCCGCGCCACCGGCTGACGGAGTAATCTGGGCGCTGCTGGAACGGCGGCGCGGGAGAGTCCACCACCTCGATGGCGAGGTGGTGGCGCCGAAGGTGCAACATCCCCGGAACCTCTCAGGCAGCAAGACCGCGCATGCCATGGCAACTCTGAAGCCGTAGGTGACAGAGGGGGAGTGCCGCTCGCGGAAGCGAGAGCACCCTACCTCCGCGCGCGAAAGAAGATCGATGACCGCCACCCTTCCAGACACCACGATGAGTGCGCTTCCGTCGCAGCGGTTTAGCAGCCGACATATCGGGCCGCAGGCCGATGACCGCGAGAAGATGCTGGCCGCGCTCGAGCTGACCGATCTCGAGCAGCTCGTCGAGCAGTCGCTGCCTCAGGCCATCCGCAGCACCGTGCCGCTGACGCTCCCGCCCGCATTATCTGAATCAGAGACACTGGCAGCCCTTCGTCAGCTGGCGGGCCGCAACCGGCCGCTGGCCTCGATGATCGGGCTCGGCTACCACGGGACTGTGACCCCTTCGGTCATCCGCCGAAACGTTCTGGAGTCGCCGGCCTGGTATACCGCCTATACGCCCTACCAGCCGGAGATCAGTCAAGGCCGGCTCGAGGCCTTGCTCAACTTTCAAACCGTGATCTCCGACCTCACGGCACTGCCGATTGCTGGAGCAAGTCTGCTCGACGAGGCGACTGCCGCAGCAGAAGCGATGACGCTCGCCCGCCGCAGCACCAAGGCAGGTGAAGCGATCCTGCTGGACAGCGACACCTTGCCGCAGACCATCGGCGTCATGACCACTAGAGCGGCTGCACTCGGCATTCCGGTCGTCGTGGCCCGCAAGCCTCTGCTCCAGGCGATCGAGGACGTCGACGTGTTCGCCGTCATGGTTCAGACCCCTGGCGCCAGCGGCCGGGTCGGCAGCACCGCTGAGCTGCAGGCGATTGCCGATCGGGCCCACGAACGCGGCGCCTTGGTGATCGCGGCGTGTGACTTGTTGGCGTCGACCTTGACCACTCCGCCGGGGGAGTGGGGTGCGGATATCGCGGTCGGATCCAGTCAGCGGTTCGGCGTGCCACTGTTCTACGGCGGACCGCACGCAGGCTTCATCTCGGTTCGCGCCGGACTGGAACGGACCCTGCCTGGCCGGCTCGTCGGGGTCTCCAAGGATCGTGATGGCACGCCCGGATTCCGCCTGGCCCTGCAAACGCGAGAGCAGCACATTCGCCGGGAGAAAGCCACGTCGAACATTTGCACGGCCCAGGTGCTACTCGCCGTGACCGCAAGCATGTACGCCGTCTACCACGGGCCGAATGGGTTGCACGAGATTGCGCAGACCCTTCATGCCCGCGCCACAGAGCTGGCTGGTGATCTTGAGGCCGGCGGGATCCGGGTGGTTCACGACGCGTTCTTCGACACAGTGCTTGCCGAGCTACCCGGCCGGGCCAACTCCGTGGTCTCTGCCGCCCGGAGCGCGGGGATTCACCTGCGGCTGGTCGACCATGATCATGTCGGGGTTTCGATCGGTGAGGACGCCACGACCGCCCAGCTAAGCGCGGTACGCGCCGCGTTCGGAGTCGGCGAGAGCAACGCCCGGTCGTTCGAGGACAATCTGACCGGCAGTGAGCGTACGAGCCTCTATCTCACCCATCCGGTCTTCAACACCCACCACAGCGAAACGGCCATGCTTCGCTACCTGAGGGCTCTGTCGGATCGAGACCTCGCGCTCGATCGCGGCATGATCCCGCTCGGTTCGTGCACGATGAAGCTGAATGCCACCACCGAGATGGAGCCGATCTCTTATCCAGGCTTTGCCAACTTGCATCCATTTGCACCCAGAGAGGATGCAGAGGGCTATCTCATTCTGATCGACGAACTGGAATCCTGGCTCGCCGAGCTCACCGGATATGCCAAGGTCTCGATCCAGCCGAACGCCGGCAGCCAGGGCGAGCTCGCGGGGCTGCTGGCGATTCGCGCCTACCACGAGTCGCGGGGTGATGATCAACGTCGGGTTTGTTTGATCCCGTCATCGGCACATGGCACCAATGCGGCCTCAGCAGCAATGGCTGGCCTCAAGGTCGTGGTCGTCAAGGCTGCAGCAGATGGCGCCGTTGACCTGGCAGATCTGCGAACCAAGATCACCGAGCATCACGATCAACTGGCGGCGATCATGGTGACTTATCCGTCGACGCATGGGGTCTTCGAGGAGGGCATTGTCGAACTGTGCCAGATGGTTCACGCCGCCGGAGGCCAGGTTTATGTGGACGGCGCCAACCTCAATGCGCTGCTGGGTCTGGCGCGGCCTGGCAGCTTCGGCGCGGATGTCAGTCATCTCAACCTGCACAAGACCTTCTGCATCCCGCACGGTGGTGGCGGACCGGGCGTCGGCCCGGTCGGCGTCGCAGCCCATCTGGCACCCTTCCTGCCGAACCATCCGATGCTGGACACTGCTGGTCCGGAGACTGGTATCGGGCCGATCTCAGCGGCTCCGTACGGGTCGGCCGGCATCCTGCCGATCAGCTACGCCTACATCGCGATGATGGGGCCCGACGGATTGACCTCGGCCACTGAACACGCCCTACTGGCCGCAAACTACGTCGCTCAGCGGCTCGGTGATCATTACCCGGTGCTCTACGCCGGACGGAATGGGCGGGTCGCCCACGAGTGCATTCTCGATCTTCGGCCACTGACCAAGGCCAGCGGAATCACCGTTGAGGATGTTGCCAAGCGGCTGATCGACTACGGTCTGCACGCACCAACCATGAGTTTTCCGGTGGCGGGCACGTTGATGGTGGAGCCGACCGAGTCCGAGACCTTGGAGGAGATCGATCGGTTCTGTGCTGCGATGATCAACATTCGCGAGGAAATCGCCAAGATCGAATCGGGGGAGTGGTCGCGACAGGACAACCCATTGGTCAATGCGCCACATACCCAAGCTCAGCTCACGTCGGAGGAATGGACTCACCCCTACCCGAGGCGTATCGCGGCATTCCCGGCGGGACTTCACACCGGCCCGCTCTACGCGCAAGGCTTCGACAAGTACTGGCCACCCGTCGGGCGGATCGACGGCGGCTACGGGGATCGCAACCTGGTGTGCATCTGCCCGCCACCCGAAGCGTTCGAGTAGCTCATTCGTCCTGACCGGCAACGTCGTTGATGCGACCTGCCAGCTCGATGTCATACTCGGTGAGTCCGCCCTCGGAATGGGTGGACAGCACCAGGGTCACCTTGTTCCAACGGATGTCGATGTCCGGATGGTGGTTCATGAGTTCCGCCTCATGGCCGACCTGATTCACAAAGTCCAGCGCCGCGACAAAATCAGTCAGCTCGTACGTCGCGATGATCGCCGGCTCATCTCCCTCCGCCCTGCGCCAATTCGGCAGTCTCGCCAACTGCCCGGACACTTCGGAATCGGTCAACAGAGGACTCATACCCACAGCCAACGGGTGTCCGCGACACGTGTCAAGGGCGCCTTCGGATGGCCTCCTAGGGTGACCAGTGCAGTGGGAATCGCTGATCCTCCGTGTTGGGCCGATCAGGCGCACTCGGCCCCTGCCGCTCAGCCGGCGTTGCAGTGTCCTGGAGGCGTTTCGCCTTCCGCGGCGGGGTGGTCGTGCCGCTCCTACTCACGATGTCGGTGACGTCCTTGTGGCTCGCGCACGGCTAGCGGAGCGATAGCGTCAACGGGGAAGGCCGCGCTATGCAGAGAGGACATCAATGGTTGCGGTGCCGGAGAGCGTCGAGCGGCTCCAACAACGGCCCTGGATCGCACACATTATTCGTGCAGTGGAGCGCTATCTGGGCCGGCTCGGCTCACAATTTGCCGCAGCGACCGCCTATTTTTCGGTGCTCGCCTTAGTACCGGTCCTGATGATGGCCTTTTCGATCACCGGCCTCGTGCTCACCGTCGTACAGCCGGGCTTGCTGGACAACGTCGCTGACGCCGTCGCGGACGCACTAGGCGGGGCCGAACCAGCCACCCGGGCTAAGGTCCTCGATCTGGTGAACAACGCCCTCAGCCAGTTCTGGACCATTGGCATCATCGGGCTGGTAGTAGCTCTTTACACCGGCGCCAAATGGATGGGCCATCTGAAGAATGCGGTGCGGACCCAGTGGCGGCCCGGATTCGACTTTCGACCGGAGAAGATCAACATCGTCAGCAAGACGCTCGGCAACCTCGTGCTCTTATTGGGTCTGCTTGTCGGGATGGCGGTGATGTTCGGTCTCACCTCACTGTCCACATCGCTGGCGAATACGGTGGTCGGCTGGCTCGGCCTAAGTGATCAGCCCTGGATAGCGCCGCTGCTTCGAGTCAGCTCGATCGTGATCTCGATCGGCGCCGGCTGGCTGATTTTCATGTACCTGTACACCGTGCTACCAGAGACCCGTGAGCCGTGGTCGGTCGTACGCCGCGGGGCACTCTTGGGTTCAATCGCCCTCTTTGCTCTGCAATTCGTAGCCGGCTACCTGATCAGTGCCTTTCGCGGCAATCCCGCTGCGCTGATCTTCGGGCCCGTAATTGTGGTCATGCTGTTCGTCAACCTCTTCGCTCAGCTTGTCTTGTTCATCGCGGCCTGGATCGCTACGGCGAAGCACGAGGCCGTTCCGGTTCCTCCCCAGGAAGAGTCAGTGACCGCACCCGCGCCAGACGCTGAGGATACCCAAGATGAGCCGCCGAACGTCGTGTCGCAGGCGGTCGCTGTCAAATCTGTTCGAGTCGGCACGGGTGCCGGCTATGTCACCGGCGCTGCGACCGGAGTGGGTTTGGGTGCGGCGCTCGCGTACCTGGTGTCAGCGGCGTTGCGTGGCCGCAAGAAGTCCTGACTGAACCCGCCGCGTTACTCGTTCCACCGCAACGAGCCGGGGACGGGTCAGTGTGCCGTGGCGAGCTGGGCGCTCGGCTGGCCGATGCCATCCAAGAGCGCAGAGAACCATGGTGCGGCGATATCGAACGGTTTGCCACCTCGCACCCTGCTGAACTCGATGGCTCGAAGCTCGTCGCCGCGCTCTTCGTCATGCCCGATCAACCCGGGCTCACCGCGTAGCGCACAGTCGACCGCCAGGTCGGTCATGGACATGATCAATGCAAGATCACGCTGGTTGGCGGCCGCTGATCGGGAAAAGTATCCAGACTTCTGCACCATCACCTTTTGCGCATCGAGCCGCTCGGCGAACTTGCTGCCGAACCAGGCGCCCGGGTTGATCTTGTCCATCTTGACGTGACCGAAGGGATCCCTGGGAACATCCTCGCCCGATCGCTCCAGCTCGGCCAAGATCGTCTCAAGGCCGGCACCCTCGGAGATGAAGAGGTTGACCGATCCGATCCGATCCATCGTGTCCTTGAGCCGTTGCGCTTCCACGTCAAGATCGAAAACTGCCTCGGGGATGTAGACGCCGTGTACCTCCCAGGCTTCCCGACTGAGCCCGATCTCTGGCAACCACTCGCGAGAATCCAGCCACTCCCGATAGTCCTGCGCCGTGGCAGCGGTGAGCCATCCGCAGTTGCGGCCCATCACCTCGTGAACAATAAGCAGCCGCGAGCCCGAATTGTGCTCGCCGATGACGTTCTGTGCGAACCGCGAGGCCTGCTCCGCCGCCGTCCAGGCGCCCAGCGATTGGCGTACCGGAATGATGTCGTTGTCAATGGTCTTGGGCAGGCCGACAACGGTCAGTTCGTGACCGTTGCTGGCGAGAAACGCAGCGAGGTCGGCCGCTGTGGTATTGGTGTCGTCGCCACCGATCGTGTGCAGCACGTCGACGCCGTCGGCTGTCAACTGGTCGGCTGCGGCCTGCAATGGTTCGATCCCCTCGCTGATCAAACCGCGTTTCACAAGGTCGGATGCGTTGGTCAGCTTGACTCGGGAGTTTCCGATAGGCGATCCGCCGAAGGCGTGGAGGCGTGCCGCGTGCTTCCGGACGTCAGGCGTCACTGCAATCGAGTCCCCCTGCAGCAGGCCCTCATAGCCGTATCGATAAGCGATGATCTCGACCTCAGGAGCCACCTCCGTGTAGCGCGCAATCAGCCCTCCGATCGCTGATGACAGGCACGGTGCAAAACCGCCCGCGGTAAGCATTGCCACCTTGTTGACCATGGGCGTAAACCTATCCGAGCTGCATCGTCTGACCGGCCGGCGTCTGTCAGCCGGTCAGTCCTTGGAAGGGTCGAGATACACCGCCCCTGGGCCGCGGGAGCTCACGTAATCATCGGGATTCTGCAGCGTGCACCTCTGTAGGCTCAAACAGCCGCAGCCGATGCAACTGTCCAATCGATCGCGGAGCCGCTCCAGCCTTTCGATCTGCTCATTGAGCCGGCCGCGCCACTGGTGGGACAGCCGTGTCCAGTCGGCTTTTGTTGGCGTGCGACTACCGGGAAGAGTCTGCAGCGCCTCAGTGATCTCCTCCAGCGTCAGCCCGACGCGTTGGGCCGAGCGGATGAACGCCAGGCGACGCAGCGTTGCTCGCTCGTAGCGGCGCTGGTTACCCGCGGTACGTGTTGACGTGATCAAGCCAAGGTTCTCGTAATACCGCAGGGCAGACTGCGCGAAGCCCGAACGTGCTGCCAGCTCGCCGATGGTCAGCAGATCCGTGCGGTGCAACACAATGATCAGTCTAGTCCTATTACCTCAACTTGACGTTAAGTTCACTTCCGTAGGATTGCAGCGTACAAAGGGTCATCAGCTCCCTGTGCGCCGCGCTGGTGACCGGCTACGACAGATTTTTGAGTCTCGCCGCACTAGGCTCCCTCTCGTGGCCCGATACTTCGATGTCCACCCGGACAACCCTCAGTCGCGAACCATCGGCCAGGTGGTCGAGCTGATACGCGCTGATGGGCTGGTCGCGTACCCGACGGATTCCTGCTACGCGCTCGGTTGTCAGCTGGACAACCGGGAGGGCCTAGACCGAATCCGGGAGATCCGGCAGCTTGACAGCCGTCATCACTTCACGTTGGTTTGCGCCGATTTCAATCAGCTTGGCCGGTTCGTGCACCTCGACAACGTCATCTTTCGTGCACTCAAAGCATCCACACCGGGTCAGTACACCTTCATCGTGCCGGCCACCCGGGACGTGCCGCGCCGTATGCTGCATCCCAAGAGACGTACGGTTGGAGTCCGGATTCCTGATCACGCGGTCGCTCAGGCGATCCTGGCGGGCCTGGGCGAACCATTGCTATCCAGCACCTTGATCATGCCCGGAGAACTGCGGCCGTTGACGCAGGGCTGGGAGATCATGGAGCGCCTTGATCATCTCCTCGATGGAGTGGTGGATTCGGGTGAATGCGGCGAGATCCCGACTACGGTGGTTGATCTCTCCGACGGCGATGCATTGATCGTCCGGCGGGGAGCCGGAGATCCCTCGCGTTTCGAGTAGGAGGAGGCCGATGACGACGGAAATTCAGAGGTCGACAAAGTCCTCTCGAGAGACCGTTGTGGCCCGGGTGCTGCAGAGCAAGGCAGCTGCCGGGCTCCTCTCCGTAGCGCCCATCCCACTCTCTGTGGTGAGGTCGATCTTGGCGCGGGACAACGCGCGGGAGAACCGCAAGGACAGCTGGCAGCGACTCCGCGGGAGCAACGAGGCGGCCCGCTACCGAGCGGTTCGGAGCGTGACGGAGCGGTACGCCCGAAACGGCTTTGTACTCGACGTCGGCTGCTCGCAGGGAATTCTGCAAGAGGGCCTGAGCTACACCCGATACCTCGGCGTGGACAACTGCGAGCAGTCCATCCTGCTTGCCGGACCAAAGTCAGACCCGCGTACCCAATTCGTCTGCGCGGATGGGTCGAACTTCATCGCCGACCAGCCGCCCGATGCCGTTGTGATGAATGAGGTTATCTACTACCTGCCCGACCCGATCGGCGCTGTCATGCATCACGCGGAGCAGCTCGCGCCGGGAGGCGTGGTGATCATTTCGGTCTATGCGCGGACGTGGTCCTCGCGGCAGTTACTCAGGGCCATTGCCAAACGGCTGAATCTAGTGGAATCCAGCCTGGTCAGGTCAGGGCACCTGGCCTGGGCAGTCGCGGTGTACCGGCCCTAGGCATCACTGCAGATATCCCTCCACCTGCTGCCGAGGTCTGGTCTGCGACTCATCGGGATTCTGCTCAAACTCCCGGTGGGCCCGCCGTTGACGCAACAGATCCCAGCACTGGTCGAGTGACTCTTCAAGATCATGAAGCCGCTGAGCGGCGTCGCTGACCTCGCCAGGGTTTTCCTGCATCTCGTGGCGCAGCTCATGTTCTGCATCGACCATCACGCGAATGCGCGCGAGGATGTCGGAGTCGTCCATGCGCCTCAGCCTAGGGAGCGTACGCCGTCGGCACGCTTGCGGGTCTCAGGTCACCGCCCTGTCCGGAGAACCAGTGGCGGCATTGCCATCTCGTGCAGCTGAGAATCTTGGTGGTCCGGCCCGGCGGCACCTGTAACGCGCGATCATCTCGCCGAGCCCGGACTGCGGCCGTACAAGATCGGCGCAACGATCGCACCGATCAAGGCGCCGAGTCCGGGTAGCGAGCCGAGTAACTGCCAGGCCTGGGTTGCTGGATGTTCCGCGCTGAACACGGACGTGGCAACGAGCCCGACGATGATCTCGATGAGCAGACCGCCGATCAATCCCAGGATTGCGCCTAGCGGGATCATAGCGATGATCACTGCAGGGCGCCGCTTGCTGGTGGCTGGCGAGTTCGATGGTGTGTTGGTGGTTGCCATGAGGGTTGAGCTCCTTTGCCGATTGTTGTTGGATGAAATCCCTGGTGATCAGCCGTGATCATGGCCGGCTGCCATGTGATCATGATCGACGTCAAGTGTCCGCGGCGCCGACTCCACTTGATCAGGATTGACAACCGTGAACTGCGCCATCATTCCTTCGTCCTCGTGCCACATCAGGTGGCAGTGGTACATGTACGGCGTCAGCGGATCCTGATACGTCGGGAAACTGAGCGCCAGCTGCACCGACTCGCCGGCAGCCAGCAGCACGGTGTCCTTCCAGCCGAGTGCAGGATCTGGACTACTTGCCCCGGCCGGAATCATCTGGAACGCCACACCGTGTACGTGGAAGTTGTGCGGCTGGTTGTGGGTGTTCTGGACCGTCCAGAGCTCAGTGGTGCCGGCTCCAACCACCGTGTCGATCCGGGTCATGTCCATCTGCTGGCCGTTGATTTCCCGGCCGTCCAGCTGGAACGTCCGACGAGCCGCTATGCGATCAAGTGCGGGGGTCGGCGCTGTTTGCAGTCGCTCGGGAATGCGGAGGCCCTCGGCGAGCGAGTCGGCGGCCCGAAGTTGCAGCAGGTCGAGATGATCATTGCCGCCGGCGCCATTGGTCAGCGGGGTGATCATGTTCAGATCCCAGGGCACTGAGCGGAGCACCGCTTGCTCGCCCGGTCGCGATTCCACGATGATCTCGGCTCGTTCGGCGGGGGAGAGGAGCAGGCGGCGGGTCGGTTGAGGCGTGGGCAGGAAACCGCAGTCGGTGGCGACGACGGCGAACTCACGGTCGTCGGCGAAGGCCAGGTGATAGATCCGAGCGGTCGAGGCATTCAGGACGCGGAGCCGAAGCCGACGGGTGGTGACGGGCAGATGCGGGTCATACGTCCCGTTCACCAAGATCTTCTCGCCCAGCAGACCGGTGACCGCATGGCCGTTGACAAGAAACCGTCCACCCGAGTCGAAGCTGCGATCTTGCAGGATGATCGGGATGTCGTCGACCCCGTACCTCCGCGGCAGATCCGGATTGGTGCCGTCGTCGAGGTAGAAGAGCCCTGCCAGCCCGCGAGTCACCTGGGATTCGGTTTCGCCGTGCGGATGCGGGTGATACCACAGGGTCGCCGCAGGCTGATCGATCGACCAGGCCGGTTGCCATTGCTGCCCGGGCGCGATGGACTGGTGCGGGCCACCGTCATGGCCAGCCGGAAGGTGCATGCCGTGCCAGTGCACGGTGGTGATCTCAGACAACCGGTTCTCGACGAGAACGCGTACCTGCTCCCCGCGGGCTGCCCGCAAGGTCGGACCGAGATATCCGGCGGCGTAGTGACCGTCCGTGTATCCCCAGGTCGGCGTTGCCACGCCATTGAGGAACTCGGCCGATCCAGCGGTCGCGCCCAGTCGGAAGACGCGGACGCCGTCGCCATCGACTGTGGAGTCGGCCAGTTCCGGGATCCGAAGCCGGTTGGCGAAATCGAGGGTGTTGACGGTGCTGATCGGATCAGCAGTGGTGCGGTCGGATTCGCAGCCAAGAACTGCAAGGGCGGGCAGGGCCGCCACACCGGCCAGCAAGGTGCGGCGGCTGAGACGGCTGGACATAGGTTTCTCCACGCTGGGTGATCAGAACGCCCACCACGGTAGGAATCGGGTTGCCTGTTACCTACTCGCTGGAAGCGACAAGGAGGATCGCTTCTCGACGTACGCCGGCTCGGGGTCAGCCAGGTGGCTCCGGGTGCCGACCGGGTCTGACGAGGCCGGTCTCGTACGCGATCACGACCAGTTGGGCCCGATCACGGGCCCGGAGCTTGGTCAGCATGCGGCTGACGTAGGTGCGCGCGGTTGCCGGACTGATGTGAATTTCCGCGGCAATCTCGTCATTCGACAGGCCGCGGCCGACGCCGGCAAGGACGTCGCGTTCCCGCACGGTCAGCTCATGCAGGCGGCCGCGATCTGCCACACCCACAGGCCCGGAAACGATGCCCTCCATCACTTTTCGGGTCACCGATGGCGATAGCAAGGCGTCACCGGCTGCGACGACGCGAATTGCTTCGCGGAGGTGGGCCGGTTCGGCGTCCTTGAGGAGGTAGCCGGAGGCACCGGCCCTGATCGACGCGAAGATCTGGTCATCCTCATCGAAGGTAGTCAGCATGATGACTGCTACTTCGGTCAGTTGCGGATCGGCGGTGAGCCGCTGGGTCGCCGCGATCCCGTCGAACCCGGGCATCCGGATGTCCATCAGCACGACATCGGGTCGGGTGCGTGTCACCACTGCTACCGCCTCGCGCCCATCACTGGCTTCGCCGACAACCTGAATGTCATCGCTGTTGGCTAGCAGGGCGCGCAGCCCGCTACGCACGAGGGCCTGGTCATCGGCCAGCACGACCCGAATCACGTGTCCGACCGCGGCTCTTGGGATTGTGGCCAGGGGAGCACGGCGGTCAGTACGGTCCCGGCAGCGCGGCCTGCGCTGGTCACCGTGAGCTGGCCGCCCCACTCTGCTGCCCTCTCTTGCATGCCTCGGATGCCGTTTCCGGCGGGGAACTCTTCCGCGCCTTGCCCGTCGTCACGCACGGTGATGATCAACGTGTCCGGACACCGATCGAGCGTCACACTCGCATGCGCAGCATTCGCATGCCGGATGACGTTGGTCAGCGCCTCCTGAACGATTCGATACGCCGCCTGGCCGAGCGCTTCGGGTATCTCCCGGCTGTCGCCGGTTTGGACGATTCGCACGTCCAGGCCATTGCCGCACGCCTGCTCCACGAGCGCGGGGAGTTTGTCGACGCCGGCCGGCAGGTCTACTGCTACGTCCAGCGAGCGGAGTCTGCGAACAGTGCCGCGCAGCTCGGCCATGGCGCCGAGGCTGATGCTCCGGATTTCGGCCACGGCACGCTGTGCCTCCGGTACCTGCTCCGGCAATGCCTCGGCAGCGACCGCGGCTTGCAGCGAGATCAACGCGACGTTGTGGCCGAGTGCGTCGTGCAGCTCGCGCGCGAGGTGCAGCCGTTCCTCGTTGCGCTGTGCGGTAACGCGACGTTCCAGCTCAACCCTGGCCTGGCGCTCCCGCTCACGTTGCGATTCCTTGAGCAGCTGACGGGACCGCGCCCCATCACCCAAGGCCAGCGACGCTCCCATCAAGGCGATCACTGGTGGCAGCTCGTAACCGAGCAACGGCCCGACTTCGCGGCCGCCGGCGATCTGGAAGTAGACGGCCAATCCGATCAAGATCACCGAGACGACAATGCTGATCGGCAGGTGACCGGCCTCGGCGGCTGAGAACAAGGCCACAGCGATCGGCAAAGCCAGTCCGATGGGCGGGTACTGCAGCGCGTAGTACCCGCAGATCCCGAGTGAGGTGATGATCAACACCAGCACCGGATACCGCCGGCGGATGAGTAAGATCAACCCGAAGCCGAGCGCGAAAGCGTACGCCGGCCAAGGCTCCGGCCGGCCGTCGACCGAGCGGGTGAAAACTGCCACTCCGACCGCCATGGCCACCGCGTACGCCAGCAGGCCGTCGATCAGCGCCGGCGACCTCCACTTGGGTCCCGACCGAGCGAGGATGGCCGTCCTCGTCGCCATTCACTCACTGTAGGCGCCTGCCCGACGCATGCCCGTGGAGATCGCCCACCCTGCCCTAGGCAGGCGACATCTTGAACTCAATCGCGACGTCCGATTTCCGCTAGTGCGAGCTGTCTGATTGGGGCACAGTTGAGTCGTGCTTGACCACGAAACCTGCTATCGGGCTGTCACCAGCCGGGACGAGCGGTTCGACGGGATGTTCTTCACTGCCGTACGGACCACCGGCATTTACTGCCGACCGAGTTGCCCGGCGCGTACGCCCAAGCCGGAAAATGTGCGGTTCTACCGTTCGGCCGCGGAGGCGCAAACCGCAGGTTATCGCGCCTGCAGGCGGTGCCGTCCCGACGTCAGCCCAGGCGCACCGGAATGGAACATGCGCGCCGATCTCGTCGGGCGGGCCATGCGCCTGGTCGCAGACGGAATTGTCGATCGCGAGGGAGTCGCCGGGTTGGCGGGTCGGCTCGGGTACAGCGAGCGACAGGTGCACCGCGCGCTCTCTCAGGAGGTCGGCGCCGGGCCGCTGCGACTGGCCCGTGCGCAGCGCGCTCAGACGGCCCGGGTCCTACTCGAGACCACGGATCTGCCGGTCACCGACGTCGGCTATGCAGCAGGCTTCGCCAGCATTCGCCAGTTCAACGACACCATGCGCGAGATCTTCGCGTCGACACCGAGTGACCTCCGACGCCGGTCGCGCCGCGGTCTCGGTGCTCCGCGTTCGGTTGCCGGCCCCATCGAACTCCGGCTCCCGTACCGCCGGCCTGCGGACCTGGCCGGCATGCTGGCCTTCCTCACGGTGCGAGCAGTGCCAGGCATCGAGGAAGTGCACGAAGGAACCTACCGGCGGAGTCTGGCCCTGCCGCACGGTACCGGCGTCGCCGAGGTGACCCCGGCCGACGGCCATCTGCAGGCCATCTTGCGACTGACTGACTTTCGTGACCTCGCATCCGCGGTCGCGCGCTGCCGCCGCCTGTTCGACCTCGATGCCGACAGCGTGGCGGTCGATGATGTGCTGATGGCCGAGCCGGCTCTGACGCCGCTCGTGAGAGCAACCCCAGGCATCCGGGTTCCGGGCGCGGTCGACGGAGACGAGCTGGCGGTCCGAGCGGTGCTCGGGCAGCAGGTCTCGGTTGCCGCAGCACGCCGCGTTGCGGCGCGGCTGGTTCAGGCGTACGGCAAGCCTCTCGACACGCCCGTGGCGGGGGTCACGCATGTGTTTCCCACCTCAGATGCGCTGGCCGCCGTGGATCCCGCTGCGTTTCCGATGCCTGCCCGGCGTCAGCGCACCATGCATGAGCTGACCGCCCGGCTGGCCGGCGGCAGACTCCGCCTTGATCCGGGCGCTGACCGTGCCGAGGTGGAACGCGAGCTCACTGCGATTCCAGGCATCGGCTCGTGGACCGCGGGCTACGTGCGGATGCGGGTGCTGTCAGATCCTGATGTGTTGCTCGCAGACGACTTGGGTGTCCGGCACGGACTGGCACGGGCCGGGCTGCCGACTGATTCTGCCGCTGCGACCAAGGTTGCCGAAGCGTGGCGGCCGTGGCGGTCGTATGCGCAGATGCATCTCTGGGCCTTGGCGGCGACCGAAACCGATGATACGAGAGGATAGGAAGAGACCATGATCACGATTACGACTTATTGGACGATGCTTGACAGCCCGCTTGGGCCG
>DATLQP010000409.1:0-6604 GCA_035535155.1 Propionibacteriaceae bacterium
CCGAGAACGGTCAGCCCGAGGTCAGTGAAGAAGGCGATCGCCGCTTCCAGGTCGCGGACGGCGATGCCGACGTTCTCCAGCTTGATGCGCATGCGCTGCACGCTACCGAGTCAGGGCGACGTGTTCAGGTCCGTGAGCTGCCAGTTCCGGCTCAGCCGGACAAGGAACTGTCCCGCAGCTGTGCCGCGAGCGGACCGGCATACGGGCGTCGGCAGTCTAAGTCAAGTGCGGGTGCCCCTCGCAAGCTTGCCCAGGTCAGTTGCGCTCAGCGAACGTTCGATGGACTGATCTAGTGGTGGCCGACACGTGAATCCTGTTCGAGACCCGGCGCTCGCGACCCGCGTGAGGCTCTTTCGCCGTCCGATCGGAACTGCCAGGACGGCTGACCAGACTCCCTTGACGGCGGTGTGAGCCAGGCACAGTATGAAAGGTGCCCGTCGGTGGTTCCGAGGCTCGATCACGAATGTGGTGCGGCGGTGATGCCCCCGATCGGCCCCGCTGCCCACGAGGAGGATCCTCGGCCTAGAGCTCAGCGTAGGCCGAACGCGGCCTGCGTCAGATTTAACGACGGGTCGAAGGCTTACGGACTCTTTGCAGATCCTGCTGATCGGTGACGCTGGGTGAGCCTGTCTTGCTCACCCGGGACCCGCTGCGCCCGGGGGAATGTTTGGGTTCTCGCGGAAGAAGTTGGCCGGATCGTACTTTCTCTTCAAGGCCACCAGCGGCTGGTAATTGTCACCGTACGTCGCGGAGAGCCGGGCGTGGTCAGCGTCGCCCATCATGAAGTTGATGTAGCCTCCACCCCCAGTGTGGGCGTGGATCGCAGCCCAGTACCGACGCGCCCAGGTCGCGAGCTCGCCGGCCTTCCGCGGGTCTGGATCGATGCCCGCGATGACCATCGCCCAGGTGGGCGGAGCGCGCATTCCAGGCGGTGTCGTTGGGGCCGACCCGGTGAACGGCTCCATCGATGGGATATAGGTGCATCAGCGACAGGGCGCCCGGCATGTCTTTGGCGTGGGCGAGGTGATCTTCGATGGCCTCGTCTGTTAGCACGTTGACGAAGTCGCCCCGCCAGTACCACTGCAGACCTTTGGGCAGCAACGGGTCGAACATGGCTTGGTGCGCTGGGAACGGCGTCTGGTCCATCCAGTTGAACAGCGGCGCTGGCAGCACGTCCAGGAGCCCAGCCATGACGTCGACGCCGCGTTCGGCCGGACCGTTGTAACAGCCGATGACGGCACAGGCGCGCTTGCCCCGGTGCTCCTCGGGGAATGGGTCCACCGACGGGACGGTCTTGAGCCCAACAAAAGCACCCAACTCCTCGGGAGCGCCCGGCAGGAATTCACGGTAGGCCCGCAGGACTGCTCTAGCGTGCTCGAAGTCCCAGAACACCGGGCCGCCGTAAACCTGGCTCACCGGGTGTGCCTGGAACAGGAAGCTCGTCACCACCCCGAAGTTGCCGCCACCCCCTCGCAGGGCCCAGAAAAGGTCTGGGTAACTGAACCTGCTGGCCGTGACTAGGCGGCCGTCGGCGAGCACGACATCGGCCTCGAGAAGGTTGTCGATGGTTAGGCCGGCGCGCCTCCTCCTAATCGGGATGATCGCGATCGATGACCCGGCCGCGGAGACGCTGACCCAGGTCGCTGATGGTGTTCACGGACATTCTGACTCCTCTGACGTCTCTCGGATGAACTCACGAATTGACCGTACGAACGGCGAAGCGAGGAGCGAATGGCCGCGCGTCCAATACTTTCGCCTCGTCATTGCGTCTGGTCATTCAGCAATAGGACAAGCTGATGCCGCTGCTGATACCTACCTAGGCCTTTTCAGTGGCCTGGTCGCTCGGTGCGACGCTATCCGATTCGTGTGTTCGTGGCCATGAAAAAGTCCCCACTGGTGGCCACCAGCGGGGACCACGAACTCGCCATTGACATCGTGACTCCTTGCCGACGAAACATGGTCGGGACGACTTCGGGACATTGGGTCAGTGCTTGTTGGGATCGAGTCAATCGAAGAAAGGCAAGGCGGCCTTCCCTTTCTCGCTCAACGAACGCACTCGAACCCAAAGATCTCAGCCACCTTGCGTTCTTGAAGGCTCATGCGATCGAACCTGCCGCACCGCCGGCGGAGACGAACCGCTCCGCCTCTTGTAAAGCGCTTCATACGAAGGCGACTGGAACTGTTTGGGCGATCGAGCTTCGGCCTCGCCCACATATTCGTTACGTCAATCCTTTTCGTAACGGCAATTCAGCTCAGTCACCGGAAATGAGTTAATTGGTCTATCTGTCGTATCGCACTGGTCGGCGTCGGGCTCTCTTGCCCCGTGCCCCCACATGGCCGCATCGTGGTACTCGGCGGGCACCAGTTCGGTGTCGAAGTGTTCGGTTCGGCCGATCAGCGCTCATGAGACCGGGGCCCGTCGACCGCTCACGCCCAGATCGGCATGATGAGCGTGAGCGCGCCGGCCGGGAACGGCAAGTCGGCTGTCATGGCGGCTGTCCATCAGCTACAAGGATCAGCAGTGGGTTCGGACGCCCAGTGGTGGTGGCGATGTCTCTTGAGGAGGGAATGCATGGACAGTGTTGCGATCCGCGTGTTCAGCTTCTCGATCTTGCCGGTCATCATCGCTGCCGGTCATCTCGGTCTGGACAAGATTAGTCGGCCGCGCGAGCGCAGGTGGGAAATCTTCCTGCTGTATCTGTTTGGGTCGGTGTCGCGGGAAGCGGAATTGGTGGATTCTTCGGTCACTTCTTCATCTCAGATTCGGTCGCGGAGTCCATCGGCTGGCCGACCGGTAATCCCTTTCAGCTCGAGGTTGGCTTTGCCAACCTGGCGGTAGGCATCCTTGGAATTGTCGCCATGGGCCGGCGCGATGGCTTCCGTGAGGCCACCGTCATCGCTGTGACTGTCTTTGGCGTAGGGGCGACGGTCGTCCATGTCATGGATGTCATCGCGTCCGGCAATCTAGCTCCAGGAAATATCATCCAGAACGTCAGCAATCTTCTCAGGCCGGCCTTGCTGATCGCATTCCTGGCTGCCAGCAGACGAGCGGGGCGTTCGCCTGATTCCGAAGCTCACACATCACGATTTGAGCAATGGCGCGGACCGAGAGTACGTGCAGCCGGTTTGATGACAGGGAGCGTCGCTGCCGGGTTCGGCGGTGGCTTTGCCATCGATCTGCCGCTTATCGGTACCCTTGTTGGGACCCTGGTTGGCGTCGCTCTGGCCGCCTTCGTCGTAACTCGTTCCTCCGGTGGAATCAGCGCTCGCCGCACTGATTCGGCTCACCCTCCACCTGCGTGAACGCGCCTCGCGTGTAGGTCCTACCGGACTCCCTCTGTCAAACCGCCGGCGAGCAGCTGAACCGGCTTGAGGACATCGATCCCATCGTGCACACGCCACACGCAGACGCACGCCAGTGCCTAGCGCGGGTGCGCTACTTGCTGGCTTCGCTGGGCCGCACCGGATTCCGCCAGACCCTCGGGGTCGACGCGCCCCCGGTCAAGCCGGACGGCGGATACCGGTCGGTCATCAACGCCACGTACAGCACGAGCCGGTAGCTCCAGCGGTTGATGCCAATCACCAAGTCAAAGAGCCCGCGGGGGGAACCGTTTGCGGACACTTGGCTAGGTCAGATGCGGAACCTGGATCGAACCTGAACCCGGCCGTGCCTCCGGGACCGCGTGCGGCATGGTGCTCTCGTATCAGGAACACAACGGGTCCGTTCTGCCGCTGATCGAGCGCTCGTGCCGATGACGGCTCGATCAGTGGACGCGATCCCACCGCCGTGGTTTGGTTGATCCGTGGCGGTCGCAGTGGAAGCTGACTATCTGGTGGTGGGGGCTGGCGCCAGCGGTATGGCGTTCACGGATGCGCTGATCGACCACGCCGACGTGCGTGTGGCTGTGGTCGACCGGCGTCACGGTGTCGGCGGACACTGGCTCGACGCCTATCCTTTTGTCCGCTTGCACCAGGCTTCTGCTTTCTATGGCGTCGCGTCGACACTGCTCGGGGACGGTCGGGTGCAGCAACGTGGACCTGAGGCTGGCCTGTATGAGCGGGCTAGCGTCTCCCAGATCTGCGATTACTACAGTCGAGTCCTGACCGAGCGGATGCTGGCGTCGGGCAAGGTCGACTTCTTCGGCAGTTGCGAATACGTCGGGGATCGCCAGATCGTCTCGCGCCTGTCCGGGCAACGACTCGAAGTGTCTGCGCGGTGCCGGATCGTCGACGCGCGGTACCTCGCCCCCGACATCCCGGCTGATACGCGGCCGCCGTTCGATGTCGCGGACGGCGTGCACGTGATTCCAGTCAACGACCTCGTTCGGCTGACCGAGGCTCCGAGTCAGTACGTGATCGTGGGGTCGGGCAAGACCGCGACCGACGCCTGCGTCTGGCTTCTGGAACGCGGCGTCGACCCTGATGGGATCTGGTGGGTGAGGCCCCGTGAGCCCTGGATGTTCAACAGGGCAGTGGTTCAGCCAGATCCGGCGGTGTTCGTGGGTATGGCCGCCGACATCATGCAAGCGGCGGTAGCGGCGGCATCACTTGAGGATCTGTTCTTCCGGCTGGAAGACGCGGGTGTCATGCTGCGTATCGATCGGTCGGTGACGCCGACGATGGCGAAGACGCCCACATTGGCCAGCTGGGAACTCGAGCAACTGCGCACCATTGACCATGTCGTACGCCTGGGGTATGTCCGGCGGGTGGAGCCGGGGCGTATCACGCTCGAGAAAGGGTCAGTCACGATTGCGAAAAACGCGATCGTCGTGCACTGCGCGGCGTCCGGATTGAAGTACCCGCCGCTGATACCGATCTGGGCGCACTCAGCGATCACGTTACAGCCGATCCGGGCGGGGTTCCCGTGCTTCGGGGCTGCCCTCGCTGGGTACGTCGAGGCGACTCGCGAAGACGACGCGGAGAAGAACAGGCTGTGCCCACCCACCCCGCTGCCGAACACGCCGGCCGAGTGGGCGAACATGAACGTCCTGGGCACGCGGGCCGTCATGTCGTTCGGATCCGAGCCGGATATCAAGGCCTGGGCCGACAACGTCGCTCTCAACCCAGCGCGTATTCCGCCCGGGGGCGGATCCGCAGAGTTGAACGTCGCACTCGGTCGCCTGCAGTCCCATGTGTCGCCTGGGTTGGCCAAACTTGTCGCGCTGAGTGGATCTCACAGCGGAGGACAGAACCAATCTCCGCAGGACTTGGCTAGTCGAAAAGCGGCCAGCGTCGACTGATGGAACGCACGTGCCAGATCATGCATCCTGCGCATGACCGGCAGTCGCACCGACAACGACAGCGCTGGTGAGCCACCGCGACTTGCACCAGCCGCAGGTTGACTCTCGCCCCCGCCACGACACAGGCGTCTCGCGAAGTCGAGAAACTCTTGCCAGGGATGTGTAGTGGGCGGTGCCGACCCGGACGGAGCTCGCTCTGGCCGTCAGGTTGTCGTGTCGACGTCGACCTTGCCGGGTTTGGGCTGCTGTTGTGCCGCCTCGGGGGCTCGCTGTTCGCCGAGTGATTCCCCTTCGATGTCGAGATTCGGCAGGAGCCGGTCAAGCCAGCCCGGGAGGGACCACGCCCGGTCGCCGAGGAGCGTCACTGCCGCGGGTACCAGGGTCATGCGGATAACGAACGCCTCGATGAGTACGCCGACCGCGAGCGCCATCCGATCGACTTGATGACGGCGTCGGGGCTGATCACGAATGCGCCGAAGACGACGAACATGATGAGCGAGGCACTCCACACCCCTGTCGGGCAACAATTCACGCCAGGATTCGTATTGCGCTCGGAAGTCTGCCCCGCAAGCCGACCCGCCTGCGGACACCGCAAGAGGCGCGGAGGCTGAACCGAGTCTGGCGGTCGTTGCGGGCGGCTGTGTCGGTGAGGAACGTTCATTGATCCGGGGATTGGCGCGTGTGGAGGCGCTGGACAATGAGCCATGACCCAGCCTCAGATGCTCTCCGACGCAATCGATCTGGCCGTGTCCACCGGCCTACTGCACGATGTTCCGAGCAACGGGCGGCTGGGCCATCGCGAGGTCGAGGTCGACGCGCCGTTGGGAACGACGGTCACGGTTACCTGGCATGTCCCGCTGAGCGGTGCCGTTGGGTACTGGACCAGTCGAGTCGGCTTCGCCAAGTCGCTGTACAGCGACTGGTTTGCCCCAACCACCGCCAGCCTGACTGCCGAAGTGCCGGCAGGGTTGTTGTTTGACGCCCAAAGCCGGTGCACGCACGCGTTCGCCGTAACGGAGACGGTGACGGAGGTTACCTTCCGGCTCGCCGTGAGCGAGGAGGACAAGCGGATCAACGCCGATGTCACGTTCACGGTCGGGACCCAGCCGTGCCGGGTTCGGCTGTACCCGCCAGGATTCCCTTACGAGGACGTGCTAGCGGACATCGCCGCCTGGTGGTCCGAGCGCGACCCACTAGATGGGGCGGACGCACTCCCCAGGCAGCTCCCGGCTGCCGCAACCCAACCGGTGTACTCCACCTGGTACAGCATGCACCAGCAGCTGAAGCAGCAGGAGCTCGACGCCGAGCTCACGTTGGCTGCCGATATGGGTATGCGCTCGGTGATCATTGACGACGGGTGGCAG
>DATLQP010000410.1:0-4656 GCA_035535155.1 Propionibacteriaceae bacterium
CAAGGTGAGACCACCAGCCTGGTCGGCCGATCCGGGACTGGAAAGTCGACTCTGCTTTCGCTGATTGCCGGCTTGATGCGCCCTGACAAGGGGCATGTCTATATCGGCGGGCAGCAGATGGATCGGCTCGATGACAACGACCGGGCTAACCTCCGTGCCGACCGAATCGGTTTTGTGCTGCAGTCCGACAATCTGATCCCGTTCTTGACGGCAGTGGAAAACGTGGAGCTTGCTATGGGCTTCGCGTCCGGTCGCCGTCCCGCGGCACGAGCTCGGGAACTCTTGTCCGACCTTGGACTGGGCCACCGGATGGATCACCTTCCGCGGCAACTGTCCGGTGGAGAGTCGCAGCGAGTAGCCGTCGCCGTGGCGCTGGCCAACGAACCGGATCTGCTCCTCGCCGACGAGGTGGTTGGACAACTCGACTCCAGCACCGCCTCCGACGTTATGGGCATGATCTTCACGGCCTCTCGGGAGCGCAACCTCACGGTCTTGTACGTGACTCACGATGAGCAGCTCGCCCGCCAGGCTCACCGTTCGCTGCGGCTAACCGACCGTAAGGTCGTCGCGGGATGAGCATGGACGCCTCCATCACGGTGGACTCGGTGATTGTCGAGCACCAGACAGCCAGCGGCCCAGTTCGCGCCCTCGATGGGGTCACTTTCACTGTCGCCACCGGATCAAGCGTGGCGATCACCGGACCCAGCGGCGGTGGCAAGTCGACGCTGCTCGGGGTGATCGGTGGCCTCGCGCAGCCGACCTCGGGCAGCGTACGGATTGGCGATTCCGACATCTCGACGTTGTCTGAGGGTGATCGCTCTGACTTTCGGCGTAGTCACATTGGTTTCGTTTACCAAGCCGACAATCTGCTGCCTTTTCTCACATTGCTAGAAAATGTGGCACTCCAGCTTTCGCTGAACGGGCAGCCTTCCGGGACCGGAAAATCGCTCGCGATGCTCAGCAACCTCGGTCTCGCTGGTTTGGCGTACCGACTGCCCGACCACCTCTCAGGCGGTCAGCGGCAACGTGCCGCAGTCGCCAGAGCGGTCGTGCATCAGCCCAAGATCATCCTTGCCGACGAGCCGACCGGCGCTCTGGACACAGCAAACGCTGTCGGCGTTATTGATCTTCTGCTCGGGATGCAGCAAGAGATCGGTGCGACATTGATCATGGTGACCCACGACGGGGAGGCCGCAAGTCGGCTGGACCGGCAGGTGCATCTGCGGGACGGACGCGTCTCGTGATCGGCCGCTATGTCTGGCGCGATCTGCGCCGCAACCCCAGACGCAGCCTCACTGCACTCGCCGGGATGACGCTCGGCATCGGCCTCTTCTCCGCTGTCCTGTTTTTTATCGACGGCTCCTCGGCGACGATGACTGCGCGCGCCATCGCACCCATCCCGATCGACATGCAGCGTCTCCTGTCCGATCCCCTCGGCAATCGAGTGCGGCTCACCGAACAGATCACGCCATCACAACTCGAGCCGGGCCAACATGGACACGTCACGCTCATCCTGGCCAACAACAGCTCTCATCCTGCCAATGAGGTCGTCGTCAGAGACGAACCCGTTCCTCCGCTGAGCTACGTTCCCAACTCGATGACCATCGACGACCGCCGGCTGCCCGATTACGGCGGTGAGTTCCCGCTTGCGCAGGGAGAAGCCAAGCTCGGGCTCAACCTGGGCACCGTACGAGCCAAGTCGAAGATCACGCTCGAGTACGACGTGGTCGCTGACGCCGCCGTGGAGTCGGTGCCAGCTCTTGGCCCGAGCGCGAGCTTCTCCAGCCGTGAGATCGGTGACCCGACCAAAGCCAATACCTCCGATGCGCTCAGCCTTGAGGAGCTGACCAGCAAGATCAGCCAAATCCCGGGGGTAGCCCGAGCAGAGCCGCTGTCGTTCGTCGATCTCAATCCCGGCTCGCTTTCCGTGGGCGCCAAGCGGCCGCCCGAGGGAGTACGCGTCTTCGGCCTCGACAAGCAATATCTCGACCAAGATCCGTCCATCCGCATCGTCGACGGAGCCTATGAACCAGGCTCCGCACTGCTCAGCGCCGAGGCAGCTCGCGCATTGTCGGTTGGGCCAGGCGGTGTCGTCCAGGTACGGATACCCGGCATGCCCGAGCCGCTCAGCGTACGCATCAGCGGCATCACCGACGTCTCGCGAGCGAAGTCGCTGTTCTACAGCCGGGAGGGAAAACAACTCGAGCAGTTCGTGTATGTCCGAAACACCGTGATCGTCGGACCCGAGGTCTTCGCCAAGACGATCGTGCCGGCCTTCCAGAACGTGGCAACCGCGCCCGGCACGATCCTTCGCAACCAACCGATCCTCGAGGTCGACGTCTTCATGGTGCGAGAGCCGCTTGACGCCGATCCGGGAACAGCCCTCACCCAGACGAAGGCCGTCGCTGATGCGGTCAACGCCGTCGCGCCCGGCCAAGACGTCTTGATCGACAACATCTCCAATGCGCTTCAGGTGGCCCGGGATGACGCGCGAACTGCCAAGCGCATGTTCGTCTTCCTGGGACTTCCCGGCGCTCTGCTGGCAGCGATCCTCACCGCGTACGCGGGCGGCGTGCTGGCCAGTGCGCTGCGCAGAGAACAGGCGATTCTGCGGATTCGCGGCGCCAATCGCCGGCACCTGCTGCGCATGCATGCGCTGCGCACCCTTGCCCTTGCCGCCGTCGGGTCATTGCTCGGTGTCGCGCTGGGTCTCGTGTCGACCGCGGTCGTGCTGTCCGCCGATGCGCTGGCCAGCGCCTCTCCGGGAAGCCTGCTGGTGTCCGCGCTGCTCGGTGCCGGTGCCGGATTTCTCGCAACCGGCGTCGCGCTCTATGCGTCAGGCCGCCGAGCCATCACCCGCCAGATCAGCGACGAGCGAGCACAGCTGGCATCGCGAGCGCCCCTCTGGCGCCTGCTCGGCATCGACTTCCTGATCTTGGGTGCGGCTGTGGCTGTCGAGTGGTACCAGCGCCGCCACGGCGGCTTCGAGGGCGTCCGCGGATCGGTATATTTCGGCCGAGCCGTGTCCCTGCAGCTGCATCTGGTGATTGTCCCGATCGGCATTTGGCTGGGCGGGGTCTTGGTGCTGGGGCGGGTCGTCGAGCGTGTGTTCGCCCATCTGCCGCTGCCCCTCGGCCACCGCTTCGGCCGGCCCCTTCGGGGTCTGCTGACCCGCAGCATTCGACGCCGCTCCTGGGCGGCGGCCTCTGCAATGATCATGGTCGGATTGATCGTCGCCCTGGGCACCAGCGTGGCGTCCTTCAGCGCGTCGTACGACCAGGCGAAAGCCCGTGACGCGCGCTTCGTGGTGGGTTCGGACGTACGCGTTACACCGTCCCCGATCAGTGCACTTGATCATCCCCCGGAATACGCCGACGAGCTCAAAGTGCCTGGCCTTCAGACCGTGACGCCCGTGGTGTACGGCCTGCAGAACGCGTTGCTCGAGAGCGAGGTGAACGAGGACGCAGGGAACATGGCTGCCATCGATCCCGCCGGCTTCGCCCATGTTGCCCCGCTTATCGATACCGATTTTCTGGGCATAACCGCGGCCAATGCCATGGATGCCTTGCAACGCCAGCCGAGCGGGGTGCTGCTGACCGAGGATCTCGCCGATACCCTCGACGTCGAACCGGGTGATGAGGTGCAGGTGCTCTTCGCCCGAGGAACGCAGAAGCAGAAGCTGGCCGAGATGAAGGTCGCCGGACTGTTTGTTCGTCTTCCCGGCTTCCCCGAAGGCGTCGACCTCGTCGTCAACATCGAACGACAGATGCAGCTCATCCCCTCGACCAACGCCAGCTTCTTCCTGGCAAACACCACAGACCCGAGCAATCCCACCTTGGATCGGGTCGCCGCGGAACTACGAGAGGGACCCGGCACAACAGACGCTCTGCAGTTCGACACGCGGGCGACAGCGCTGGACAAAGATCAATCAAGCCTCGCAGCCCTGAACATCCGCGGCCTGCTCACCCTGGATTCGGCGTACGCGCTAGCCATGGCGGCCACCGCGATCACGATCTTTGTGTTCGGACTGCTGCTGCAACGGCGGAGGGAGTATGTCACCCTCCGCGCCCAAGGAATGCGAATCGGAAAGATCCGATCGCTCCTGGTCACCGAATCCGTTGGTGTGGTGGTGGTCGGAGCGGTTGCGGGCACGTTCGTCGGCGGCGTCATGGCGTACTTCCTGGTGAAAGTGCTGCAGCCCCTGTTCGTACTGCGCCCAGAACTTGTGCTTCCGCGGGCCGACATTGCTGGGCTAGCGGCACTTGTCCTTGCCGTCTCGGTCGCCGCGTCGCTGGCGGCCACCACCCTGATCCGTCGTCTACCTCCGGGAGAGCTGTTGCGTGACGAGTAGCTGCGAGCGCGACTCGAAGAACATCAACGCGTTTGTCTCAAAACTGGGTGCTATCGTCGGCGAGGTGCTTGCGCGTGTCCGCTTTCGCCGTAAGGTCTTCGCCGTCGCCAGTGCTGTCGCCCTTGTGTCCGCTGCCGCAGCCTGCAGCTCCCCGGCCGCACCGCCGCAGACCGCACCGTCGGCGCCAGAAAACCCCACACCTTCGCAGGTAGCCGCGACCACCGCCTCGACACCGTCGCCTAGTACCTCTCCGAAGGCGAGCAGCAGCCCTGTCAAGAAGAACGCGAACTACAAGAAGTTCGATC
>DATLQP010000411.1:0-4295 GCA_035535155.1 Propionibacteriaceae bacterium
GCAGCTTCCGTCTCAACAGGCATGTTCAAGCCGATTCGGTCGTAGGCGCATGTGGTGCGCGCCGGAATAGTCGGGTCAGCGCTTAGGCGCTCGGCTGGTCTTTCAGTCCCAGGCGTGATTCAGTCGCTTCACTCGAATCGAGGAGGCAACGATGAGCGTTTCCGGCAATGCCAGACCTGTAGGCCAGCCGCGCGGGATCGGCTTCGGGATTCTCCTGTTCATCGTCACGCTCGGCTTCTACGGCTGGTACTGGGTCTACAAGACTGAAGAAGAGATGAAGCAGCACACCGGCGACGGACTCGGCGGGGTGCTCGGCCTCGTCATCTGGATCCTCCTCAGCCCTGTGATGGCATTCGTGATCCCTTCGGAGATCGGGAAGATGTACGAGAAGGACGGGCAACAGCCACCTGTCACGGGCTGGACGGGCCTATGGCTTTTCCCGTTCGGCGTTTTCATCATCCCGGCAATCGTTTGGTTCGTGAAGGTGCAGGAAGCCCTCAACCGATACTGGGAAGGGAAGGCGCCGGAGGCGGTTACTACGGCTCCTGTCTGACCAAACGGCCGACGACTCCCAGCTTCAAGCGGCTTCTTGACCGCACCATCGGTGACGTGCGGGAACGTCACCCGAAGGGATCTCTCCTGCGGGCGATGAGCGGTAGGCGACGCGTGCCGCCTTTGGCGTTCTCTTCTTAGCCGGTCTGCTGGTTGTGAACAGTGAAGCTCGTCTCCTGCGGGGGCGTGGGCAAGCCGCCATCGATGCCTTCGTTCATGCGAGGCATCAGCATCTCGTCGCGGAAGCGTTCCCAGCTCTCCTGCGAGTCGTGAATCGCGATGATCGTCCAGCCGTCAGCTGACGGCCCGGCTGCGTGGAAGATCTGCCCCTCTGGGAGGCTTCCGTCGCTCGGGTGCACGGCCGCAATCGACGCCTCGTACTGCTCCTGTGTCCCGCCGGGGAACTGATGCACAATGCCGTACGCCATCTGGAGCTCCTTTCGCTAAACCGAGTCGTCCGGACGCCTCGGGCAACTATCTCAAGTGCGGAGGGCGCGCGCTCGTGTATGGGACGCGGGCGCAAGAATGTGACCTGGGCCAGTGTTCGCGAATGTCCCCCGAACGGGGTTCGCAGACGAGCTCGGATCGCTTGGGTTACGCCTCGACCAGAATCACCAGCGTCTCGGGAAAAACGCCGTCGTGTGCCATCGCGTCTGCAGCTGGCTGCGTTTCCATCGCGGCCATGACGGCATCCATGTCGGCAACGTCCATCACCAACCCGACTCGGGTTGGATTTTCCGGATCGACGAATGTCCGGATGTTGGTGACTCCGAGGGGCCCGAAGAACTCCTCACGCTTCGGGGAAGCGAGCCAGTGATCCTTGTCCTTCACGTCGTGGTAGGCCATCACAGTGGGCATCAAATCTCCTCATGTTTGAACGGCATGGCCGATCGGGTGCCCGAACGATATGCCTTGCACTGGTGCGGTGGCACATCTCGGTATCCGTCGTAGGCGCGCAGGCGAGACGACGGCTCCATGGGCCAGTGTGCGGGAATGCCCCCTGACGTATGCGACAATCTCCACAGCAATGACCGACTCTGCCGCCCGACCGCTGATCCTCACCTCGGGTGTGCTGCTGGCGCTCTTCGACCTTGTCGCCTTGCTCCCGGGAAATCCGGTCGTGAGCGGCGCCCAGAGCTTCGCAGTCATTGTCGCGGTCCAAGCGCTGGTCATCTGGCGCCTCTGGCACCGGTCGGGCCTCGCGTGGTTCTTCGGCGTGGTCACCGCGGCCCTCTACAGCGTCTCGGTCATCCTCGTGGGGGGACCGTGGGAGACAACGCTCGTCGCGACCTCCCTCTTGACCCTGATGCAGGTTGCGGTGCTCTGTACGCCGCCTGTCCTCGTGTACGTCTGGAGGCAGGACAAAGTGGTCGCATTGCACTAGAAGACGAAGCCCGCCAGTAGGCCACGCGAGAAGCTGGCCTGGGCCAGTGTGCGCGAATGTCACCCGAGGCTTGGCAGAAGCAGGCGATCGAGTTCCTGCTGTGGGAGACGCGCTCAACCATCCGGCCGCTCCGCTCTGTTCCAGAGCAGAGCGCGGCTGAGGCGGACCGGGCAGCCAACGCGGTTTTCGGCAGAGCGGGCTGCTCGGCCTGGTCCGGCTACTTCTTGGCCTTCTTGGCCTGCCGCTTCTCTTTCAGCGTCTTTTGAGCCGGCTTCTTTTCCATGCTCTTCTTCGTGTTCTTGTCCTTGGTCGCCATGTTTTGACCTCCGTGTGGGCGCGGGTGAGGCTGTCAGCCGTTGGCCCAGGATGTCCATCACCCTTTGGCAGCTCAGGTATCGCTTCATGTGCGTCGCGGCTCTGCCGGACGCATCGTCGCGACTCCATCTTCGTCGACTTCGACCACGTAGCGTCCAGGGTCTGCGCCGCTCGTGAAGCGTCTGAGGCTCTTCGGGCGTAGCCAGATGATCGCGTGGGTGTCGGTGCGGGTCTCGATCACGTAACCCTCTTCGACCTTTTGATCGAGGAACGCGTCGAGGCCGTCCCTGCGCGTGCCTTGGGGATCGACTTCACCCACCAGCGCGAGTATCGCAAGTCAGGCTTCTCCTCGGCGGTCCCGTAGCGCTAAGACGCTCCGCTGGGCCAGCGCGCGCTGGGGCTGTGCCGGGCGAACAACCCGGCACAGCCCAAACCCCCGTCCGTGCTAGTGGCTGTCGCGGTTGGCCGGGTCTTCAGACCCGAAGTACTTGCTGCCCGACTTGGCCAGCCCACGGCTGATGATGTAACCGATCGCGACTGCAGCGACGAGCGTCCAGGCGCGCACGTCGTTGAGCGAGTCGGATACCTTGGCGGCGATCAGGATCGCCGCGATGACGCCGACCATCGCGAAAAACTCCGTGGTCTTGAGCGCGTTCTTGGTCTCGTCGCCATAGGCGGGACGAGAGTCGCTGTAGGACGACGCCATGCGGCGCCGCTCAGCGGTTTCTGTTGCTGCCATGCTGCCTCCCTTGTGGGTGCTATCGGTGAGGAACTAGATCCTTCCTCGCACCACCGTCACCCGATACAGACAGACCCCTGGAAGGTCTCCGATCAGATCTTGTGGTCGAACCGGTTTTGCCTTCGACTTCATGCCTAAACATCGCGAGAGGTCGGCAGGGGCTATGCCTTTTTCGTGCGCCAGTCAACAGCCTGGGGCCAGAGTGCGGGAATGTCCCTAGAGGCGAAGGCCAGCGGGGCCGACGCCCGTCAAGCGCTTGAACACGCGGTAGAACTGCGGATAGCTGCCGAAGCCGGCATCGAGGGCGGTGCGCGCGAGCGTGGCGGCGTTGCCTGACTCGCGAAGCCGCATGAATCGCTCGAGGCGTTGCTGGTTGCGAAAGCCACCGATCGTCGTACCGATCTGCGACTTGAAGAGGCGGCTGAGATGCGCCGGACTCATGTTCACGCGGGCCGCCAACTCGTGAACGGTGGTGGGCGCAGCGCCGTCACGCAGAAGCCGAGCGGCGTGCTCGACGGCCGGGTGCACGCGGCGCACCGGCTCGCTACGCGAGGCCGCTCTGTGTCGATCCCACGCGTCCAGCAATGCAAACGCAAGGCCCGCGTTGAAGGTCGCTGCATCGGCATCCCGGTCCGCACGTGTCGATTCCACCCGCTTTAGCAGGACATCGAGGGCATCCGGGGCGACCACGCGAGGAGCGGGGTCCTCCGGCAGCTCCGCCAGTGCCGGTCGCGCCCAGTCGCTGATGCACGTTTGCTCCACCAAGTGACGCCGAAATACCGCGATCCACATCTCGAAGTCGGGCGACTGGTTGACTAGCAAGTGCTGCTGACCTGGAAAGAGCCAGATCGAGCTGCCACGGCCGAGGTCGTAGCAAGCCTCGTCGACGACGTATGCGGCCCTGCCCCGGAGCACGAGGCTGAACTCGAGCTCCACATGGCTGTGCACGGCGAGATGCTCGCGCGAGCGTGCGAAGGTATATCGCCAGACGGCGCCAGCATATTCCGACGGGGCAAGGACGGCGCTCGTCATGTCAGCAGAAAACGATCACTAATCGTCACAAGACGAGCAGTCGGTCCCCAGCACGTGCCAGCAGACTACCGGCGTCGTACGTCAAAACAGGGAGCAAAGTTGCGATGACCACGTATCAGGAAATGATCACCGACGAGCAGCGGCAGGCATACGAGCGTGAAGGTTGGTTCGTGCTCGAGGCTGTGCTTGGGGACACCGAGCTCGCCGACCTGCGGGGCGAATGCCAGCGCTTCATCGACAAGCGCGATGCCGAGATGGATGCCGCGGGCACCG